>JBOHAB010000068.1:0-12393 GCA_050697655.1 Gaiellaceae bacterium
AGCCGGACGTCATCCTCATGGACGTCGTCCTGCCCGACAGTCCGGGATCGAGGCGACGCCGGACGTCCTCGCGGAAGCTCCCGGCGCCAAGGTGCTCGTCCTCTCCATGGAGGACGATCCGAGCTACGTCCGCCAGGCCTTCTCAGCCGGCGCCTCCGGCTACGTCCTCAAGGAAGCCGCGGACACCGAGCTCGTAACCGCGCTGCACCAGGTAGCCGCCGGGGAGCGATACGTCCATCCCGCTCTGGGTGCGCGCCTGGCGGCGGCCGAGGCCGAGGCGGCAGCCCGCGCCGACGCCGATCCGTTGTCGGACCGGGCGCGAGAGGTCCTGCGCCTTCTCGCCCTCGGCCACACGAACCAAGAGATCGCCAAGATGCTCTTCATCTCGGTCCGAACGGCCGAGACGCACCGGGCGCACATCATGCAGAAGCTCCGCCTGACGACCCGCGCCGAGCTCGTGCGCTACGCGCTCGCCGAGGGACTGTTAGAGGAGTGACGCCCGCTCGTCGGCCGGCCCGTAGGCGAGGCCGGCTCGTTCCGCCAGATACGGGCTGAGGTACCGGGCGGCGATCTTCGACGCCGGCCACCAGAGAGCCTCCGCATCGGCGCTCGAGACGTTCCCCCGGCCGCCGCCGAGCTCGGTGCGCAGGAAGAGCGGCGAGCGGCTGAGGACGAGCGCGCGCAGGACGGGCTCGAACGGCTCCGGCGTCAGGTCTGCGCCCGCCGCCGCGGCGATCGTCTCCGCCGTGACGTCGGCCTGCTGCGCGGCCAGACCGCCCTGCTTGACGGGGAACGTCGTGATGTCGCCGGCGGCGTAGACACTCTCCAGATCCTCGACGCGGCCGAAGGAGTCGACCGGGATGAAGTAGTTCTCGTCCTGCGGAACGCCCGCGAGCGGAACGCCACGGAGCCGCGGCAGGGAGACGACGGCGTCCGCCTGGATCTGTTCGGCGGGGACGACCTGCAGCTGTCCGTCTGCGAACCGGTCGGGATAGGTCTCGGTCACGAGCTCGATCCCGCGCTCACGGAGGAGGCCCGCCACGGCGTCGCTGGCTTCGCTCCCCAAGAGAGCCAGAGGCTCGGTCTCCGGCGTCACGATCGTGATCGTCGCCGCCGAGTTCTGCGCTCGAGCGAGGTGGTCGGAGGTCAAGAGGGCAAGCTCATAGAGGGGCAACGGCCAGGTGACTCCGCCGGGAACGGCGAACACGACGTGGCGGACGAGCCGGCGGTCGAGATCGCTGAGAAGCCCGGTGACCAGCCTGACGTCGACCTGGCCGCGGAACGTCAACGCGCCGAGGACTGCCTCTCGCGGCCGCGCTCCGACAGCAATCAGGAGGGCGTCGTACGTGAAGGACGCGTTCCGGCCTGTCCAGATTCGGCGGTCCTCGGCGCGGACCGCGACCAGGGTCCCGAGGCTGTGCCTCGCCCCGCACCCGCGCGCGAGCGAGGCCAGGTCGAAGCGCAGCACCTCACCGAGCCCGAACGGCTCGGCCACGGCGAGGGAGCGGTAGAAGAAATCGGCGTCCGGCGAGACGATCTCGACGTCGACCAGCTCGCTGGCAAGTCGCCGGAGCGCGATCATCGCCTCGAGCGCCGCCACGCCTCCGCCTGCGACGAGGACGTGAAGCTTGTCATCGCTGCCTGACATTCCGCCATGCTCGCCCCGGCGCCGGTGCGCGCGCATCCGCGCTCTCACGGAAACCTCCACGGGAAAGCCGCAGTGTCAATCGGGCTCGGCACCGATGTCCGGGAGAGCTTGAGTCGCCAAGCTGCGCCGAATGCGACACGGCTACGCGGTCATCTGGCGCACCGGACACGGACCGATCAAGCCGGGGAAGCTCGTGCTCGGAGCGTCGAGCTTCCTGCTCGAGACGGGTGCGCCCGGCGGCCGCTCGACCACCGAAGGGATCCGTTATGCCGACCTCGAGTCGGTCGAGGCGGCGACCTCGGCGCAACGCCTGCGCGGACGTCCGACCACGCTGGTCGCCCGCCCGGCGCGCGAGCTCCTGGCGATCGCAACGCTCGACGGCCCCGGCTCGGCCCACGAGATTGCCGAACGATTGGCGCGGGTAGTCCGAAGCGCGGAACATGTGGATTTCCCGTAGCGGCAATCAGCGGCTCCGCTGATTCCGGGCGCGCGAACGAGATTCAGACTCGGCGACAGGAGGTAACGGAATGAAGATCCTGCTGGCATACGACGGGTTCGAGCACAGTCGGCACGCGCTCGAAGAGACCGCAAAGCTCGCAGCCGACGGGCACGGCGAGGTCACTGTGGTGAGCGTCGTCCCGCCCGACGCGCAGGCTCGAAGTCCGGAGGCCATGTCGGTCTGCGCCCTCATGCCCACGAGGACGTGGCCCGAGCGCATGCGTACCTTCGCGAGCGTGGCATCGAGTCAGAGATGAAGATGGAAAACGGCGACCCCGCCGAGCGGATCGTCGCCGAAGCGAGCGCGGGCGGCCACGACCTCGTGGTTGTCGGCTCCCGCGGGCTCGGACCGGTGGGGCGATTGCTCCTCGGAAGCGTCAGCGCCCAGGTCGTCGACCGCTCCCCCTGCCCGGTGCTCGTAGCCGGTGCAGACATGGCGGAGCGGATCGAGCCAACGGAGGCGACCCAACCTCGATGAAGGAGCGACGATGAGCAAGCGAAGGCTGTTCGAGTGGGGCGGCGTTGCCGCCGGCATCATCCTGATCGCGTTCGGGATCGGAGCGCTCATCATGAGCTTCGACGCGCGGAGCACGACCCGCGACGAGCTCGAGCGCGAGCAGATCGTCGGGTCGGAGGACATGAGCCCGTCGGGGATCCAGCCGGGCATCGAGGAAGCGGGCCTGATCGACGTCAGCGCACCCTCGTGCGACGTAGCCGGCGAGCCCATCGACACGGGCGACGAGGCCCGCTGCTTCTCCCAGTACCTGCGCATTCACGCCCTCGAGGGCTCAGGCGGCCTGACGTACGCGCAAATGGGCAGGTTCCTCGCAGCCGACGATCCGGAGAATCCGGCGGGCACGAGTGACGAGGAGGCCGCGTTGACCGACGAGGAAGGCAACCCCGTCCCGAACGCCTCACGGAACACGTGGGTGACGGCGACGGCGCTCTCGACGGCCCTGAACGTCTCCTACATGGCCGAGCAGCTCGCGCTGTTCGGCATCGTCGTCGGGGTCGCGCTGATCCTCGCGGGCATCGGCTTCATCGTGCTGGCGCTCGGCGGAGCGCTCCGGCACCGGGACAACCTCGCTGTCACCCCCTAAGGCGAGGTCCGCCGCCCAGTACCGCCGGTCGTCACCCGGCCGGCGGCACTCGGCGCCTTGATGCCTTTGCGGGAAAGCCGCAGCGAAGCCTGCGGAGAGTCCCGTACAACCTGCGGTCTTGCCCGGAAGTCGCGCGCGGCGGGACATCCTACGCTCGGGACAGACACTGAGTGAAGGAGAGGAAGACGACACACCCCGCCCCCACATACCACCGCCGCCGGTTCGAGACCGACTCGGGGGCCGGCTTCAAAGTCATCGCGATGCTGCTCGGCCTCGCGGTGGCCGTCATCGGGTTCTTCGCCCTGCTGATGTGGGCGGATGCCCGCGATGCCCGTAACGAGGGGAGCGCCGGGGCCGTGCAGCCGGCGAGCCAGGCCGGGGCCCACGAAGGCGCTGCGGACCACAACACCGCGCTCCCGATCGAGAGCTTCGCCGGAGTCGTCCCGGAGAACGCAGACGAGCTGGCGGCCGCCCACAAGGCCACCGGCGCCACACTTCCGGCCGTCCCCGCGGGCGACCTCGTGAAGGTGAAGATGACCCTGAAGGACATGGTCGTCGAGGTAGCGCCCGGCGTGAAGTACAACACCTGGGCGTTCGACGGCCACGGCGCGCCCGGGCCGATCGTCCACGTCCGGGAAGGCCAGACGGTCGAGATGACGCTTGTGAACGGCGGCGCCATCCCGCACTCGATCGACTTCCACGCCGCGCGGATCGCGCCGAACGTCGCCTTCAAAGACGTCGCCCCCGGCGAGTCCTTCACCTTCCGCTTCAAGGCCGACGACCCCGGTGTCTACATGTACCACTGCGGGACGAAGCCGGTGCTCGCGCACATCGCCAACGGCATGTACGGCGCCATCGTCGTCGACCCCGCCAAGCCTCTGCCCAAGGCCGATCACGAGTACGTGCTGGTCGCGAGCGAGTGGTACCTGAGCGGCAGCGGCCTCGAGGAGCCCGCCAGCCTGAGCATGGAGAAGGCACGGGCCATGGAGCCGGACTGGACGACGTTCAACGGCTACGCCAACCAGTACGTCAACCACCCGCTGAAGTCCGACCCCGGCGAGACCGTCCGCTTCTACGTCGTCGCGGCCGGGCCGACGCTCGACACCGACTTCCACGTCGTCGGCTCGATCCTCGACCGCGCCTGGGTCAACGGCGACGTGACGAATCCGCCGCAGGACGGCGTCCAGACGGTGTCGGTGCCGGCAGGGGGCGGCGGCATCTTCGACGTGAAGATCGACGAGCCCGGCCTCTACCCGTTCGTCAGCCACGCCTTCGCCCACGTCGACCTCGGCCAGGTGGGGCTGCTCGAGGTCGGCAACGTCGAGGGCCAGGCGAGCCACTAAGGCGCTGGTCGCAGCGCTTCCGAAGGGGCCGCCGATGCGGCCCCTTCGGCTTGGTGCAGCGCTCAGTCGAGCGCGGTGAGCGTGATACCGGCGAGCGCGGATCCGGCGGTCGGCAGCGTCACGAGCCGACGACGGCCAGAGCGAGGCGGCGAAGGCGGGTCATCTCGGCCTCCTTCGAGTACGGGGACGTGTCCTGGTCGTTTGGCTCGCGGGCGCGATCGGTTGCGGTGACTGCAAGCGTCTGGTCTCCAGCTCTGACAGCATCCGTCAACTCGACCAAAGGAGCGGCACCGTGAGCGAGATGAAAGGTTTTGCGAATGTCGTCTTTCCGGCGCGTGACCTCGAGGCCGGAGTGACGGCTTGGACCGCGATGCTGGGCCGGGAGCCGGCCTTCGTGGGCGACGACTTCGCCGTCTTCAGCGGCGACGGCGTCGAGGTAGGTCTGACGGCGGCACCCTGGGTCGACCATCCGCTCGTGTTCTGGAAGGTCGACGATGTCGAAGACTCACACAGCGCCCTTGTCGCCCGAGGGGCGACCGCGCTCGGTGAGATCGCGGACGGCTCACTCGCGGAGCTCGGCACGGCCGAGGTCACGAACGGCGATCCGGCCACCGGCATCGTCGACGTTCCGGGCGGCCGCCTCGCCGTCCTCAAGGCGCCGGACGGCAACCTGATCGGGCTCACGCGGGGAGCCGGCTAAGCCTCGGATGTCGACCGCTTACAGCCCCGTCTTCAGGGCGACGATCCTCTGATACGAGGCGAGCAGGCGCGCCCGGCTGATACGGCCGTCGGAGGCGGCGTCGAGCAGGGATCTGTAGACGCTGCGCGACGCTGCCTCGGAGCCGGTCAAGAGGATCAGATCTGTTCCCGCCTTCGCAGCGCGGATCGCCAAGCGGTCCGTGGGGACACCTCGCGCGCGGGCGGTGCCGTCCAGTGAGTCGGTGATGGTCACGCCCTCGAAGCCGAACTCGCCTCGGAGCAGGGCCGACACGATTGCCCGCGACCACCCGGCGGCGTGACGCCGATCGTAGGCTCGGTAGACGGCGTTGGAGAGCATGACCAGCGGAACCTGGCTGGCGACCGTCCGGCGGTAGGGCTCGAGCCCCGGGGCGAGCCGGCGTCTCGTCGCCGCGATACGGACGACGTAGACGTCGGTGTTGCGCCTCGCGTAGCCAAGGCCGGGAAAGTGCTTCATCGTTGCGAGCGCGTGCCCATCGCCGAGCCCGACGGCGAAGGCGTTGGCGAGTCGCGCCGTCTTGCGGGCGCCGAACGACCACGTTCGCCCCTGCTGGTACATGAACGAGGCAGCCGAGGCAGGGACATCCGCAACAGGAGCAAGGTTGGTGTTGATGCCGAGGTCCCGCAGGGCTGCCCCCGTCCTCCGACCCTGCCTGCGCGCCGTCTCGCTCGAGCCCAGCTCGCCCATCCGCCGTGGCGAGAGCCTCGGCGGTATCCAGGAGATCCTCTTGACCGGCCCGCCCTCCTGGTCGACGGCGATCAGGAGGCGCGGTTGGCCGCCGTCAGCCGCCGCGCGCCGCAGCGCCCTGGTGATAGCGCGCAGTCGCGCAGCCGAGCCAAAGTTGTGGCTGAAGAGAATGACGCCGGCGACTTTCCCCCGGCGCACGCGTCTGAGCAGGGACTCCGAGGGCCTGGTGCCGTCCATCGCGACGACGAGTTTCTGGCCGATCATCTGCCTCAGCGGAGGCGCCGGGGCACCTTCGGGCGCCGCGGTCGTCGAGGTCCGTGACGTCGGATCGCTAGTCGAGGTGGAGGGCGTCGAAGCCGACTCGGAGGGAGCGGAGCCTGCGTCGCCGGTCCCACCCGAGCAGCCGGCGACGATGGCGGCAGCGGCGAAGGCGGAGGTCAGCGCCTTGATCGATGCATTCGATCCTCGGGGATGCACGGTCACGCTCGCGCGCGGGCGAGCCGGTCGCCGATTGCCTGCCGCGCCCGGTCGAGCGCGGCAGCGTCACGGAAGAGCAGGTACGAACCGTTTGCCTCGTGGAGCAGAGCGTTGAGCTCGAACGTGAGCTGACCGGGGTCGATGTCTCGCTCGAGGTCTCCTGCCTGCTGGGCGGCGCGCACGCTCGCGTCGAGCAGCTCGCTCCAGCCGGCGAGGACCGCGAGCACGCGATCGTGGACCGGCCCAGGGCGGCTGTCCCACTCGGCAGCGGTGGAGGCGAAGAAGCAGCCGCCGGGGAAGACGCCGCGCTTGACGTAGGAGAGATAGCGATCGCAGAGCAGCTCGAGACGCTCCAGACCCTCGGGGACCTCCAGCGCGGGCTCGATGACCTGGCCGATGTAGACGTCCTCGGCAGCGGCGATGGTGGCGAGCTGCAGATCCTGCTTCGAGTCGAAGTGGGCGTAGAGGCCGCTCGTGCTCATCCCGATCTCCTGGGCGAGCCGGCGAATCGAGAGGCCTTCGAGGCCCTCGACGGTTGCGAGGCGAGCCGCAGCGTCCAGGATTGTGCGGTAGCTGCGCTCGCCGTCGGGGCGGGTGCGCCGCTTGCGTGTCGGATACGTCGCCATGGGGGACTCGCTGGCGTCCACTTGACAAATTAGCACGAGCGATCGTACTCTAACGATGCAAGTGCGAACGATCGTTCTCAATCAAGGAGGCTACTCATGGCGACGACGACCGAAACGGGCTACGAACTGGAGGGCTCGCTGCTCGAGGCCTGCTCGTGCGGAGTGCTCTGCCCGTGCTGGATCGGTGAGGATCCCGACCACGGCGCGTGTGAGGCGGTCAATGCCTACCACTTCGACACCGGCACGATCCGTGGCGTGGACGTATCGGGGCTGTCCTTCGTGACCGTCCATCGCATTCCCGGCAACGTCCTCGCGGGGAACTGGCGGGCGGTCTGGTTCATCAGCGACGAGGCCTCGGACGAGCAGCTCGAGGCAATCCGCGACGCGTTCGCGGGCGAGCTCGGCGGCCCGCTGGGGGACCTTGCCGGCTTGTATGGAGAGGTCCTCGAGGTCAAGCGGGCCCCGATCGTGCACGAGACCCGGGCCGGCGCAGGGACGCTCAGGATCGGCGAGGCCGTCTCGAGTGAGATGCACCCGTACACGGCGCCGGACGGGTCGACCACCACGCTGCGAGATTCGCTTTTCTCAACAGTTCCCGGGTCGCCGGCGTACGTGTCGAAGGCCGACTACCTAAGGGTGAACCTGCCGGAGTACGACTACGTCTGGTCGTTCGAGGGTCGAAACGCGATCCAGGCCGACTGGAGGCTCGTCCATTCGGAGCCTGCGTGACCGCGATGAACGCCGTCGCGGGCCGCGCGATCGCCGGGGTCCCGGTCGTCGTCATCTCGGCGATCGTCGCGGCCTGGGCCCTGGCGATCGCCCTCCAGGTCATCGATGCCGACGGCGGGCTCCACCACGATGCGCTGATCGACGGCGGCCCGCCGCTTGGGACCGCGCTGCCGCTGTTCTTGCTTGCCTGGCAGGTCATGATCGCGGCGATGATGCTGCCGTCGAGCCTGCCGCTCGTGCGACTCTTCGCAGCCGCCTCCGCCGCTCAGCCCCGCCCCGGGGCGGCCTTGGCCGGGCTCCTCGGCGGTTACGCGCTCGTCTGGTCGGCGTTCGGCCTGCTCGCCTTCTTCTTCGACGTGGGCGTGCACGCAGCGGTCGACTCGAGCCCCTGGCTCCACCACCACGAATGGCTTCTCGGTGCCTCCGTGCTTGCGCTCGCCGGCGCCTTCCAGTTCACACCGCTGAAGGACGCCTGCCTGGACAGGTGCCGCCACCCGGGGCAGTTCCTCCTTCGCTACTACGAGCGGGGGGCCGCCGGCGGGCTCCGGCTCGGCGTTCGCCACGGCGCGTTCTGCGTCGGCTGCTGCTGGGCGCTGATGCTCGTCATGTTCGCGGTAGGCGTCGCGAACCTCGTCTGGATGGCGGCCCTCACCGCCCTCATGATCCACGAGAAGACGCGCCCGCTCGGCGCCCAGGCGGTTCCGGTCACCGGCGTCGCCTTGCTCGGAGCGGCCTCGATCGTGGTGCTCCATTCCACGCTCGCCTGAAAGGGCTGAACCGACCGCTCCGGTGCTGCGAATCGCTTGTGATGCGAAAGCTCCTCGGAACCGTTGCCGCCACACTGGCGATCGTGATGCCCGCAGTGGTCGTGTCCGACCCGGGATCGGATCACGCGACTGCCTCGGAGTCCACATGCACCTGGCCGGCATTCGACGAAGAGCGCAGCCGCGGCCGCTGCTCCTTGGACTAGCGGCGAATCGCTCGTAAAGCTTCCTGAGCGCACGCGGCGCCCGGGGAGCAACCGCTCCTCAGGCGCCTCGTGCTTCGTGCTTCAGAGGGCGGCGATGAGGCCGTACTCGATCGCCGTGGCCGCTGCGGCCGACGCGGGCAGCACCGCCACGGCAGCGAAAGTGACTGCGATGGTTGCGAGCAGCTTGTGCATCGGTTCGTACCTCCTGGTCGATGTCCACCGCCGCGGCGCTCGCTGCGGCACGGCGGGCGCGAACACACTCTGATTCGCAGCCTCCTGCGAGGACGGTTCAGCGCCGAAAGCGGCGCTCGTCAGCGAAGGGGTTTCTCCCACACGGAGACGTGCTTGGTGCTGTCGCTCGTGAACGGCTCGCGTTTCCAACCGCTCCAGCGCTCGCGCAGGGCCATCCCCGCGAGCCGCGCCATCAGGTCGAGCTCCGACGGCCACACATAACGGAAGGGGATCGATAGCGCTTCGAGCCTTCCATCGACGACCCCGTAGTGATGGGAGACGAGGCCCTGCTTTGCCACGTCGAACTCGTCGAGCCCGAACTTCGTCGGGCTCTCGAAGGAGAAGACGTCGATCATCTCGCCAGGCGGGAGCCGTCGCAAGCTCGGCACGCCTACCTCGATCACGAAGCAGCCACCGCGCTCGAGATGCGCCGCAACGTTCTGGAAGCACGCGACCTGCTCGTCCTGCGTCGTCAGGTTCATGATCGTGTTGAAGACGACATAGGCGAGCGTGAACGTGCCTTCGACGGTCGCTGCCGCGAAGTCGCCGATCGTGACTTCGATCGCCTCCGCCCCAGGCTTCTCGCGCAGCATCGCGACCATCGCCTCCGACAGGTCGATCCCGTGCACGCGGGTACCGCGCTTCGCGAGCGGGAGGGCGATCCGGCCCGTGCCGATGCCGAGCTCGAGCGCGGCGCTGTCGCCGGCCAGCTCGGCGAGGAAGTCGACGACCGGACCGACGACGGCAGGCTCGAACATGTCGGCGCTCGACTCGTCGTAGTGCTCGGCCACACCCTCGCCGAAGTAGTCCTCGGGCACGGCGGCACTCTGTCAAACACACCACGTGAGCGCGTAACAGGCTGCGCTATTTGGTCCCCCGCAGCCGAGGTCTAGCTAGGAAAAGGAGCAGAACGGGATCACAGTCTGCACTACCGCCGAGCCGTCGTCGATCCGTCGAGCGTCTACGTGGTCTCCGCCAACCTTGGCCGGCGGCAAGTTGTTGCACGGAAGCCGGCTGCGCGTCGGGCTCCTACGGTTTTGCGGCGACCGGGAGAGACGGCGCGGACGGGTCCGATCCGACCCGGGCGCCCGGTCCCCGGTCGCTTCTCTCGCTCGGGAGCAGCCACTAGGACTGGAGGACGTCGGTGCTTCCAGGGACGACCGGGCCCGCCGTGGCCCACGGCGTCCGGCACGCCCTCTTCGCGCACAGCGCGGACAAGGTGGACGGCAAGCACGCCGTCGCCTCATCCGCAAGCGTCGCCAATCGGCGAGGCAAGCTCGTTGCGACGAGCGGGACGACCGGCCGCCTGCCGGCCCCCCGGCGCGGTGAAGACTGACAAGCTTCGCTGGCGAGCGCAGGCTCCCTAGGCAGGGCCGCCGGCGGCACGTGATGAGAGGGGCGAGCCGACCTCCGGCCCGCCCCCCCGTTCACGCTCTGGCGGTGGACTCCAGCTACGCGATCATGGGCCGATCCAGACAGCGCTCAGATTTGCCCCGTTCCCGCCGACCACAGCCGTCGCGAGACTTCCACCGGAGCCCTGAGCGGCGAAGAGCTCGATCTCGTCACCTGCCGCGAAACGGGCGAGTACGCCGACGCTTTGGAGGGTGTTGCCGAACGTAGCGGGCACCGCTTGGACCTGGTCTGTGGCTCCCAGGGACGAGCCGTTCCTCACCACCGAGAGGGAGCGACCGCCGGTGCCGTTGACCGCCCAGTCGATCGTCGCGGACACGAAGTAGACGCCGGGGACGCCGACGACCAGCGCGTTGCCCGCGACGGTCATGTCGGAGCCGAACTGGAGGGTGTCGAGGTGGACCCGGGTCTGGGTGACGCTCGCGAACGTCTGCGAGACTGTCTGGAGGGCGCGGCCGTGCGGCACCGCGGAGTGATGGCCGGGCCCGACGGCACCGGGCGCGATCTCCGTGCCCGTCACCCCGTTTGCGGCGATCTCTTTGTAGCTCACGGCGTCTTCGGCGATCTCGACGCCGCCCACGGCGTCTGCGGCAATCTCGGTCTCGCCCACGGCGCCCGTGGCGATCTCGGTGCCGCCCACGGCGTTGGTGGCGATCTTGGGGCCGTTCACCGCGTTGGCTGCGAGCTTCTGGCGGGTCACGGCGCCGTTTCTGAGATCGACGGCCCTGACGCCGCCGTTGACGATGTCCGAGCTGCGTACGACGAGGTGGGACGCGTACGCGCCTGTGCCCGAGAGGGCAAAGAAGAGGGCGAGGTACGCGACCAGGTTGGCGCGCGCATGCGCGCGGAGTCCAGCAAGCATTGAGCTACCTCCAGTTCTGATTGCCGCCCCCAAGCGGGAGGAGCAACCGAGGGCGGAGCGCCCGGGTCGGGTCGGGTCGGGTCAGGCCCGTCCGCGCCGTCTCCCCGGTCGTCCGCAAACCTAGGAGCCAGAGGCGAAGCCGTCTTCCGTGCAACCACGCAACTCCTGCCGCCGGCCGAGATTGGCGGAAACCACGTAGCACCCGCGGGTGGGACGGCTTGGAGCCGGTTCAGGCGAGGTCGTGCCGGAGGGCGAACGCCGTGGCGTCCGCCCTTCCCCGCGCACCGATCTTTGCGTACAGGTTGGTGACGTGCCGCTCAACCGTGCGTACGCTCAGGTAGAGCTCCGCCGCGATCTCCCGGTTCGTCCGTCCCGCCGCGAGCAGGCACAGAACCTCGGCCTCGCGCGGGCTCAGCCCCGCGACGGACCGGCTCGTGCGTGAGCCCTCCTGCCAAGAGACGAGCGCTGCCTGGACCTCGACCTTGGCCTTGTCGGCCGTCAGCGCGCGCCCAGCCGCGAAGGCGCCTGCGAACGCGTCGGCGCCAAGCTCGGCCCGCGCGCGCTTCTCAGCCCGCTCGCAGGTAGAGCGCTCCGGCTCGGTGAGCGTGCGCCCTGCCGACTCCCGCAGACGCTCGGCGGCACCGAGGAGCCTGGCCGCTCGTTCCCACCGGCCGGCCTCGGCGGCGAGCACGGCGACCGACGACGCGACTTCGGCGAGACATTCGACGGACGGCTGCACCCCGCTCGGCGTCCCCTCGCCGAGAACCAGCTCGATGAAGTCCGCGTAGTGGGCGGCCGCCGCCGCGTGGTCACCCGCCTCGCGCGCGGCGTCGCCGAGTACGAGCACCGCCGTCGCGCGCGGGTGCCAGGCCCCGCTCTCGTCCGCCAGCGCCCGCGCCGCCTCTCCGTGCCTCGCCGCCCGTTCCGGATCGCCCTCGCCCAGCGCCACGATCCCCAGGTGTGCCTCGCTGTAGGCGGTGTTGACGATGTCGCCGAGTGACCGGTAGCGGTTGACCGCTTCGGCCAGAAACCGCTCGGCGGTCGCGAAGTCGCCTCGATCCTCGGCGGCGACG
>JBOHAB010000069.1:0-12318 GCA_050697655.1 Gaiellaceae bacterium
GCCCTGTTCCGTCGGGCCGCGCAGCTCGCCCGGAGGACGGCGTCCTCACTCGCGCCCGTAGCCTCCGGCTACGAACGCTCCCTGCGTCCTTGCTCGGAACGACCATCGCACCCCGACGAGGAGGCGTCATCCTGAAACGTGTTCTAGCGCTCGAAGAGAACCTCGCCGCTCTCGACGAGACGGCGCTCGCCCTCGATCTCGACCTCGAGCCGACCGTCCCGGTCGACGGCGATGCCGAGACCGGCCTGCCCGTCCACGTAGACCCGCCGCCCGCGCAGGAAGTCTCGGGCGCCGAGCCCTTCGTAGACTGCGTCGAGGCCGTCGGCTCGCCAGAGGCCGTAGGCGCGCTCGAGCCGGACGAGGAGGTTGGCGAGGATCGGAGCCCGCGCGCGCCGCACGCCGTCGACGGTCAGGAGCGACCCAGCGGCGACATTCGCGTCCGCCGGAAGCTCGTCACGCGTCTGGCTGACGTTCAGGCCGACCCCGAGCACGACGTCGCCTGCGGACGCCTCGGCGAGGACCCCGGCAACCTTGCGGCGGTTGACGAGCACGTCGTTCGGCCACTTGACTTGCGCCGCCAGGCCGGTCGCCGTCTCCACGGTCTCGGCCACTGCTACGCCGGCGACCAGCGGCAGCTCGGCGAGTGCCCGCCCGGGCGGCGGTCGGAGGAGGACCGAGCAGAGGATCGCCGTTCCGGCCGGCGCGGTCCAGCTGCGCCCGAGCCGCCCGCGGCCCGCCGTCTGCTCGTCGCAGACGGCCACAGCTCCCTCGTCCAGGCCTGCATCGAGAAGACGCTGCGACGACTCGCATTGTTCTCGGTAGAGGTAGGGCTGTCCAAACCGGCCCTGGAGCAGAGGTTCGACCGTCTCCGGGGTCAGCGTGTCGGCCATGCGCCGAACTAGACTAAACGCTGCCGTGCAACCAGCCGCCCCACCCGTCCGTCCTACCGAGCAGCAGCAGCCGCTGTGGCTGCCGAGCGCATACCGGAAGCTGAGCGACGTGGATCTCGTCAGCAAGGCACGTGACGGCGACAGGCGCGCACTCGACGTGCTCGTCGAACGGCATGCGCCCCGTGTGAATCGGCTCGCGACGCAGCTGATGGGCGATCTGGAGGAGGCCCGCGACGCCGCGCAGGAATCGCTCGTCAAGCTGTGCACGCGCCTCCGTCAGTTCCGCGGCGAGTCCCAGTTCGCGACCTGGCTCCATCGGCTCGTCGTGAACACCTGCCGGGACCGCCTCGCCCGCCAGCGGATTCGCCAGACGGAGCAGCTCTCCATCGAGGACGAGCCCGCGGGTGAGGACAGCGATCCTTCGCGCGCCGCGCTCCTGGCGGACAAGCGCCGTGAGCTGGCCGCTGCGCTCTCGCGTCTCACGCCGAGCCAACGGCTCGTGGTCGTCCTCCGCGACGTGTTCGGGATGACGTACGAGGAGATCTCGCGCTCGGCGAGCATGCCTGTCGGAACGGCGAAGTGCTACGTGCACAGGGCTCGGGCCCGCCTGCGCGTGCGGCTGGAAGAATCGGCAGCAGGGTGAGTCGGCGCGCGTGAACTTCACCCCACCCTTCGGCCGGAGGGAGATCGAGCAGATCCTCCCTCACCGCGACCCCTTCCTGTTGCTCGACGAGGTGGTCGAGCTCGAGCCCGGAGTCCGGGTCGTCGCCAGGAAGCTGGTGCGCGAGGACGAGTGGTACCTGAGCGGCCACTTCCCGGGGCGGCCGATCATGCCCGGCGTCCTCATGGTCGAGGCGATGGCACAGGCAGGCGCGGTGGCGGCGCTCTCCGCGGAGGAGAATCGCGGCAAGCTCGCCCTCTTCGCCGGGATCGACGACGTCCGCTTCAAGCGGCTCGTCGTCCCAGGTGACGAGTTGGAGCTGACCTGCGAGCTCGAACGGGTTCGCGGCCCCGTCGGCCGAGGCAAGGCGACCGCCTCGGTCGGAAGTCAGCTGGCCGTGCGCGGAACCTTGATGTTCGCGGTGACGGAGGAGACGTGATCGCCAGCGTCGCCGACAACCGGATCGCGGTGGGCCTCACCGGCGTCGGCGCCTTCACGCCCGAGCGCGTGCTCACTAACGCTGAGCTCGAGACGATGATCGAGACGTCCGACGAGTGGATCGTCACCCGGACCGGAATCAGTGAGCGCCGGATCGCGGCGCCGGAGCAGGCAGCGAGCGACCTCGCGCTGCCGGCGGCACGGCAGGCTCTCGAGCAGGCTGCTGTGGAACCGGAGGAGCTCGATCTCGTCATCGTCGCGACCGCCACGCCAGACATGCTCTTTCCCGCGACGGCGGCGATCGTCGCCGACGCGCTCGGCGCCAAGCAGGCCGCCGCCTACGACCTTCTGGCCGGGTGCACTGGTTTCGTCTACGCGCTCTCGCAGGCGTACGGCCAGGTGGCCACCGGCCTCTCCAAGAAGGCCTTGATCGTCGGCACCGAGGTGCTTTCGAAGATCACGAACTGGCAGGACCGCTCGACGTGCATCCTCTTCGGAGACGGGGCCGGCGCGGCGGTCGTCCAGCCGATCGCCGAGGGCGGGATCGCCGGCATCGAGCTGGGGGCGGACGGCGCGGGCGGACCGGACCTGTGCGTGCCGGCGGGCGGGTCGCGCCGGCCGATCTCGCCGGAGGCGCTCGAGGAGGAGCTCCAGTTCATCAAGATGAACGGAGCGGAGATCTTTCGCTTCGCCACGCGAATCATGGTCATCTCGGCCGAGGAGCTCCTTCGCGTCTGCGGCGCCACCGTGGACGACGTCGACCTGTACGTCCCCCACCAGGCGAACAAGCGGATCGTGGATCACGCGGTGAAGAACCTCGGGATCGACCCGGAGAAGGTGCTGATGAACATCGACCGGTACGGGAACACGTCGTCCGCCTCCATTCCGATCTGCCTGCAGGAAGCGCAGGCCGAAGGGCGGCTGGAGGAGGGGACGCGGGTACTGATGAGCGCGGTCGGCGCGGGGCTGACCTGGGGCTCGGTCTATCTGACGTGGACGACCAGTCGTGGAGGGTAGGGAGGAGCAATGAAGATCGCATTCTGCTTTCCGGGCCAGGGCTCGCAGGGCGTGGGCATGGGCCAGGCGTTCGCCGAGGAGTTTCCCGCGGCCCGAGCTGCCTACGACGAGGCGTCGGAGGCGGTCGGCTTCGACGTGGCGAAGCTCTGCTTCGAGGGCTCGATCGAGGAGCTGACGCGCACCGAGCTGCAGCAGCCGGCGCTCGTCGCCACTTCGATTGCCTGCCTCAGGGCGGTGTCCACGCTCGGAATCGAACCGGACTACGTGATCGGGCACTCGGTGGGCGAGTACTCGGCGTTGGCGGCCGCCGGCGCGATCGGCACGGGCGACGCGGTCGCGCTCGTCCGCGAGCGCGGCGAGGCGATGGCCGAGGCCGCGAAGGCGACTCCGGGCGCCATGGCGGCCGTGCTCGGGCTCGAGGACGTTGTTGTCGAGGACCTGTGCCTCTCGATCGACGGAGTCTGGCCGGCGAACTACAACTGCCCCGGTCAGGTCGTGGTCTCGGGTGAGAACGCCGCCGTCGACCGCCTGATCGAGGAGGCGGCGGCGCGCGGGGCTCGCAAGACGGTCAAGCTCCGCGTGAGCGGCGCCTTCCACAGCCCGCTCGTCGCCCGCGCCGCCGAGCGCCTGAAGCCCGCGCTGGCCAAGGCGACCTGGCAGAACCCCTCGCCGCCCTTCATGTCCACGGTGACCGCGAAGCTCGAGGACGCTCAGCGCATGACCGCCCTGCTCGCCGAGCAGCTGACGGCTCCAGTCCGCTTCACGCAGGCCGTCAGCGGGCTGGTCAAGGACGGTGTCGGCACGTTCGTCGAGATTGGCCCGGGCCAGGTCCTGAGCGGGCTCCTGAAGCGGTGCGACCGCTCGCTTCGGGCGATCTCGGTGAACGATCCCGATACGCTCCGAAAGCTCAAGGACCGGCTCACCGCCGCGTGACGGAGTTCGCCTCGCTCGACGGCAAGGTCGCCCTCGTCACCGGAGGATCCCGCGGCATCGGCGCTGCGATCTCGCGCGAGCTTGCGAGCGGAGGCGCCCGGGTGGCGGTCAACTACCGGTCGGGCCGGGAGGCGGCCGAAGCGATCGCGGGGGAGATCGACGGGATCGCGGTCAGCGCAAACGTCGGCGATCCGGCCGAGGCGCAGGAGCTGATCGAGCGTGTCGAGTCCGAGCTCGGCGACCTCGACATCCTGGTCAACAACGCAGGGGTGACGCGCGACACGCTGATCGCCCGGATGAGCGACGAGGACTGGCACGACGTGATCGAGACGAACCTCCGGGGCACGTTCAACACCTGCCGCGCCGTCTCGCGCAAGATGCTGCGCCGGCGCTCGGGTGCGATTGTGAACCTCTCGAGCGTGGTCGGCGTGCACGGGAACCCGGGCCAGGCGAACTACGCCGCCTCGAAGGCCGGGATCATCGGGCTGACGAAGGCGCTCGCCCGCGAGCTGGGCGTCCGCGGCGTGCGGGTGAACGCGATCGCTCCCGGGTACATCACGACGGAGCTCACCGACGTGCTCACCGAGGAGCAGACCGGCCTCATCCTCGGCAACACGCCGCTCGGGCGGCTCGGGTCTCCGGAGGACGTCGCCGCCGCGGTACGCTTCCTCTGCTCTGACGAGGCCGCGTTCATCACGGGCGACGTGCTGCTCGTGGACGGCGGATTGGGGACGTAAGGGGCACTAGCGATGGCTTCTGAGAATGGACGCAGGCGGGTGGTAATCACCGGGATGGGTGCGGTGACGCCGCTCGGGAACGACGTCGAGACGTTCTGGGAGAACCTCGTCGCCGGCCGGTCCGGCGCGGCGCCGATCTCGTTGTTCGACCCTTCCGAGTTTCCCGTCCACTTCGCCTGCGAGCTGAAGGACTTCGAACCCACGCAGTGGATCGAGCACCGCAAGGCGCGCCGCATGGACCGCTTCACCCAGATGATCCTCGCGGCAGCCCGAATGGCGGAAGCGGACTCCGGCTTCGAGATCGAGCCGGAGACGGAGAGGACCGGCGTCTCGGTGGCGACGGGAATCGGCGGTCTCCAGAGCTTCCAGGATTGCTACGACCAGCTGCTCGACCGCGGCCCCGACCGGGTCAATCCGCTCTCGATCCCGGCGATCATCCCCAACATGGGCGCCGCCTGGGTCTCCATGGAGCTCGGCACGCGCGGCCCGCTGACGTCCGAGTGTACGGCCTGCGCCGCCTCCAACATGGCCATCGGCGAAGCGATGGACGCCATCCGGCTCGAGCGAGCGGACGTCATGTTCGCGGGGGGCACCGAAGCCGGGATCACCAAGGTCGGAATCGGCGGGTTCTCGGCCATGCGGGCGCTCTCCAGGCGAAACGACGATCCCGAGCGCGGAAGCAGGCCGTTCGATGCCGAGCGCGACGGCTTCGTGATGGGCGAGGCCGGAGCGATCGTCGTCCTCGAGGAGCTCGAGCACGCGCGGGCGCGCGGGGCCAAGGTCTACGCGGAGCTGACTGGCTACGGCCTCTCCTCCGACGCGCAGCACATCACCGAGCCCGATCCGACCGGGAAGCACCCGGCGCGGGCCATGAAGATGGCGATGGACGACGCCGGCATCGCGCCGGACGAGATCGACTACATCAACGCCCACGGGACCTCGACGCCGATCGGCGATGCCAGCGAGACACGCGTGATCAAGATCGCCCTCGGCGAGGAGAAGGCGCGCCGGACGCCGGTCTCCTCGACGAAAGGCGCCACCGGGCACTGCCTGGGGGCTTCGGGCGCGATCGAGGCGATCATCTCGATGCTCGCCGTTCAGCGGGACGTGGTACCGCCGACGATCAACTACGAGGTGCCCGACCCCGAGTGCGACCTCGACTACATCCCCAACGAGGCGCGTGAGTGGAAGACCGACGTCGCTCTCTCGAACAACTTCGGCTTCGGCGGCCACAACGCCTGCCTCGTGGTCAGGAAGTTCACCGATTAACCGCTGGGCGACGTTCGACGTCTACGGGACGCTCGTCGACTGGAACGGCGGGATCGCGGGCGAGCTCGAGCATCTCTGGCCCGAAGCGAGCACGCAGGAGCTGCTGCACCGCTACCACGAGATCGAGCCCAGAGTCGAGCTTGATTCAGCACTTCCCTACCGGGAAGTGCTGAAGGAGTCGCTTGTGCTCCTCGCCGAGCACGAAGGCTTGGCGCTGCCAAGAGACGAGCAGTACGCCCTTTCGGAATCGCTGCCGAACTGGCCGGTCTTTCCGGATGTTCCCGCCGCGCTCGCCGAGCTGAGGGAGCGCGGCTGGCGGCTCGTGCCCCTGTCGAACACCGACGCTGACCTTCTTGCGGCCTCGCTGGAGGCGATCGGCGTCCCCTTCGACGGCTCGATCGTGGCCGGGGAAATCGGCACCTACAAGCCGGCGCATGGCCACTGGCGCGCGTTCGCGGAGCGCTTCAGACCCGAGCCGGGACACCACGTGCACGTGGCCGCGAGCCTCTTCCACGACATCGCCCCGGCGCAGGAGCTTGGGCTTCCCGCGGTTTGGATCAATCGGCTCGAGGAGACGAGCGACCTCTCGCGCGAGGGCGAGCTGACCGACCTGTCCGACTTGCCGGCGACCCTCGACCGGATCGTTCCCGGGTAGCCTGGGGACCGATGTCGCGCCTCCGGGCAAAGTGCCCCGACTGCAGAACGCTCACCGCGGTCGCGCTGGAAACCGGCGAGTACGAATGCCACTCCTGCGGGCGGACGTTCCGAGCGGGCCTCGTCCGGGTGCCGCGCGCCTGGGGCACAGGAGGCGAGGCGATGGCCGAAGCCGCCGGCCTGGAGCTTCCTTATCCGGAGACGGCCGTCATCGCCGAGGGGTCCCTGACCGAGCAGAGCCTTGCGCTCGCCGTCGCCTTGCCCGAGCGGCCCGTCGTACTCGGCGGCTGCTGCTGCGCGCACGTCGGCACGGTCGAGGGTCTGGCAACGCGCCACGACCGCCTGGCGGTCGTCTGGCTCGACGCCCACGGCGACCTGAACACGCCCGAGAGCTCCCCCAGCGGCAACCAGTGGGGCATGCCCTTGCGGATGCTGCTCGACTCCGGCACCGTCCACCCGTCGGACGCCGTGCTCGTCGGCGCCCGGAACCTCGATCCACCCGAGGTCGAGTTCATCGCGGCCAGCGGTCTCCGCACGGGTGTCGACGAGGTCGACGGCGCGCTCGAGGGAGCGGATGCGGTCTATGTCGCGTTCGACGTCGACGTGCTCGATCCGGAGGACGAGATCGCTTGCTTCTTCCCCGAGCCGGGCGGCCCCACGGTCGCGGAAGCGGTCGCGATGCTCGCCAGGATCGCTGCCGGGCGGCCGGTTGCCGGGATCGGCTTCACCGGCCTCGGCCCTCCTCCGGAGAACGCCGAGCCGCTGGTCCGGCTCGCAGGCGCAGCCGGTTTCTGACGGCGAGCGCCCGTAAGATGGCGGCCATGGAGAGCCGGGTCGACGTGTCCGTCGAGAACCGTGAGGCCGGTCGGGCGGACGACGCGAAGCGGCATCCCAACACGTGTCCGCGCTGCCACTCTCACTATCGCGACGACGAGCTCGAGCAGACGCTGCGCGTGTGCTCGCAGTGCGGCCACCACTTTCCCGTGCGAGCGCGCGAGCGGATCGCCCAGCTCGCTGACCGGGGCACGTTCGTCGAGGCGGACACGGGGCTTCGCTCGGCGGATCCGCTGAGCTTCTTCGATCTGCGGGCGTACACGGACCGCCTGGCCGAGGCGGAGGTGGCGACGGGGCTCGGCGACGCGATCATCGCCGGCGCCGCTGCGATCGAGCGACGCCCGTGCGAGCTCGCCGTCATGGACTTCGCCTTCATGGGCGGCTCGATGGGAAGCACGGTCGGAGAGAAGTTCGCGCGTGCCTGCGGTCGCGCGGCCGAGCGGCAGGTCCCGCTCGTCTGTGTCACGGCCTCCGGAGGCGCTCGCATGCAGGAAGGGATTCTCTCGCTCATGCAGCTGCCGAAGACGGTGTGTGCCGTCGACGAGCTGCGCGAGGCCCGCAGCGCCTTTCTCTCGGTGATGACGCATCCCACGACAGCAGGCGTCCTCGCAAGCTTTGCCAGCCTCGGCGACGTGATCGTCTCGGAGCCGGGCGCACTGCTCGCCTTCACGGGCCCGCGTGTCGTCCAGCAGACCACGCGCGAGAAGCTCCCCGAGGAGTTCGGACTCGCGGAGTCGAACGCCCGCTTCGGGCATGTCGACGCGATCGTTCCGAGGGCCGAGCTCCGACCCTATGTCGGCAGGGTCCTCGCCATGTTCGTCCAGCCGCAGTGAGGCCGTGACCGAGACGCCTTCGAGCCAGGTCGAGCAGCTGAAGCTGAAGGAGCGCCTTGCGAAGCTGCGCGACCTTCCGCTCCTGCGCGGTGTCGGCGTCTCCGGCGAGATGTCGAGGCTCAAGCGCCAGCTCGATCGCATGTCCACCGAGCCGAGCGAGGACGAGGTTTGGCATGCAGTCGAGCTCGCGCGCCACCAGGACCGTCCCTACACGTTGGACTACGTCGAGCGCATCTGCGACGACTTCGTCGAGCTGCACGGCGACCGCTCGTTCGCCGACGACCCGGCGATCGTCGCCGGCCTTGCCAGGTTCGACGGCCGCACGCTCGCCCTCGTCGGCCACCAGAAGGGAAGGGACATCCGCGAGCGGACGCACCGCAATTTCGGGATGACGTATCCCGAGGGCTACCGCAAGGCGATGCGGGTGATGGAGCTCGCCGATCGCCACCGCTTCCCCGTGGTCACGCTCGTCGACACGCCCGGCGCATATCCCGGCGTCACGGCGGAGCAACACGGGCAAGGGGGGTGGATCGCCCGCTGTCAGCTGGCGATGGCCCGGCTGGAGGTTCCCAGCGTCACGTGCGTGATCGGAGAGGGCGGCTCCGGCGGCGCGGTCGCGATCGCGGTCGCCGACCGGGTGCTCATGCAGGAGAACGCCATCTACTCGGTCATCTCGCCCGAGGGCTGCGCGGCGATCCTGTGGCGGGACGCGGGGGAGGCGAAGCGCGCGGCAGCCGCGTTCAAGCCGGACGCGCGGCACTGCCTCGAGCTGGGCGTCATCGACGGGATCGTCCCCGAGCCCGACGGTGGTGCGCACACGAACCACGACGAGGCGGCCGCTCTGCTCGCTCAGTCTCTCGAGACGTCGCTCACGGAGCTCGATGCCGTCGACCCGGCCGAGCGGCGGCGCCTGCGCCGGAGCAAGTTCCGAGGCATGGGCATCCACCTCGAGTAGAGGTCGAGACCTCCGCAATCCACAACGTCCACAGGGTTATCCCCCGGTGCCTGTGACTGCCGCTGGAGGAGGAGAGAGGGGGCCGGCGAAACCGGCCCCCTCAGGAGGCTTTGCCGACCCCCCCGGATCGGCAATCGTGCTTCCGAGGTCATACCCCTCGCCCGCGATGCCTGAAACCCCGGCATGCTTCGTGCGTGGCGCGGCTTCGAGAGTACGAGCGCAAGCGGACCAAGGGAGTCACTCCGGAGCCCTTCGGCGGACGTCGACGGCGAGCCGAGGCGATCTTCGTCGTCCAGCGCCACGACGCGCGTCGGCTTCACTACGACTTCCGCCTCGAGCGAAACGGAGCTCTCGCGAGTTGGGCGGTGCCGAAAGGAATCCCGCTCGAGTCCGGCCAGCGTCATCTCGCGGTCCATGTCGAAGACCATCCGCTCGATTACGCGACGTTCGAGGGGGAAATCCCTGCGGGTCAGTACGGCGCGGGCACGGTCGAGATCTGGGACCGCGGCACGTATGAGCTCGTGGAGGAAAAGGCCGACGGCGGGCTGACGGTTCGGCTCGAGGGCGAGCGGCTCCGCGGCCTGTGGACGCTCGTCCCCGCCAAGCTCGACGGGAACGAGAAGAACTGGCTGCTCGTCAGGAAGCGAGACGAGGAAGGGTCGAAGGCCCGGCCCAGACGAGAGTACTCGCCGATGCTCGCCACGCTCGCGGACGAGGTGCCCGGGGGCTCCGGCTGGCTCTACGAAGTGAAGTGGGACGGCTATCGCGCCCTCGCTTCCGTGACCGGCGGCGACGTGAAGCTCGCCAGTCGGAAGGGCAATGACCTGCCGAACAGGTTCGCAGAAGTCGCGCGGGCCATTAGTCGGGCGACGAAGTCACCCGACTGCGTACTTGACGGCGAGGTCTGCGCGCTCGACGAGCACGGCCGCTCGAGCTTCAGCGTCATGCAGCAGGGCTCGGGCCCGTTCGTCTACTACGCCTTCGACGTCCTCGAGGTGGACGGCGAGCCGGTGATCGACCTTCCGCTGACCGAGCGCCGACGGCGGCTCGCGAGCCTGCTCGACCGGCGCGGCGACACCGTCCGCCTCTCGGAGGCGTTCGACGACGGCGACGCGCTCTACGCCGCGGCGGTGGAGCAAGGGCTCGAAGGAGTAATCGCCAAGAAGGCGGACTCGCGCTACCTGCCGGGCAGGAGGACGAGCGACTGGCTGAAGGTCAAGACGCACCAGGAGCAGGAGTTCGTCGTCGCCGGCTACACGAAAGGGAAGGGCCGCCGGGCCGGCCGGCTCGGCTCGCTCGTCCTCGCCGTCAGTCGCGGCGGCGAGCTCGCGTACGTCGGCAACGTCGGCACGGGCTTCAACGAGAAGGAGATCGACAGGCTCGCCAAGCTGCTGCGGGCGCTCGAGCGGCCGGCGAGCCCGTTTCCAGAGGTTCCGAAGATGCCGAGGGTGCGCAAGGACGACGTCGTCTGGGTCGAGCCGGAGCTCGTCGCCGAGGTGGAGTTCGCCGAGTGGACGCATGACGACCGGCTGCGCGCCCCCGTCTACAAGGGCCTCCGCGAGGACAAGGACCCGGCCGAGGTGAAGCGGGAGGCGCCGCTCGGGACGGAGATTCGCCGCGGCAAGCGCGTCCTCGAGCTCTCCAACGTCGACAAGCCGTTCTGGCCGGACGAAGGGATTACGAAGGGCGACCTGATCGCCTACTACCGCGAGGTGGCGCCGGTCCTCGTCCCGCATCTGCGCGACCGGCCCTTCACCATGAAGCGCTATCCCGACGGCTGGCAGGGCAAGCACTTCTTCCAGAAGGACGCCCCCTCGCATATGCCCGACTGGATTCCGAGGTTCGAGTACCGCTCGACCTCGCGCGCAACCCGCGAGAAGCGGACGCTCCGCTACCCGCTCGTCAACGACGACCTCGCGCTTCTGTGGATGGCGAACATGGGCTGCATCGACATGAACACGTGGTATTCGCGGGTCGACAAGCCGGCCCGCCCCGACTGGGTGCTCTTCGACCTCGATCCGTCACCGGATGTCGGCTTTGCCGAGGTCGTCCAGGTGGCGCTCCTGATCAAGGACGTGCTCGACACGCTCGGGCTCGCCGGCTTCCCGAAGACGAGCGGCGCCGACGGCTTCCACGTCCTCGTGCCCATCGCGCGCAGGCACACCTACGGCCAGACCCGCGACTTCGCCGAGCTCGTCGCCGGGACGCTGGCGCGGCTCCACCGCGGGCTCGTGACCACCGAATGGGCGAAGGCAAAGCGTCGCGGCGTCCTCGTCGACGCGAACCAGAACGGCGAGGGCAAGACGATCGCATCGGCGTACTCGGTGCGGCCGAAGGCGGGGGCTCCCGTCTCGACGCCGCTTCGCTGGGAGGAGGTCACGGAGGATCTCGATCCGGCCGCCTTCACGATGGAGGTCGTGCTCGATCGGGTCCAGCGCGACGGCGACCTCTTCGAGGGCGTGCTCACGACGCGCCAGGCGCTCGGAAAGGCTCTGGACGCGGTCAGGTGAGGGCCGTCGCCGCCGGCGTTCGCAGGAAGCTCCAGGTTCTGCCGATCTCCTCGAAACCGAGCCTGGTGTAGAGCTCCTTCGGCCAGTCGCCCGCGTCGGCGTCCAGGAAGACGAGGTCGTGGCCGGCGGCTTGCGCCTCCTCGACGGCGCGCAAGACGACAGCGCTCGCGTGGCCCAGGTTCCGGTGCGTCGGCAGCGTGGCGACGGCCTCCACCTGCGCGATCCTGCCGTCCGAGTAGAGGTCGGCGGCGGCGACGGGCGAGCCCTCCACCCTGACCGTGAAGTAGCGCGCGTTGGCGGCCTCTTCCCAGAGGTGATTCGCGTCGAGTATCTCCTCGACGACGTCTTCGTCCTTCCCCCAGGGCTCGGCCCGGCTGATCTCCGCGCGCAGCGGCAGGAGATCCTCCCGGGCCACCTCCTCCACCATAGGCGCGTCTGCGGGACGGCCGCCGCCGCCGCGGTGGGCCATCACGAGCTCCTGGTCGACCTTCCAGCGGATCCGGCGGAAGAACCGCTCGAGCTTGGCGCCGACCGCCTCGTCAGGCACGTCGCAGCGACGGTGGGCCTGGCCGGCGTCGGTGTGGAGG
>JBOHAB010000070.1:0-12308 GCA_050697655.1 Gaiellaceae bacterium
GAAGGGCCGAGCTCGAAGCCCGAATACTTCGGCTGCTCGTCCGCGACGAAGGCGTCGAGGGTTTCCTGGTTCCGGCTCCAGACGCGCACCTCTTCCCACGGGAACACCTCGTTGCAGGTGGCGAGCGCGCCCCGGCCGACCGTGCCGGCGCCGACGACGGCGAGCACTTTCGAGTCCTTCCGCGCCAGCCACTTCGCTGAGACCGCCGCCGCGGACCCCGTTCGCATCATCGTGTGGTGCGACCCGTCACAGATGGCGAGCGGGAAGCCGCTCTCCGGGTCGGTGTAGACCAGGATCGAGAAGACCGTCGGCAGCCCGAAGCGGGCGTTGTCCTCCCGGATCGAGACCCACTTGCAGGCGGCGGCGGGCGGGTCTTCGATAAAGGAGGGCATAACCTCGAACTCACCCGGATAGTCGTCGAGGACGATGTGCCCCTTCGGCTCCATGTAGACCCGGCCCAGTCCGTGCATGCGGAACGCGTGCTCGACGCAGTCGTTGTACTCGGCCGGCGTCAGCAGGCCGATCATGTCCGTGCGGCTCAGGATCAGGGTCTTCCTGTTGCGCCAGCTCTCGCCCTGCTGTGTGATCTCCATCTCGTTCCTTTGTCTAGGGTCGCCGCGCTCAGTCGTCGAGGATGCCGACTGCTCGCACCGGGGAGCCGTAGGCGGGATCCAGCCGCAGCGGGAAGCCGTAGAACTCGAAGCGGCGGTTCACCACGTCCTTCAGGTTGTTGAGGTTCTCGTAGTGGGTGAGACCGCGCTGGGCGCATGCGCAGTGCGTCGGGTACGCGTCCGTCACGTAGACGAGATCGGGGCTGATCGTCTCGACCCCGAAGATCTTCACGCCGCGGTCGGCCATCCAGTGCACGGCCTCGGCCGAGACGCCGCTGAAGCCGTCGAGGAACGCGGGGGTTCCCGCCGTCCTGTTGTAGTGGTCGGTGCAGAAGAGGACGATGTCATCCTCGCGCACCTCCTGGCCGCTCTCCGCGACCGCCTGCCCGAGCTCACCGGCGGTGACGTCGTGGGCCTTCGGGTACTGCCGCACGTCGACGCACACTGCCTCCCCGCAGAAGGTATCGAGCGGCATCTCCGCGATCGCGGCCGCGCCGGGAGTGCGGTCGTAGTGGCCGAACGCGTCCACGTGCGTCGCGGCGTGGTTCGACGTGATGATGATCTCCGCTGCGAACGACGGCTTGCCCTCCGCCGCGTCCGTGTGCTGGAGGTGGCGGAGGATCTGGGTCGGGGGGAAGAAGGGGTGGAGCTGCGACTCGCGCGAGAGCGGCTGCGAGAGGTCGATCACCTGCCGTGCCACGGGCTACTCCTTTCCGGCCGTCTCCTTGCAGACCTGGACGATGCGGGGGATGAGAGCGGCGACGATCCGCTCGCCGGTCTCCCTGCTGGCGCGCGTCGCGTCCCCGACGACACCCGACGCCGTGATGTCGCGCAGCATGTCCATCGGGACGACGACGCCGGGGCCCTTGTGCGTCATCCCGTACTTCCCGAGCGACGTCCACGCGAGGCCGGCCCCCTTGACGGCGGCGCCGCGGTCGAACGCGTCACGTGTTCGCTCGTCCTCGAGCACGCGCTGCCCGAGCGCGAGGGCGATTGAGGTCTCGGCCTCCTCGGCATGGATCATCGGCCCCTCGATCTCCGCCAGGAGGTCGGCAGCCAGGTCCCACCACTGGACGAGGAAGACGCGCCTGCCCGTCGTCTCGAGGTAGTGGTTGACCGCGACCGTGAGCGCCGCGATGTTGCCGCCGTGGCCGTTCACGGCGACGAGGTTCTCGAAGCCGTGATGGACGAGCGAGTCGCACACCTCTCGGAAGACGTCGAGGAACGTCTTCGTCGAGAGGCGCATGCTCCCCGGGAACTGCATGTGGTACCACGACACGGTCACGTTCAGGGTGGGGGCGACGAGGAGCTCGACGCCCTCCTTCGGGCCGAGCTCGGCGGCCCGCGCGCAGAGCGAGCGCGCGATGAAGCAGTCTGTGTCGAGCGGCATGTGGTGGCCGTGCTGCTCGGTCGAGCCGATCGGGATCAGGACGGCGTCGACGCCGCGTTCGCGAGCGGCCTCGACCTCGGGCCAGGTGAGGCGCTCGAGAAAGCGCTCCTCGGTCAGCTTCCGCTCGCCTGCCCGTAGCCCCGCCGGACCCAGGGATCGTCGGGGGCGAGCTCGAGCCTCAATGGGCTCACTAGCCGACGCGGTGCCAGTTCACGTTGCTGGGCTTCCACTTCGTCGAGAAAGCCGAGAAGAGCCGCGCCACGTCATTCGAGCCGCACTTGCTGCAGGGTGGCGGGTCCGCCGAAGCCCGCATCAGCTCCTCGAACCGCTCCTCGCATGCCTGGCAGCGGTACGTGTATATCGGCACGGCCGAAGTCTAACTTACTGCGTTAGAGTCGAACGATGGCCGCGACGCCATCGCCGGCCGAGCTCAGGCGGATCGCCGAGGAGCACGGGGTGACGCCCACGGACGAGGATCTGGAGGCTGCGAGCGCCTTTCTGGCGGTCCTCCTTCCGGCCTTCCAGGAGCTCGAGCGTCTCGCGCCTCCGGTGGCCCCCGCCGAGTGAGCGTCGCGCGCCTCGCAGAAGCGCTCCGAGCAGGAGAGCTCTCGCCCCGCGAGGCGGTCGAGCGCTATCTGCAGCGCATCGAATCCGTCGACGGCGAGGTGAACGCCTTCATCACGGTGCGCGCCGAGGAGGCGCTGGCCGAGGCGGACGGGCTCCTGCGCTCGCACGAGCGAGGGCCGCTCTGGGGCGTTCCCGTCGCCGTGAAGGACGTCATCGACGTCGCCGGCACTGCCACGACCGCGGCCTCTCGGATTCTGGCCGACCACGTGGCGGCGAAGGACTCGCACGTCGTCGCGCGCCTTCGCCGGGCGGGCGCCGTCGTCGTCGGCAAGCTGAACCTCCACGAGTTCGCCTACGGTGCGCTCACGACCAGTCCGCACTTCGGCCCGGCTCGGAATCCCTGGTCGCCTGACCGAATTTGCGGCGGCTCGAGCGGCGGGAACGGCGCGGCCGTCGCCGCCGGCCTGGCCGCAGGAACTCTCGGGACGGATACCGCGGGGTCGATCAGGATCCCGTCGTGCCACTGCGGCGTGACCGGGCTGCGACCCTCGGCCGGCCGCGTCTCCAACCGTGGCGTCGTCCCCGTGGCGCCGACCTTCGACACCGTGGGACCGATGGCGCGTACCGCCGAAGACTGCGCCCTCCTCCTCGGCGCGGTCGCGGGTCACGATCCCGGCGACCCGGCCAGTGCCGACGCCCCGGTTCCGCCGTACGGCGAGCTCCTGGGCGAGGGCGTCCGCGGCCTCCGTATCGGCGTCGTGACGAGCCTCGTGGAGGGTGCCGACGCGCCCGTCGGCGGGGTTGTCGAGGCGGCGCTGGCCGAGCTCCGCTCGCTCGGCGCCGAGCTCGTGCGAATCGAAGAGCCGCTGCTCGAGCATGCTGGGACGATCCAGCAGGCGGAGCAGTTCCCCGAGGCTACGGAGCTGCACCTGGAATGGCTCCGCACCCGCCTGGCCGACTACGGCCCGGACGTGCGCGCGCGACTCCTGGTCGGCCTCTACGTCGGCCCCGACGTCCGCGCGGCAGGGAAGCGCGCCCGCGAGGCGGCCTGCGACGAGATCCGCCGCGTGTTCGAGCGGGTCGATCTCCTCGCAGCGCCCACGATGCCGGTTCTCCCACCTCGAATCGGCTCTGAGATCGTCGAGCTGCGTGGCCGCGAGACGCTCTACCGGCTTGCGCTCATCCCCTACAACTCACCCTGGAGCCTCGTTGGCTCGCCGGTCGCGAGCGTACCGTGCGGCTTCGTAGAGGACCTGCCCGTCGGCCTCGCGCTCGTCGGGCCGCGCCTCGGCGAGGCGACCGTTCTCGCGGCGGCGCACGCCTTCCAGCTCGCCACCGAATGGCACGAGCGCCGTCCTGCGCTCGCAAGGACTCTCTAGGAGGATCCAGGGAGGACTCGGCGCGCGAATGCGATCGTCGCCGAGCCAACTGCGGCTGCCGTGCCGACAGCCAGGCTGAGGATGCCTTGAGTCGCGCAGATTCGACAGGCGTTGCAGCAGGCCGGGGCCATCGGCGCGTAGTCGGCAGCCCGGTTCGTAATCGGGAGCATTCGCATCTGCGCCCGCTCGAACATTTCTCCGAGTGTACCCGCCGCTGGGAGCGAGGGAGAAGGGTCAGAGTCGGGATAGCGCCAAGCTCTCTAGCCCGGGCGGGGAACGAGCGGCTCGCCGGCGAGCAGGCGCTCGACGCCGCCCATGCCCCAGTGGGTAAGGCCGTCCTCGGTGAGCACCGAGGGAACCCCGGCGACGCCTGCGGCCTCCGCCTCGCGCCGAATCTCCTGGAGGCGTTCACCGCGCTCCGGCGAGTAAGCCGCCGCGACCGCTTCCTGGGGATCCAGACCGGCGCTTTCGGCCGCGCGCGCGATCTCGGCGTCCGTCGCGATGTCCTCGCCCTCGCAGAAGAACGCCTCGTAGAGCGCGTGCTTGAACGGCCGCAGCCGCCCTTGCTCCTGGGCCCAGAGGCACGCGGCGAGCGGCAGGGTCGAGCGGGGCTGGTAGCGCGGCAGGTGGATCTCGATCCCGCGCTCGAGCGCCCGGCGGTAGACCGTCTGGGTCCAGTCGGTGCGCAGGTGGTCGCCGCGGACCTCGAGCAGCGGCTTCGGGGCCGGTCGGAGCTCGTACGGGAGCCAGTCCACCTGGAGCTCGCCGCGATCCTCGGCGGCCTCGACGACGTGCGACTCCATGTACGAGTACGGGCACACGACGTCGTAGTAGAAGCCGACGCTCGGCACGGCGCGAGCTTATATATTCGTTCGCAGATGCTCTGCGGCGTCGCCCAGATGGAGCCGCGACTCGGCGAGCCGGAACGCAACGTCGAGGAGTGCCTCGCCCGGCTGGAGGAGGCGGCGGGCGCAGGGTGCGAGCTCGTCGTCCTACCGGAGCTTGCGACGACCGGCTACATGTTCGCCAGCGAGCACGAGGCGAGGCGCTACGCCGAGGAGATCCCCGGACCGACCGTCCGGGCGCTCGCGCAAGCGTGTGCCCGCCACCAGCTCCACTGCGTCGTCGGCCTACTCGAGCGCGACGGCGATCGCCTCCGGAACTCGGCCGTCGTCGTCGGCCCCGGAGGGCTGATCGGGCGCTACCGCAAGAGCCACCTGCCCTTCCTGGGCCTCGACCGCTTCGTCACCCCGGGCGGAGAGCCGCCTGAGGTCTACGACACCCCTGTGGGCCGCCTGGGGATCGTCATCTGCTACGAGCTCCGCTTTCCCGAGCCGACGCGTGCGCTTGCTCTGAGTGGCGCGGAGCTCGTGCTGCATCCGACCAACTGGCCGGCCGCGGTGAGGCCTTTCGCCGACTTCCTGACGCGCGCCCGCGCTGCCGAGAACCGCATCTTCCTGCTGACCGCCAATCGCGTCGGCACCGAGGGAAGCATGGAGTTCTTCGGGCGGAGCCAGGTTGTCGATCCGCTCGGCAACCGTCTCGTCGAGGCGGGCGAGCGCGAGGGCGAGCTCCTCGTCGCCGAGATCGAGCCGGCGCAGGCGCGTGAGAAGCACCTGGCAATCGTCCCCGGCGAGTACGAGGTCGACCTGTTCGGCGACCGGCGGCCGGAGCTCTACGACGCCCTCATCGCGGAAAGACGTCCCGTCCACGTCAACTAGAGGAGGTAGCGCGATGGCAACGACTGAGGAAAGCCTGACCTACGAGGCGATTCTGGAGAAGGACGGCCTCAAGGTCTCCAAGAGCCCGTGGGGCGACGACGACGAGATCGGACGACTCAACTGGGTCACGCCCGAGTCGCAGAAGGAGATCCTCGAGCGGCTCGACGGCACCAAGGTCTTCGACCTCTCGGTGGACTACTTCATCGGCATGCCGTCCTGGTCGGCGGCCGGCGACCCGAAGTACGACATCTGGATGACGCACACACCGCAGGGCTCCGTGAACGACAACCTCTCGGGCGCCGGCGCGGAGGTGCACGAGAAGTGGAGCTACTGCGGGGACTCCATGTCGATGTACACGCATTGCGGCACGCACATGGACACGCTCAACCACCTCGGGTACTTCGGGTGCTTCTGGAACGGCTGGACGGCGGAGAAGCATCTCGGCAGCCGCCACTGGATGGTCGGCGGGACAGAGAAGTACCCGACGATCATCGCGCGCGGCGTGCTCCTCGACATCGCCGGCCTCCACGGGGTCGACTGCCTGCCGGACAGCTACGAGGTGACCGTGGACGACGTCAAGAAGGCGGCGAGCGACCACGGCGTCGAGCTCCGCCGCGGCGACGTCGTCAACCTGCGCATGGGCCGCATGACAGCGTGGCCCGACTACGACGGGTACCTGCTGAACCCGCCCGGCATCGGCCTCGCGGCCGCGCGCTATCTCTGCGAGGAGACCGGCGCCATGTGCATCGCCGGCGACACCATCGGCCTGGAGGTGCTCCCCTCCGTGGACGAGGGGTTCCTGCCGGTGCACTGCTACATGTTCGCGACGGCAGGCGCCCAGATCATGGAGGTCGTCTGGATGGAGGAGATCGCGGCGGAGAAGCAATACGAGTTCGCCTTCATCGGCGGGCCGTTGAAGCTGACGGGGGCGACCGGGGCTCCGTTCCGCCCGATCGCCGTGCCCCTGCGCGGATAGGCCGTGGCGGCGACCCCGTTGCCGGCAGTCGACCGGGGCCGAAGCGCCGAGCGCATCGAGCGCGACATCGAGATGCTCGCCGGGCCGGGCTACACGCGCTCGGAGGAGGCGATCCAGCGGTATGCCTATACGCCGGAGTACCGGGCGACGCTCGACTACTTTGCGCGCGAGCTCGAGGCGATCGGATTCGAGATCTCCTACGACCCGGTCGGCACGCTCGTGGCCCGGAACCGTCCAGCGGGAGAGCCTGCCTTCGGCATCGGTTCGCACTGCGACTCCAACCGCAACGGCGGGAAGTACGACGGGACGATGGGTGTCGTCACCGCGCTCGAGGTCTGCCGGCTGAATGCGGAGCTCGGCCTCGACCTGCCGCTCCAGCTCATCTCGTTCCTGGAGGAAGAGGGATCCGGCTTCGGGCAGATGCTGCTCGGGAGCCGGATCACCGCCCAGCGCGTGACGGACGAGGAGCTGCAGGAGCAGTTCGGGGCGATCGACGACGGGCGCAGCTTCTGGGAGCACGCGGAGGAGGCCGGCTACGAGCCGTCACGCTGGCGCGAGTCGATCCACATCCTCGACGGCCTCACGGGCTGGATCGAGCTCCACATCGAGCAGGCCCGCGTGCTCCAGGACACCGGCAACCGCCTGGGCGTCGTGACGGCGATCGCCGGCTACATCCACGCCGACGTCGTTCTGGAGGGCCGGGCCGACCACGCCGGCGCGACGCCCATGGACTTCCGGCTCGACGTCGCGCCTGCGGCCGCGGGGGTGATCCTGGAGGTGGAGCGGCTCGCGCGCGAGGCCGGCGAGGGGACAGTGGGGACGGTCGGCGAGCTCGAGCTCGAGCCGGGGATCATCAACGTCGTGCCCGGCCGCGCCCGGCTCTCGCTCGACACCCGCGGGGTCGTCGAGGAAGGGTTCCACGCGGTCGCCCGGGGCGTCGAGTCCTTTGCGCAGGAGGCGGCCGCCGAGCACGGCCTGACCGCGAGCTACAGCCAGCGGCAGACGCTGCCGGTGACGCACATGGACGAGCGCCTCGTCTCCGCGCTCGAGGAGGCGGCGGACCGCACGGGCGAGCCGTTCATGCTCATGCCTTCGGGCGCGGCCCACGACACGATGTGCGTCGCCGACCACGTCCCGAGCGCCATGGTCTTCGTTCCCTGCCGGGACGGGATCAGCCACTCTCCCGACGAGGACGCCGACCCGGCCGACGCGGCACTCGGCGCCGAGGTCATCCTCGCGGCGGTCGCTTCTCTGCACGAGGAATGAGGATGGAGTACCTGAATCTCGGGAGCAGCGGCCTGCGGGTCTCGCGCGTCTGTCTCGGCATGATGAGTTTCGGCAAGCACGAAAGCCGCAAGTGGGCGCTCGACGAGACGGCGGCCGAGCCGATTGTTCGGCGGGCCGTCGAGGGCGGGATCACGTTCTTCGACACGGCCGACGTCTACAACGGCGGTCAGAGCGAGATCGTGACCGGGCGCATCCTACCCGCGCACTTCGGGATGCGAGAGGAGTACGTGGTCGCGACCAAGGTGCACGGAAGGACGATGCCCGGCGAGAACGGCTACGGGCTCTCGCGGAAGCACATCCTCGCGTCGATCGACGCGTCGCTTGGCCGGCTGGAGCTGGACTACGTCGACCTCTATCAGATCCACCGCTGGGATCCGCGGACGCCGATCGAGGAGACGATGGACGCGCTCCACGACGTCGTGCAGGCGGGCAAGGCCCGTTACCTCGGGGCGAGCAGCATGTACGCCTGGCAGTTCGCCAAGGCCCAGCAGTGCGCTGCGACGCCCTTCGTCGCGATGCAGAACCACTACAACCTGATCTACCGCGAGGAGGAGCGGGAGATGATCCCGCAGTGTCTCGACCAGGGGATCGGCGTCCTGCCGTGGAGCCCGCTCGCGCGTGGGCTCTTGGCGGGCAGTCGCACCGCCGCCGGCGAGCGCTTGACGTCGCGCGCGAACACAGACCCATTCCTCGACTCGCTCTACCGTCCCGAGCTCGACCTGCCGCTGATCGAACGGGCTGCCGAAGTCGCGGGTGAGCGCGGAGTCCCGCCCGCTCAGGTCGCGCTCGCCTGGCTCCTGCACAAGCCCGGAGTCACCGCGCCAATCGTCGGGGCGACGAAAGTCGAGCACCTGGAGGACGCGCTCGCCGCCGAGCAGCTCTCCCTGAGTGACGTGGAGATCGCCCGGCTCGAAGAGCCCTACGTCCCGCACCCCGTTTCGGGCATCGAGGTGTAGCCCTACTCCGCCGCACCCATGGCCGCGTAGACGAGCTCGTACGCCCGGATGGCGTCCTTGGCCATCTGGGCCTCGCGGAGAGCGGCGTCGTCGATACGGGCGGCGATGCCGTCGATGAAGCGCCACTGCAGCACGCTGCGGCGTACGACTTCGACCGCGTCCTCCGTATACGGGTACAGATCGAAGCCGAGCCGCTCGCCGGCCGCGCCGTAGCCGGCGCGGCGCAGCTCGAGCGCGAGCTCCAGCGTCTCCATGAAGGCGGTGGCGCCGACCATGTTGTCGTCGTCGAAGTCGCCCCAGCCCGAGTTGGCGTGCTGATGGCCGAGAAGCCTCTCGGCCGAGAGCAAGGCGGCGTACTCCGCGAGGTTTTCCCGGTTCATGAGCAGGTGCTGCCAGTCCATGTTCACCTTCACGTTCGTGAGCCCCTGTGCGCGCAGCTTGTGGATCACGTGCAGCGTCATCCCGATGTTCCGCATCAGGATCTTCATGGCCGGCTCCGAGTTCTTGTGCTCGAGGAAGAGGAGAATCCCGCGGTCGGCGCAGCGTTGTGCCGCCTGCCCGATCCCGTCGACGAGCCAGTCCCAGCTTTCCCGGTAGGGGCTCTGGAAGGGGTAGTTGTACCCCTCGATCCCCGGCCAGATGATGAAGTGCGCCCCGAGCTCCCCGGCGAAGTCGATCGCCGCCATCGTGCGGCGCAGCGCCTCCGCGCGCGTCGCCTCGTCGGGGGAGACGAGGCCGCCGCGGCCGAAGCGCGGGTCGAGGTGCAGGCCGGTGGCCATGCAGTAGATGTCGTGGCCGCCGAGAGCCTCGCGCACCTCGTCGAGGTTGTCCTCGTTCAGCTCCTGCGGGTAGTGGAACTCGTAGCCGTCGATCAGGTCGCCCAGGCCGTCCACCGCCCTGCGCACCCGCTCGGCGGTCGTCTCGCCGGCGTACTCGGGCTTGTACCCGACCGGGACGAAACGCGTCACCATCGGGCCGAGCGCCCAGATGCCGAGGCTCGTCTTCAGTCCGTTGCTCATGTGCGGTAATCCCCCAGGATCGTCGTGAGCTCGATGAGATTGCCGAACGGGTCGCGGCAGAAGAAGCGTGGCCGGTTCGGGATCGGAGTCTGGTGGCTCGTCTCGACGCCGGCGGCCTCCAGCCTTTCCCGCCAGTCCTCGAGGTCGTCGACCTCGAGGCAGCAATGCCGCTGGGCGGCCGAGTCCGGCGGCACCGGATCCGGAAGGAAGTGCAGCTCGAGCTCGCGCGGCCCGGCTTCGAACCAGACCAGCTCCTGGTCGGAGAGCGAGTCCGGGACGGGCTTCTCAACGAGCCCGAGAACGCCTCCGTAGAACGCGCGCACACCCTCCTGCCGCCCGCGCGGGTACGGCGTCGAAACGTGTTGGAGACGCCTGACCGCGCTCGCCACGCGCCGCAGTCTACGCGGTCGTTGACATCGATGTTCCATCCTGTTAGGTTCGCCCGCGAAAATCGTCATGTCCCTTCAAAAGCGATCATCGGGCGGGCGCTGGAGGGTGCGGCTCGCTTGAGCGGACAGACGGTGACTGCGGCGGAACCGGCCTGGCGCTCGCGCTTTGCCACGGTGCCCCCCGGCGCGCTCGCGCTTCGCGCCGCCGTCGCGCTCGTGATCGTCTTCGTCGCCGCCTGGGTCGCCTACAAGGCCTTCGGCGACCCGCGCACGTTCGTGATCGTGGGGCTCAACGGCCTCACGCTCGCCGGGCTCTACTTCGTGGTCGCCAGCGGCTTCACGCTCATCTTCGGGCTCATGCGCGTGGTCAACATGGCGCACGGCTCCCTCTACATGCTCGCCGGTTTCTTCGCACTCGAGCTGCAGACGAGGCTGACGGGCGGCGAGGCGACGTCGGCCTTCGGCTCGTCCCAGGCGGGTCTCGGGGACTGGATCATCCCGCTGGTCGTCGCCTCCCTGGCGGTCGGCGTGATCGGACTCGTCATGCAGCAGCTCTTCCTGCGCTGGAACCAGGGGCAGGAGCTGCGTCAGGCGCTGATCACGATCGCCATCAGCATCATCATCGCCGACCAGACGCTGGCCCACTTCGGCGGCATCGCGGAGTCGCTCGCGGCCCCGGACAGCTTTCCGGAGAGCGTGAACCTCCCGTTCTCCGACCTCACATACCCCTTCTTCCGCATCTTCGTCCTGCTCGTCGCGATCGCCGTCGGCCTCGCCCTCTGGGCGATGATCCAGCGCACTCGCTTCGGCATGATCGTGCGGGCGGGCGTCGATGACCGGCAGATGGTCTCGGCGCTCGGCATCAACATCCAGCTCGTCTTCGCGAGCGCCTTCTTGCTCGGCGCCGTGCTCGCAGGGCTGGGCGGCGTGCTCGGCGGGACGATGATCTCGGTCGACAAGGCCAACGACACGCAGTACCTCCTCATCTCGCTGATCGTGGTGATCATCGGCGGCATGGGGAGCCTGGCCGGGGCGGCGATCGGCGCGCTCGCCCTCGGCCTAGTCGACTCCTTCGGCGACGTCTACCTGCCGGCCGGCTACACGAACTACTCGATCCTGCTCATCTTCGGGCTGCTCGTGCTCGTGCTCGCCGTCCGCCCGCAGGGCCTGTTCGGGAGACCTGGATGAACCGATCTGCCCTGACCGTGGAGCGCGCGCTCTGGTGGGGCCCGGGCCTCCTGCTCGTGCTCGTCCTCGGGGTCGCGCCGCTTCTCTTCACCGACTTCTATCTGAGCCAGGTAATCACGAAGGCGCTCTGGCTCGGGATCGCCGCAGCCAGCCTGATCTTCCTCGCCGCCTACGTCGGCATGGTCTCGCTCGGCCAGGTGGCGCTGTACGGGATCGCAGGCTTCACGATGGCGAACCTCGTCGCGGCCGACGGCGGCTCGCCGATCGCGTGGAGCCCGTGGCCGGCCACGCTGGTGGGCATCCTCGCCGCGGTCGGCGCCGGCCTCTTCATCGGCGCGATCGCGAGCCGCAGCTACGGGATCTACTTCCTCATGATCACGCTCGCCGTGGGAGTGCTGACCTACTACTTCTTCGGCCAGGTGACGCAGCTCTCGGGCTTCGGCGGTATCAACAACGTCACCCGCCCGGACATCGTCTCGAACCCCGTTACGGATCCCCAGAACCTCTTCTACATTGCGCTCGGCGTCTCGGCGGCGGTGTACCTCTTCGTCCGCTACCTCGCGCGCACGCCGTTCGGGCTCGCGCTCCAGGGCGTCCGGGACGACCCGTCCCGCATGCGCGCGCTCGGCTACAACGTGCCGCTCCTGCGCATGCTCGCGTTCGGGCTGGGCGCGCTGATCGCCTCGTTCGCGGGAATCCTCTCCGTCTGGTGGAACACCCGGATCTCGCCCGGCTCGATCGACCTCGCGCGCACGATCGACGTGCTGGTGATCGCAGTGATCGGAGGGCTCTACCGGCTGGAAGGAGCGTGGGTCGGGGCGTTTG
>JBOHAB010000071.1:0-12155 GCA_050697655.1 Gaiellaceae bacterium
GCGCCACCCTGAGACTCATCTCGCGCGAGGGCCCGGCAGCGCTCTACCACGGCGACGTCGCGCGCGCGATCACCTCGTGCACGTGGCTCGAGGAGAGGGACCTCGCCGCCTACGAGCCGCGCTGGGTCGAGCCGCTGGAGCTCGACTACCGCGCGGTGACCGTCTGCGAGCTACCGCCGCCGACGCAGGGAATCGCCGCGCTCGAGGGCCTCGGCCTGCTCGCCCTCGGCGAGCCGGGCTTCGCGGCGCAGGTCGAGAGCATCCGGCTCGCGCTCGAGGACGCGCTGCGACGAGTACGAGACGGCGCGGACGTCTCCGACCTGCTCGATCCGGGCTTCCTCGCCCGCCGCCGGCAGGCTGCGGGCGCTGCCGGCGCCGAGCCCGCAGGCGGAACCGTCTACCTCTGCGCGGTGGACGGCGAGGGGATGGCCGTCTCCTTCATCCAGAGCCTCTACGAAGGCTTCGGGAGCGGCGTGGTCGCGCCGGGCACCGGCGTCGTGCTCCAGAACCGGGGTGCGTGCTTCGCCGTCTCCGGGCGTGTCGAGCCCGGCCGGCGGCCGTATCACACGATCATCCCGGGAATGCTCCTGCGCGACGGCGAGCTGCTGGGCCCGTTCGGGGTGATGGGCGGCTTCATCCAGACGCAGGCGCATGTCCAGCTCGTCTCCGCCCTCGTCGACGACGGGCTCGACCCGCAGGCGGCCCTCGATCGCCCGCGCTTCCGCGTCCAGGGGGACACGGTCCTGCTCGAGCCGGGGCTCTGGGATCGCGCCGCGGAGGTCGAAGCGCTCGGGCTGGCGGCCGTCACGGCTGACGACCACGGCCTCTTCGGAGGCGGGCAGGCGATCCTCCGCACTGCAGACGGCCTCGTGGGCGGCTCCGACCGCCGCAAGGACGGCCACGCCGCCGGGCTCTGAGCGCAGAGCCTACGCCCTGGGAACGACGATCGCGTCCTCGCGCTCGGTCGCTTCGGAATAGCCGTGGGCGGCCTGCGGCACGCCGAAAAGGCGGGCGAGGTCGGCAAGCAGCTCGCGCGCGGGAGGAAGCTCCGCCGACGACCCGGCGGTGCGCGCCGTGACCCGTACCGCGTCGGCGTCGGCGCCGGTGAGCCGGGACATCAGCCGCGGGTTGGCGCCGAGCGCGATCACCTCGCCGGGAGGCAGCGGCCCGTACTGCTCGGGCACGGATAGGTACTCGTCGACGACCCGCCCGCGCTCGAGCGCGACGTAGCGGACGACGCTTCCCTCCTCCAGCCCCATGGTGAGCACGAAGGCGCCCATCCGGTCCGAGATCTCGCGGGCGAGCCGGCGGAGCATCTCCGACTCGCGGTCGGTCAGCTCGTCGTAGGCCGACGTCCACCCGTCGCTGGGAGGCAGCACCGCACTCCCCTGCGACCCGCCGGGCAGGCGCGGAACGAACTGGCGGACGGCCCGTACGACGGCGTCGACGTCGTCCGTCTGCACGTGGATGGAGCCGAACGAGGGCTCGCTCCGCGCGCCGAGGTGCTGCTCGAGCGCCGCGAGCGGCGCCTGCAGCATGCGGGCGGTCTCGGTGAAGCCGGCGCGGATCCAGGCGTCGCCGTCCTCGTGAGTCGTCTCGATCTCGACGGCATCGGCCCCGGCGGCCTGCGCCTCGGCGATCAGCCGCCGTACCACCTCCTCAGTGGGAGCGCCTTCCACGTGTGCCTCGTAGGCCATCAGCCATGAACCCTATGACCGACGAGAAGGTAGTGCGTCGCCAGGTTCGCAAAGCGCGAAAAACGCGCACCCATGGCCAGGGCGTCCGTGTCCTCGCCATAGAAGTGGAGCACGGCCTTGCGCAGGGCGAGGTCGCCCGCGGGCCAGGCCTCCGGGCGGCCGAGGTGCCGCGCCAGGAACCAATCCGCTGTCCACTCCCCGATTCCCGCAAGCGCGACGAGGGCCGCTTTCACTTCCTCGTTGGGAAGGAGGGCGAGAGAGTCGAGGTCGAGGTCGGCCCTCGCGAGCCCGACGACGTATTCCGCCTTTCGACCCGAGAAGCCGACTGCCATGAGCTCGTCACGGCAGGCGAGAGCAAGCCGCTCCCGGGCAGGGAAGCCGTAGGCATGCTCGTGCCGCTCGCCGAACGCCTCGATCAGCCGGTTGCGGATGCCGAACGCCACGCGCAGCGAGATCTGCTGGGCCGTGATCGAGGTGACGAGCGCCTCGAAGGGATCCGGGACCAGCGGCGGCCGGAAGCCGCGCAGGGCCGGAACGATCTCGGCGAGCACGGGCTCGCCCGCGGCGAAGGCGGCGAAGGAGTCGAGGTCGAAGGGCTCGCCGAAGTAGCGGCGCACGGGCCCTGCAAGCTCGGCCTCGCCCGGAACGACCGCGACCCCGCCCGGGCCGGGCTCGATCCGGACCTCGCGGCCGTCGAGCACCCGGTGAAGCCCGTCCTCGTGCCAGAGGTTGGCGAGGTCGGGCCCGAACGCACGGTACCGCTCGGTCGAGAGCCCGAAGTCGAAGGGCTCAGGAAGCGAGACTGCGAGCGATGGAATGGAAGTCCTCGAAACGCTCGAACGGGACGCCCTGCTCCTCGAGGTAGCTCGCCAGGCCGCGGCGCGCGAAGACGAGGTCGGCGGACTCGGCGGCGCAACGATCGGAGTAGCCGTCCCCTACGTAGACGAGCTCGGTTCCGTCCGCTAGCGCGGCGGCCGTCGAGCGCTTGCACGCCTGGCCGCAGACCTCGCAGGCCTTTGTGACGCGGAACTGCACTCTCCAGCCGTCCGGATCGGGGTCGACGGTGTTGGAGAGGAGCTCGACGCCGGCGAGACCTTCACGTTCGAGCACCGGCTCGATCAGCTCGCGGAAGCCCGACGAGACGATCACGAAGCGCCAGCCTCGCTCCTTCGCGAGCGCGACTACCTCGTGGAAGCCTGGCCGTACGCGCACGTTCTCGAGCACCCATTCCCTGACCTCCTCGAGCGGGGCGCGAACCGGCTCGAACTCGCGCCGGATCACCTCGTTGAGCGTGAGCGAGTGGTCGTCGAGGCCCTCGTCCACCTCGCGGTAGACCTCTTCGTCGCCGAAGACCTGGGCGATCGTGTCCAGAAGGTCCTGCTCGGTGACCGTGCCGTCGAAGTCGACGACGAGGGTACGGCCGCTCAAAAGTGGGACGTCACCCCGGCCGGGTCCTGATCGGCGGTCGCCGCCTCCGGGGCCTCGAACCACGAGTACGCGTAGGCGGGGTCGTCGAGCTCACGCGCCAGCGCGCTGAGCCGGAGCGGATGGAACGTGTCGCACATGACGGCGTACTCGTGCGTCTCGGTCATGCCGATCGACTTCTCCGCCAGACCCGGGTGCGGCCCGTGCGGGATGCCCGAGGGATGGAGGGTGACCGAGCCGATCTCGATGCCCTTCCGCGAGGAGAAGTTCCCGTCCACGTAATAGATCATCTCCTCGCTGTTCAGGTTGGAGTGGTGATACGGGATCGGGATCGCCTCCGGGTCGAAGTCCAGCTTCCGTGGGCAGAACGAGCAGATGACGAAGTTCCGGCCCTGGAACGTCTGGTGCGAGGGGGGCGGCATGTGGATCCGCCCGGTGATCGGCTCGAAGTCCCTGATGTTGAACGTCCACGGGTAGACGTAGCCGTCCCAGCCGACCACGTCGAACGGGTGGTAGTCGAGGACGTAGGTCTGGAAGGCGTCCTTGATGCGCACCTTGACGACGTGCTCGCCCCGGTCAGTGTGGGTCTGCAGCTCGACCGGCGGGTGGAGGTCGCGATGGTAGTAGGGCGCGTGCTCGAGCAGCTGGCCGTACTCGTTCCGGTACCGCCGGGGGATCTCGATCAGGCCGGGCGAGGTGAAGACGACGTGGCGCTGCTCGCCCTCGGGCGCGAAGCGGTAAGTCGTCCCCCGCGGAATGACGATGTAGTCCCCTGCGCGGTACGGCAGGTCACCGAAGATCGTCTCGAGCGTGCCGTTCCCGTCGTGGACGAAGACAACCTCGTCGCCCTCGCCGTTTCGGTAGAAGAAGTCCATCGGCTCGTTGGGACGGCAGAGCGCGATCTCGACGTCGTCGTTCCACATGAGCAGCCGCCGGCCGCCGATTGCGTCCCCGCTCGGCTCGACTTCGTGAGTGCGCAGGTGGCGATGGGCATGACCGTCGGGAACCCACTCCTGGCGCTCGATCGGCTCGAAGGACGCGACCTCCTGCACGCGGCACGGCGAGTGGAGGTGGTAGAGGATCGATTCGTTTCCGGAGAAGCCTTCGAGGCCCATCACCTCCTCGGTCAGGAGCGTCCCGTTCTCGCGGAACTGGATGTGGCGCTTGCGCGGCAGCCGGCCGAGACTCACGTACGAGGACATGTCCCTACTTCTACAGGTTCCCGCGCAGCTCTTGCTCGCGCTCGAGCGCCTCGAAGAGCGCCTTGAAGTTGCCGGCGCCGAAGCCGCGGGAGCCGTGACGCTCGATCAGCTCGAAGAAGACCGTGGGCCGGTCGCCGATGGGCTTGGTGAAGATCTGCAGCAGATAGCCCTCGTCGTCTCGGTCGACGAGGATACCCAACTGCGCCAGATCGCCGTAGTCGGCCTCGATCTTGCCGACGCGCTCGGCGACATCGTCGTAGTAGGTCGTCGGCGTCGCCAGAAAGCGGACGCCGCGCTCCCTGAGCGTGCGCACCGCCTCGACGATGTCGGGAGTCTGCACGGCGATGTGCTGGACGCCGGGGGCGCCGTAGAATTCGAGGTACTCGTCGACCTGGGACTTGCGCTTGCCTTCAGCGGGCTCGTTGATCGGGAACTTGATCCGGCCCTCGCCGTCGGCGACGACCTTCGACATGAGCGCCGAGTACTCGGTCGAGATGTCCTCGTCGGTGAAGGCGAGCATCTCGGTGAAGCCGAGGACGCGCTCGTAGAAGGACACCCACTCGTTCATGCGCCCCAGCTCGACGTTCCCCACCGCGTGGTCGAACTCGGTGAGAAGCCCGAGATCGGGGCCGCCGTCGACCGCGACGAAGCCGGGGAGAAACGGCCCGTCGTAGGCGCCCCGCTCGACGAAGACGTGAACGGTCTCGCCGTAGGTGGCGATCGAGGCGAGTCGCACGACGCCGTGCTCGTCGGAGAGCTCGTGCGGCTCGTCGATACCCGTGGCGCCACGCTCGAGCGCCGTCCGGTAGGCCGCCTCGGCGTCCGGAACTCCGAGGGAGAGCGAGTGCACGCCGTCGCCGTGCGCGGCATGGTGGCTGGCGACCGGGCTCGCGCCGACGAGCGCCGACGTGAGGACGAGCCGCACGTTCCCGTGCTCGACGACGCGAGAAGAACGGTCGCGCAGGCCCGTCTCGAGCCCCGCCGCTGCGACCTCGCGGAATCCGTAGGCGCTGACGAAGTAGTGCGCGGCCTGGACGGCGTTACCGACCCAGAGCTCGATGTGGTCGAGCCCGAGCAGCGGCATCGGGTCGTTGGCAGGCTCCTTGACGTGAGTATCCAGCTGGGTCGACATCCCTCTCAGCTCCTTCTTCCGACGATGCTGAAATGATGTCGTCATGAGACGGGGACGACAATCTCTCTTCGTTGCGCAATGAGGCCGAGTTAGGCGTCTGTGGACGAGATCGACCGACAGATCGTTGCGTGCTTGCGCGAGGGCGCCCGCCGGTCGTTCCGCGAGGTCGGCGAGTCGGTCGGCCTCTCCGCTCCGGCAGTCAAGCGCCGGGTCGACCGGCTCGAGGCGAGCGGGGTGATCATCGGCTACACGGCAGTGCTCGACCCGGAGCGGTTCGGCTGGTCGATGCAGGCAGTCGTGTTCCTGTACTGCGAGGGAACGATGGCGGCGAACGAGGTGCGCTCGGCCCTCGCGGGCCATCCCGAGGTCGTCGCCGCGTACACGGTCGCCGGCGAGGCCAGCGCCGTCCTCCTCGTGCGCGCGACCGACACGCGCCACCTGGAGCAGCTGCTCGAACGCGTGCGCGAGCACAAGGGAGTCCTGCGCACGCAGACGCAGATCGTGCTCTCGACGCTGTTCGAGCGCCCGCTCCGGCTGGACAGCGTGCCGGACTACTAGCGTGCCGGGACCAGGAAGCCGGCTTCGATCAAACGCCTGATCACGCCCAGACCGTCACGGGCCAGGGCGTCGGCGGTTACGCCGGCGTCGGCGGCCGATCGGGCCAGTAGCTCGCGTAGCGGCACACTGCCGTTGCAGCGCGCCACCAGGTTGGCAACGTGAGCGTCCACCGCTGCCTCGAAGGGGAGCCCGCGGGTCGGCGACAGCCGCCCTTCGACAGGCGCCCAGCCCTCGGGCTCGGGCGAACTGCTGCTCCAGGCTGGTCTCGGGCGCCACGCGCGGGCGCATCTCCAAGAGCGCCTCGTCTGCGGCGCCGTCCAGAAGCTCCCGCGCCTCGAAGCAGCGCAGGGTGGTCGCCGACGGGACCCAGTAGCGCATCCACTCCTCCAAGGACTCTCCGACGGCCTCCGGAGTCCGCTCCGACTGCTGGATCCATCGGCTGGCGTAGACGTCCGGCTCGAAGCGATCGAGTGCCAGCACCCAAGCGTTGCAGCCGCTCCCGGCGAATGCCCGCTCGATCCGCTCCCGCCAGTCCTCCCCTTCGATGTGCGCCCAATTCGTGACCAGCTGGCAGAAGCCGTCCTCGTTGAGGAGCCCGGCGACGCTCGAGATGATGCGCCGCGCGATCCCCTCCCCGCCCAACCGGCTGTCGCGAAAGAGGAAGCTCGCCTCCGGCGAGATCACGAACGGCGGGATTCGAGACGATCAGGTCGAAGCGTCGGCCGCGTACCGGCTCGAACAGATCGCCTTCGAGGCACTCGACTTCGGCGCGGTTTAGGGCCGCGTTGAAGGCCGCGATGCCATTCGCACCGGGCCGCAGATGCCGTTCGCGGCTTGTGCCCCGTGAAGGGGACCGCAGCCGTCAGACGGCGGCGGCCTTGCGCGCCGCTCCGACCACGTTTCGCAGAACGCCGATGCCGTCGATCTCGAGCTCGACGAGGTCGCCGGGCTGGAGCCAGCGGCCGTCGCCGTGCTCGAGGATGCAGCCGGTTCCGACCGTGCCCGAGCCGAGAACGTCGCCGGCCAGGAGCCGGGTGTTCCGCGCGGCGTGCGCGGCCAGGTCCTCCCACGGCCAATATATGTCCCCCAGGTTTCCGCGGGACCGTTCCTCGCCGTTGACCCGCGCGACCATCTCGAGGCGGAGGTGGCCCAGCTCGTCCGGCGTGACGAGCACCGGTCCCAGGGACGTGGCGAAGTCCTTCCCCTTGGCGGGGCCGAGGCCGACCGCCATCTCCATCTTCTGGAGGTCACGCGCCGACCAGTCGTTCATGACGGTGAACCCCGCGATGCGTCCCTCGGCGCCCACGATTGCGGCCGCCTCGAGCTCGTAGTCCCACGCCGAGCTCGCCGGCGGAAAGGGAACCTCGTCCTCCGGCCCGCAGACGGCGGCTGGGTTGGAGAAGTAGAAGACCGGCAACCGGTACCACTCCGGCGCCATCTCGAGCCCGCGCTGCGCCCGCGCGCTCTGGACATGCCGCTCGAATGCGTAGAAGTCCCGGACCGACGGGGGCCTCGGGATCGGGGCGACGAGACGCACGTCGGCCAGCACATGCTCGCCGACATCGTCCCCTCCTGCCTCCAGCCAGGCCGCGAGCGAGGGGGAGCCGAGCTCGATTACCCGGTCCCCCTCGACTCGCCCGGGGGCCTCGCAGCCCCCTGCCCGAAAGGTGCAGAGCCGCAGGGCTAGCCCTCGATCATGATCACGTTGGTCGCCTCGGGGCCCTTCGTCCCCTCGCGGGCCTCGTACTCGACCCGCGAGCCCTCGCTGAGGGACTTGAAGCCCTCACCTGCGATGTTGGAGAAGTGGACGAAGAGATCCTTCGTCCCCTCATCCGGCGCGATGAAGCCGTAGCCCTTCGCGTCGTTGAACCACTTCACGGTTCCTGTCGCCATCTATCAACACCTCCCTTCCCACGTACTCGAACGGGTTGGAAGGCGCCGTGGCGCCAAGCCGTACCTCGCTCGTGCTTCGCGCAGTGTAGCCGCCTCTAGTGCCCCACTAGCCGATGTCCCGGAGCCGCGGCTCCACGTCCCTGCTCACGCCAGCGATTGTAGGGCAGGAGTCAGTCCGGCGACGGCGCAGGCGCTCGGGCCTGGCGCGCCAGCAGGATCCCGGCGCCGATCACGATCCCGCCGACAAACTGAAGCAGGCCCATCTCTTCCGAGAGGACGACGAGCGCGAAGAAAGCGCCGAGGAAGGGGTTGAGGTTGGCATAGAGCGAGGCCCGGGCGGCGCCGACGCGGTCGATCGCCTCGAACCACCAGACGTTCGTGAAAACAAGGGAGAAGAAGAGGCTGTAGAAAAAGCAGGCCCAGGCGAGGGCGCTGAGCCCGTCCCAGTCCTGCTCGGCGAGCTGGCCCAAGGCGGTGGCAATGAGGGGGATCGAGCCGACGAGCAGCATGAAGGCGCTGATCCGGTACGGCGAGTAGCGCTGCATGAGCGGGCCCATGGCCACGGAGTACGCGGCCCACGTGAACGCAGCCCCGAGCCCCAGCAGGATCCCGCCGAGGTCGCCGCTCAGCCCGCCGGAGGCGCCGGCGGCCACGAGCGCGACGCCGACGAAGGAGACCACGGTGGCGAGCCAGTGTCGCGCGTGCAGCCGCTCGAGCCGGAACGCCTGGGCGACGAGCGCCACGAAGATCGGCAGCGTCCCGAACATGAGCGCGACCGTGGCCGCCGTCGTCAAGCGGATCGCATAGGTGAAGGTCAGCTGGTTGAGCCAGATCCCGAGCGCGGCGACGACGATCATGAAGCGGACGTCCACGCGCGCCACCCGCAGCGTGTGCTCGCGGGCGAAAGTGAAGGCCGAGAAGAGGGCGGCGCCGATCGCGAAGCGGAGCGACGAATAGGCGAGCGGCTCCCACCCGTGCGTGAGCGCGTACTTGACGACCGTGAAGTTGAAGCTCCAGCAGAGGACCGTGGCCAGGAGGAGGACGTCAGCGGGGAGGCGGTGCCGCACGGCCGCCTACGCTAACGCGGTAGATGTTTGGCCGGTGATTAGCGTGCGAATCGCCGGTCGAGCGTCTAGCATCGCGCCGATGACGGAGCCGGAAACCGAGCTGCGCGTCGAGCCGACGATCGAGGACGTCGACGAGCTCGTGGGGCCGGCGACCCCGCACTTCGCGATGCAGATTCGCGCGCGGGTGCGAGACCTTGTCCGCGACCTCCCAACGGACCACCCGGTCCGGCGCCACGCCGAAGAGAAGATCGAGCTGCTCGAGCGCCTCGCTTTCGCCACCTCGAAGGCCGAGGAAGGGCCTGTCGAGCCGCGGACCCGCCTGGGTTGGGACGAGCTTCCCAGCCACGCGACCGCCGCTGAGCCGCAGCGCCGCTGATGGCCGACTTCGCCGGCAAGTCCGTCCTCGTGACGGGCGGCTCGCGCGGCATCGGGAGGGAGATCGCGCTCCGCTTCACCGACCTGGGCGCGGCGCGCGTGGGAATCAGCTACCTGCGAAACGACTCGGCGGCGAAGGAGACGGCCGCGGCGATCGGTGAGCGAGGCGGGGAGGCGCTGCTCTTGCGCGGGAACGTCGGCGACCCCGACAAGGCCGCCTCCTTCGTGGAGGAGATGGACACGCTCGACGTGCTCGTCTCCAACGCCGCCACCGGCGTCATCCGCCCGGCCCTCGATTTGGAGGAAAGACACTGGGATTGGACGCTGAACGCGAACGCCCGCGCCTTTCTCACGCTCGCGCGGCACGCCGCTCCGCGCATGCAGCCGGGGAGCGCAATGGTGGCCATCTCCAGCCTCGGCTCCGCTCGCGTGCTCGACAACTACGTCCTCGTCGGCGCGTCGAAAGCTGCGCTCGAAGCGCTCGTGCGCTACCTCGCCGTCGAATTTGCGCCGCGGGGCATCAACGTGAACGCGATCTCCGCGGGCCTTGTGGAGACGGGCGCGCTCGAGTACTTCCCCAACCGCAACGAGATGCTCGAGGGATTCCGCGCACGGACACCGGCGGGGCGCCTCGTCGAGCCGTCCGACATCGCCGAAGTCGTGTGCTTCCTCGCCTCGCCGGCCGCGGGGATGATCCGTGGCCAGACCGTCGTCGTCGACGGCGGCTACTCCGTCGTCGCCTGAGCGCGCCGCCCACCCCCGACGGCTGAGGTTAGGCCTTCTCGAGGACCACGTAGTAGTCGGGCGCCTCGCCCTCGACGACCAGCGAGGGGTTAGGAATCTACGCGGCGCGGACGAGACGCCCAGAGCTTCCGCCCGTCCTCAAACGATCGAACAACGCGGCTCGAAGCCACGCGAACCAGGCGGACACCGAACGCAAGGACGAGGGCGGCTTTGCGCGGGGCATCCGCGCTGGCCGGTCGCCGACAAAAGGGACCGTCACAGCCGCGAAGGATAGGCGCAGTCGCGGAGCGACTCGACCGGCTGGCTCATCGGGCCGGACCGCCCGCGCCTGCTGCGTCATGCATGGAGCCTCCGTAGCGGCGCTCCCAGAGCGTCGCGTTGAGGAAGGCGCCGGCGGTGATCAGCCGCGCGACGACGTAGAGCCACACGAGCAGCACCGCGGCCGTGCCCAGCGTTCCGTAGAGCTCCGTCGACCTCCCGATCTTGGGCGCGAAGTAGAAGACGACCGCGACGCTGACGAGCTGGGCGCCGACCGCCACGAGCAGCGCGCCGGGCACCAGCTCCTGCCAACGCTCCGCCCGGCGGGGCAGGAGCCACATGACGAGCAGCATCACGCCCGTCTGCAAGGCAATCGTCATTAGGACCCCGAGCAGGCCGAAGAGGCCCAATTCCTCGCGCAGCCAAGCCAGCGCTCCTCCCGCAACCGCCACCATGAGAAAGACGCCGTTGAAGAAGAGCACTGCGTAGAGCGGCCTGTTCAGACGTGGCCTTGGTACGCCCCACGCCAGCGAGTAGGCGAGCTGCATGGCGCGCACGAAGGCGAGCGAGAACCAGGCGAGCAGCAGGAAGCCGCCGAGCACGAGCAGGATCCGGTTCGACGTGCTGGCCTCGACCGCCCTCTCCGCGCTCGCGACCGCCGCGGCGCCGATGCCGAGCTCCTTCGCGGCGTCCTCCACGCTCTCGTCGTCGTAATCGAGCCAAAAGCCCAGGAGCTCGGCGCCGACGAGACCGATCGGGAGGAGCCAAAGGAAGAGGCGGTACGCGAGCCCGCCCGCGAGCAGCCCGCCGCCGAACCTGAGCTCGCGCTGGAACGCCTGGAAGCCCGCCTCGCCCCCGGGGACCCGCTCGCGGGCCACGTTCACGAGCTCGGCGCCGCGCTCGCCGAGCTCCGAGATCCGCTGTTGCGTCGCTCCGTATCGTCCGATGTGCCGATCCTACGACGAAGGAAGGCATGCGGCTGTCCGCGTCGAAGCCTCCAACCGTTTCCAGCACCGGAAGGAGGCCGTCATGGCAGACCTGCGCCTGGAGGAGAACGAGCTCGCCGAGTCCGCGTCGCGGCTTTGGTGGCTCTACCTCATCACCGGGATCCTCTGGCTCTGGGTGACGCTGATCATCCTCAGCTTCGACTACGACTCCGTCTACGCCGTCGCAATCCTCTTCGGCTTCGTCGCGATCGGGGCGGGTATCAGCGAGTTCCTCGCCATCGGCGCCTCGACCTCCGGGTGGAAGGTCGTCCACGGCCTCCTCGGCGTCCTCTTCATCGCCGCGGGCGTGGTCGCGTTCTTCCGGCCGGCGGGCACGTTCGCAGCGCTGGCGGCGATTGTCGCCTGGGTGCTCCTCTTCAAGGGCATCTTCGACATCGTCCTCGCGCTCGTCTCGCATCCCGAGCACCTGTGGTGGGTCGGGCTGATCGTCGGCGTGATCGAGATCCTGGTCGCGTTCTGGGCGGCCGGCTACTTCCGCGGCAGCGCGATCCTGCTCGTCGCCTGGATCGGCGCGCTCACGCTCATGCGCGGCATCACCGAGATCGTGATGGCGTTCAGGCTCCGCCGGCTCAAAAAGGCCACGCCCGCAGCCGCATAGACGCGTAGGCTCTCCCTCGTGAGCGAGGGGGTCGAGACGAGGCGCCGCTGGGGCTTCGGGCAGATCGCCGGGCGGGTCCTCTTCCTGCTCGTCGCCTTCGTCTCGCTCTACCTCCTCTGGCCGAGCGTCGGCGAGGTGTTCAACCAGTGGCGGTCGCTCAGCCGGCTGAAGCCTGAGTGGGTGGCAATCGCCCTCGGCG
>JBOHAB010000072.1:0-12136 GCA_050697655.1 Gaiellaceae bacterium
GTTCCGGCGGGCTGTTGACTGGGAAGAAAACTACGCGGTCGCCAACGCTGACAACGCCTCGTCGAAAGTCGAGACGGGAATCACGCGGAGGTCGTCGACCGCGTCTCGGGCCTCCTCGAAGTTGGCGTCGGGCACGAGGAAGATGTCCGCGCCCGCGTCCCGGGCCCCGATCGCCTTCTGGGCCACACCGCCGATCGGGCGCACGTTGCCGTCGAGCGCGAGCTCACCCGTGGCGACGATCGTTCTGCCGCGGTCGAGGTCCTCGCCCAGCTCGTCGGTGATGTCGAGGGCGAAGGCCAGGCCGGCGGAGGGCCCGCCGATGCCGCCCGCGTCGATCTCGATGTCGAGGGGGAAGTCGAAGTCCTCGTCGTTTCCGACCTCGACCCCCATGACGGCGCGCTCGGGGTCGTCCTGGGCCGCTCTCGTCCCTACCGAGAGCTCGGTGACAGGCTCGCCTTCACGCCTCACCTCGAGCTCGACGGCGTCCCCGGGGTCGACGCCTGCGAACGCGCCCACGAGCTCGTCGGTCGTCGTCACCTCCTCGCCGTTCGCTCCGACGATCACGTCCCCGACTTCGAGCACCCCGTCGGCGGGCGCGTCCGGGATGACGAGCGTCACCTCAGCCCCGGACGGCGTCACTTCGACGTCCTCGCCGAGGTGCTCGAGCGCCACGGCGATGGCGACCAGCTGCGAGCGCGACATCTGATTGAGGCTCGAGCTCCGACGCTGCCGGTCGCTGACGCCCTGCGGGTTGAGGACGTGCTCGGGAAGGAGCTCTGCTCCTTCGTGGATCCCCGGGAAGATGCGCTCGAGCAGGCTCGCGCGACCCACCCGCACGTCCACCATGTGGATGCCGCTTTCCGGGTCGCCGGCCTCCTCGCCGGGGATCTCCACGAGCGGGTCGGTCGGACGCGCCCTGTCGGGAACGACGATGTAGTGGTCGGACGGGATCCAGGTGAGCGCGAGCCCGGCCAGGACCAGGAGCAACACGACCGAGACGATGATGGCCAGCCGACGGCGCACGCAGCGATCGTAGCCCCGGGCTTCGGGGCTCCGCCGCTCCTTTAGCGAACTCTTAGGTCGTCAGGACAGAGACGACGTCGCGGACGGCCGCCGCGGACTCCTCGAGCGCGGCACGCTCGTCAGCGGTCAGGTCGAGCTCGACGATCTCCTCGACGCCCGCCGCGCCGAGCTTGACCGGGACTCCCATGTAGAGATCGTCGATGCCGTACTCACCCTGCAGCAGCGCCGTGCAGGGGAGGACGCGCTTCTGGTCGAGCATGACCGCGTCGACCATCTGGGCGGCGGCCGCGCCCGGCGCGTACCAGGCCGAGGTGCCGAGCAGCTCGACGACCTCGCCTCCGCCTTTGCGCGTGCGCTCCACCATCGCCTCGATCGCCTCGGGAGACGCGAGATCGGCCAGCGGTACCCCACCGACCGAGGTGGCCGAGACGACCGGCACCATCTGGTCGCCGTGACCGCCGAGCACCATGGCGGTGACGTCCTTCGCCGAAGCGCCGGTCTCCCAGGCGATAAAGGTGCTGAATCTGGCCGTGTCGAGAATCCCCGCCATGCCGAACACGCGCTCGCGCGGCCACCCGGAGACGTTCTTCGCCACGTGGCACATGGCGTCGAGGGGGTTCGAGACGACGATGAGAATCGCGTCCGGCGAGCCCGCGACCGCTTCCCTGGTGACGGAGCCGACGATCTGCTCGTTCGTCGTCACCAGGTCGTCGCGACTCATGCCCGGTTTGCGCGGCAGCCCCGCCGTGACGACGACGACGTCGGAGCCAGCGGTCTCCTCGTAGCCGTTCGAGCCCTTGATCGTCGGCTCGTAGCCGAGCACGGGGCCCGCCTCGTTCAGGTCGAGCGCCTTTCCCTGGGGGAGGCCCTCCTTGATGTCCACGAGCACGATGTCCGCGTAGTCGCGCCGGGCGATCTCCTGGGCGGCCGTCGCGCCCACGTTGCCCGCCCCGACCACCGTCACCTTCCGTCTCAAACCCGCACTCCCATGCGGTCGATGATGGCGTCCGCCACGTCGCTCGTTCCGACGGCAGTCGGGTCGTCGCGCTGCGGCTTCATGTCGTAGGTCACGGACTTCCCCTCGGCGACCACGGACGCGATCGCGTCCTCCAGCCGGTCGGCCGCGTCGCGCTCCTCCAGGTGGCGGAGCATCATCACGCCCGAGAGCATCATCGCCATTGGATTGACGCGGTTCTGTCCCGTGTACTTCGGAGCCGAGCCGTGGGTGGGCTCGAAGACCGCCGCATGCGTCCCGAAGTTTCCGCCGGGCGCGAGCCCGAGGCCGCCGACGAGCCCGGCGCAGAGGTCGGAGACGATGTCCCCGTAGAGGTTCGGACAGACGAGGACGTCGTACTCCTCGGGCCGCTGGACGAGCTGCATCGAGAGGTTGTCGACGATCTTGTCCTCGAACTCGATGTCCTCGTTCTCGGTCGCCACCTCGCGGGCGACCCGCAGATAGAGACCGTCGGTGAACTTCATGATGTTGGCCTTGTGCACGGCCGTGACCTTGCCGCGGCCGTTCCGGCGTGCGTAGTCGAAGGCAAACTCGACGATCCGCCGCGTCCCGCTCACGGAGAGCGGCTTCAGGGAGATGCCCGAGTCCCGGCGGATACGGGGATAGCCACGATCTCCAAGCCATCCGAGCAGCTCGACGGCGTCGTCGCTTCCTTCCTCGAGCTCGATGCCGGCGTACAGGTCCTCCGTGTTCTCGCGGATGACGACGACGTCCACGTCGTCGTAGCGCGACCGGACGCCCGGATAGCTCTTGCACGGCCTCACTTGGCCGTACAGGTCGAGGCTCTTCCGCAGGGCGACGTTCACGGAGCGAAAGCCCGTCCCCACCGGGGTCGTGATCGGGCCCTTGATCGCCACGCCGTTTCGCTTGATCGACTCCAGGACGGGCTCGGGAAGCGGGTCTCCGCCGTGCCGGTCCATCACGTCGGCGCCGGCCTCCTGAACGTCCCAGTCGAGCTCGACGCCGGTCGCTTCGAGGACGCGCCGAGTCGCTTCGGCGATCTCGGGCCCCGTCCCGTCGCCGGGGATGAACGTGACGCGGTGCGGCATGGGCGAACAGCAATACTATGCGGCTCGAAAAGGAAAGGAGCCTGTTGAACGACTTCAAGCCAGGGCTCGAGGGCATCGTCGCCGTCGAGACGGAGATCGCGGAGCCGGACCGCGAGGGCGGCTCGCTTCGCTACCGGGGCGTGGACATCGAGGAGCTGGTCGGCCGCTACCCGTACGAGAGCGTCTGGGGGCTTCTGGTGGACGACGATCTCGACTCGCGGATGCCCGATCCCGAGCCGTACGAGCCCGCGAGCTTGACCGGCGACGCGCCGGCCGACCTCCAGGCCGAGACCGCGCGCATGGCCGGCGAGTGGGATCTCGGCAAGCTGAACGAGATCTCGGACGAGCAGGCCCGGGAGGACCTCGGCCGGCTGTCCGCGCAGATGATGTCGATCGTCGCCCGCTCGGCGCGAGTGGCCGACGGCAAGAGCGACGTCGTCCCCGACGACGTCGTCGCCCAGGGCGCCACCGCTGCGGAGAAGTTCCTCCTCCGCTGGCGCGGCGAGGCCGATCCACGCCACGCCAAGGCGATCGACACGTACTGGATCTGCACCGCCGAGCACGGCTTGAACGCCTCGACCTTCACCGCGCGCGTGGTCGCCTCCACCGGCGCCGACTGCGGCGCTTCGCTCTCCGCGGCGGTGGGCGCGCTCTCCGGGCCGCTGCACGGCGGCGCTCCCGCCTACGTCAAGCCGATGCTCGAGGAGGTTGCGGAACAGGGCGACGCCGAGGGCTGGGTGCGTGATGCGCTCTCGAGCGGCAAGCGCATCATGGGTTTCGGCCACCGGGTCTATCGCGCCGAGGATCCACGCTCGCGCATCCTCAAGCGCACTGCCGAGGAGCTCGGCTCGCTCTACGTCGAGGTCGCGCAGGAGCTCGAGACCGCTGCCCTCGCAGCTCTGCAGGAACGCCACCCGGAGCGCGTGCTCGCCACGAACGTCGAGTACTACTCGGCGGTCGTGCTCGACATCGCGGAGATCCCACCGCCGCTCGCGCCCGCCATGTTCGCGTGCTCGCGCGTCGCAGGCTGGTCGGCGCACATCCTCGAGCAGAAGCGGACCGGGCGGCTCTTCCGCCCGTCCGCGCGCTACGTCGGGCCGGCGGCCCGCTCGTTCGCGTGAGCCTCGCCGACGCCGTCGCCCGCGCTCCGGAGCTGACCGACGAGCGCGCCCTCGCGGATCTGCGGCGCTCGGTCGACGAGGACCTCGAGGCAGCCGCCCGAAGCGGTGACTACCGCGAGCGAGCCCTCGCCTACCGCGCGATCGGGCAGCTTCGCTTCAACCAGAAGACGGAGCTTCTCCGGCGCGGGCTCGAGGACCAGAGCCCAGCGGCGCGCGGCTCGGCGCTCCTCTCCCTCGAGCTCCTCTCCCGGACGCACCCCGGCGTCGTCAACGCCGTGCGCGGCACGCTCCACGCCCTTGCGAACGAAGATCCCAATGCGGCGGTGCGGCGCCTGGCCATCCTCGCGCTCAAGAACGGCTCGCCGCAGCAGGACACCCTCACGTTGCTCTCCCACCTCGCCGCGGAGGGGGACGACCGCGACCTCCAGGCGTCCGCGACCGCTGTCCATGCCGCTTTGAAGAAGAAGGCCGCCGCCCGCGCTTGACGGCAGTCGCTTCAGTTTGTAAAGCTATCTGCTTCAACACCTGAAGCGAACTCGAGGGGGAGCCATGCCGGAACGCGAAGTCCTGCAAGCGGCGAACGAGGTCTACGCGGACGCTTACTCGAACGGCGACCTGCCCATGCCGCCCGGGCGCCGGCTCGCGATCGTGACGTGCATGGACGCGCGGCTCGACCCGGCGAAGTTCCTCGGCCTCGAGGTGGGGGACGCGCACGTGATCCGAAACGCCGGCGGGCTCGTGACCGAGGACGCGCTTCGCTCCCTCGTCATCTCCCACTGGCTCCTCGGCACCCAGGAGGTGGCCGTGCTCGCCCACACCGAGTGCGGCATGCTGACCTTCTCCAACGACGACCTGCGCGCCAAGCTGCGCGACGAGGCGGGCGCGGACGCCTCCGACGTCGACTTCAAGCCCTTCCCGGACCTCGAGGAGAGCGTGCGCGGGAGCGTGCGGACCGTGCGCGAGTCGCCGCTCCTGCCGGATTCGCTCGAGGTTTCGGGCTGGATCTACGACGTCAAGAGCGGAAGGATCAGCGAGGTCGCCGCGGCGTAGCCCGACGCGCGTGCGGATGCGCGCGGAAGTAGGTGTCGCGCCGCCGCCGGTCCGAGACATGGGTGTAGAGCTCGGTCGTCCCCAGGTCGGCGTGGCCTAGCATCTCCTGCACGCTCCTGAGGTCGGCGCCGCCTTCCAGTAGGTGCGTGGCGAAGGAATGGCGGAGGAGATGCGGGTGGACCCGCTCCGGGTCGAGCCCCGCCTTGGCCGCGAGGCGCCGGACGATCAGAAACGCGCCGGCGCGGGTCAGCGCCCCGCCCTGGGCGTTGAGGAAGAGCTCCGGGCGGCGCCGGCGGTCGAGATACGGGCGACCCCGCGCGAGGTAACGGCGGAGCGCCTCCACGGCCTGCCTTCCGAGCGGGACGACGCGCTCCTTGTCCCCTTTTCCGACGCACCGGACCACGCCCCCGTCGAGGTCGACGCCGCCGCGCTCCAGCCCGACCGCCTCGCTCACGCGCAGGCCGGCGCCGTAGAGGAGCTCCAGCAACGCCCGATCGCGGAAGCTCCGCGGGGTCGTCCCGTTCGCCGCCTCGATCAGGCGTTCGACCTCGCCCGGGGAGAGCGAGCGCGGCAGGCGCGTGCGACGTCGGGGGAGATCGACCTCGGCGGCCGGGTTGTCCGCGCGCTCCCCGAGGGCGACGAGGTGGCGGTAGAAGGTCCGCGCGGCCGCGGCGCGGCGGGCGACGGAGCTCGGCGCATGGCCTCGCGCGCGCTGGTCGGCGAGCCAGCCCTCGATCTCCGCGGCGCTCGCCTCTGACGGTGCCCGGCCGAGGTAGGCCGAGAGGTCGGCGAGGTCTCGCCGGTAGGCGTCGACGGTACGCGGCGCCCTCCGGGCGGCGAGCAGGGCGAGGAAACCTGCGACTGCCGGATCGTTGCCGTTCAGGTCAGGCTCGCGGGTGGGCACGGTCGTAGACCTTCCGGAGGCGCTTGGCGTCCACATGGCTGTAGACCTGGGTCGTGGAAAGCGACGAATGGCCGAGGAGCTCCTGGATCGTCCGCAGGTCGGCGCCGCCTTCGAGCAGGTGCGTGGCAAAGGCGTGCCGAAGCTGGTGCGGGTTCGGGAGAAGCCGTCGCAGCGAGGACGTGTCGAGCGGCCTGCCGCGAACGGAGAGGAAGAGCGCGTTCTCGGCGCCGCGTGCCAGCTCGGGGCGTCCTTCCTCGAGGTAGCGGCGCAGGCGGTAGGCGGCTTCTTCGCCGAGCGGCACGACGCGTTCCTTGTCCCCCTTCCCGCGGACGCGCACGAGCTCCTGTTCGAAGTCGACGTCGGCGAGCGTCAGGTCGACTGCCTCCTGGGCTCGCAGCCCGGCCGAGTAGACGAGCTCGAGGAGAGCGCGGTTCCTGAGGCCGAGCGGGTCCTCGACCTCGACCCGGGCGAGCAAAGCGTCGGTCTCGGCCGGCTTCGGAGCGTGCGGAAGCCGGCGCCGGCGCCTGCCCGAGACCGCCAGGTCGGGAACTCGGCTCGGGCCTAGCGTCGCGCGAACGAGCGAGCGCACGGCCGCCAGCTTGCGCGCGACCGTGGTCTGCGCGAGCTTTCGGGGCTGCCGGCCCGGCCGGTCGGCGCCCAGCTCCGCCGCGTAGCGGGAGAACGCGCGCGCGTCGAGCTCGGCCAGGCCGAGACCGTTGCGGCGAAGCCACCCGGCGAGCTCGTCGAGGTCGCGCCGGTAGGCGCGGCGGGTGGCCTCGGAAAGCGCCTGACTTCGCAGGAAGCGGTCGATGGCGGCGTTCGTGTCCACGACGCGCCTTTCCGCCTGGGCCCGAGTGCTCCTTCAAGCAATTCTGCGTCGCGAGCACCAAGCGAGAGTACGCACTCGTCCGCAGCCAAGGCCGGACGCCTTGGCAAGGGCGGGGGTGGGTCTCGCGCAGCGTGATCGCGGGGCAGAAGCAGGCACGCATTGCTTGGAGGGGCACTAGCCTTCCTCCCGTGCTGCTGCGCAATCGCGTCCGCGATCTCGTGCTCGCGAGCTGGGAGATGGATGCCGAACGGGTTGCCCGCATCCTTCCCGGCGGGCTCGAGCCCGCGACCGTCGACGGCAGGCATCTGGTGACGATCGCGGCGCTTCGCTGGGACGGCGGCCGCCTCGGAGGCGTTCCCGTGCCTCGCTTCTCGCAGCTGAACGTCCGCGCCTACGCGCGTCACCGCGGCGAGGTCGCCGTGGTCTTCCTCGCGCTCCGTGTGACGCTGCTCGGGATGGGCGGCGCGCTCTTCGGCCTCCCCGTTCGTCTCGCGCGCGCGCGTGTGCGCGAGGGGGTCGTCGAGGCGGCAGGCTTCGGCGTGCAGCTGCGCTACGAGCGCCGAGGGCCCGCCGAGCCGAGCGAGCTCGGCTCGCACGAGCTGGGGCTCGTCGAGGCCGCCGGCCTGCGAGAGCTTCGGATCCGCCGCGGCGAAGCGACCTGGGAACGTGCCGAGCCGCTCGGCCCCGTGCGCGCCGACCCGCTCCTCGCCCTCGGCCTCGACTCAGCGGGGCCACCCGACCTCCGCTACGCCGCACGCGCCTCCTTCGAGGCCGAGCTGCCGGCCCGCCGCGCTTAGAGCCCGGGCGGGCGGGTCGGGGCGTCGGTTCCCGTCCGGGCCCGGAGCCATTCCTCGACGCTCTCGTGCAGCTCGGTTGTCGTCTCGTCCCCGCTGACGCGGACCGAGTAGATGTGGCCCTCGGCGCAGCGATAGAGCTGCTCCTCGAACGGGCGCTTCCACCAGAGGAAGCCGACGGCGCCGACGAACGGCGCACCGACCGTGATCGCCGGCGGCGCACCGCAGCCCGGGCACTCCGGCCCGGTCATCCGAGCAGCTCCCGCTCCACCCCAGGAGCCTACGAAAACGAGGCTCCCCCGCACGGGGCGGGGGCCCGCCGGCCGCGGCGACCTCGCTCGCCAGTACGACGCTCGCCGCCGGGTCAATCGTGCTCATCTCGACGACGACGGCCCCCGGCCGGAGCCCTTCGAGCACGCCGCCGGGCGCCGCAACCACCTCCTCCACCGCCGCCGTGTCCGTGACCATGGAGAAGACGACGTCGGCGGCGCGGGCGACCGAGGCTGGGGAATCCTCCTCGACGAGCCCCGAGGCGACGAGCTCGCCGGTCTTCCCCGGAGTCCGGTTCCAGCCGTGCACCTCGTTGCCCGCCTCGAGGAGCCGCGCCGCGATCCGGCTCCCCATGGAGCCGAGACCGACGAACCCGAGGGTCGCCGCGCTAGCCGACGGCGTCAACGATCTCGGCGGTCAGGCTCTCGAACCCGCTCAGGAACTCGCGCCGCTCCGTGTGCAGGCGCTCGACCCGGGCCTCGTACTCGTCAAGGCGGCCCTGAGCCTCGTACAGCTCGCGAGGCCGCAGCACCAGCTCGTCCTCCGCGTCGATGCCCGGGACGTGCCGCGCGACCTGATAGCCGAAGTCGGGGTCGTCCTGCCACTCGATCGTCCCTTCGGCGATTCCCTTGACGATCGCCGAGGAATGCCGGATCCGCACCTTGCGCGAGCGTGCGTCGGCGACCGGGCCGCCCACACTCCCCGTGTTCATGAGGTAGACCTCGAGCGGGTGCTCCGCGAGCAGCTCCAGGAAGCGGTTCCCCTGGAGGTCGTGCGGCAGCGGGAAGAACGGGTTCGTGCCGGGGACCCGAAGGAACCTGCCCTCCTCGGCGGCGCCGCCGGCGGCGGTCCCGGTCGTCTCGCCGAGCATGAAGAAGGCGGCCGCCTGCGGTCCCTCGAGCTTCGCGACCGCCGGAATGATCCCCTCGTTTCGGTTGAGGACGAGCAGGAAGTGAGCCTCGTCGATCGGCCGCGTGGCCGCCGACTCGATCACCTCAAACGGGAACGTTGCGCGCCCGTTCTTCGTGTAGCTCTCGTCATAGAAGTCGACCTCGTCGCCGGCCTGCGAGACGTTCTCCAGGTAGGAGCGAGGCTGTGTGACTGCGCCGTGGATGGTGGGCTCGTCCTCCGGGTTGAGCGCGAAGGTCTTCGCGAAGCACCCGTTCTCGGTCGCGTAGACCCTCCCGTCGGGCATCCAGGCGACGAAGTCGTCCTGGATCGGCAGCGAGCCGTTCTGGCGGGTGAACGTGGTAGTCGTCTTGCCGGTGCCCGAGAGCCCGACGATCATCGCCACGCGCTCGCCGGCGTCCGTGGGGATCACCTTCGCCCCGGCGTGCAAGGGGATGCCGCCGCGCTCGTACACGAGCTTGTTCCACATCCGCAGGATCCCCTTCTTCGACTCGCCGAAGTAGTCCGAGCCGAAGACGCGGTTCACTCCCTGCTCCAGGTCGACGAGGACGAGCCGGTCGTCGGGCCAGCGGGGAGCCTTCAGGTTCGGCGTGTAGACGACCATCAGCTCCGGCTCGAAGGTATCCGGCTCTTCGACAGGGAACCAGAGCTGCTGTTGCATTCCCGCGATGTTGGCGTTCGCCGCCTCGATGTAGAGGCGCACGGGGACGCGAAACTCGGGCTGCGCCCCGAGCCAGCCGTCGAGGACGATCATCTCCTGCTCGGCGATGTAGGCATCCTGCTTGTCCGCCCACTCCCGTGCCTGGTCCGTTCCCACGGTCTGCGCGAGGCCGGCATCGGGGTCGTCGGTGACGATGAAGGTGGAGGGCGTCGAGCGGGCGAGCACCTCGGTCTGGACGTTCACGTTGCCGTACCTCGTCCAGCGGGCGGTCGGCATCTGCGCGCTGCGCTCCTGCAGCTCCTCGGGCGTCGGGTTTTCGAGCACGGAAGCCGCCTTCGGTAGCTGAAAAGCCATCTTCGCCACGCGGGGATCTTACAGCCGCTTTCTTGCAACCCGAGGAGCGAGCAGGTAGAAACGAAGCGGAATCGGGTGTCGAAGAGCTCTGTCCACCGGGGCGTAGGGGCAAGGCTCCTTCCACCTGCGGTCGTGTCACCTGCGCTCGTGCGCGAACGCCTCGAGCAGCGGCTGGACGACGCCCTCGAACGGCGGCTCGCCGTCGTCGTGGCCGGCGCCGGCTTCGGGAAGACCACGCTCCTCAGCGGTTGGGCCGCGCGCAAGCGTGTCGCCTGGTACTCGCTCATGACCGAGGACGGCGAGCTCGGGACGTTCGTGCGCGGTCTCGTGGGCGCCCTGCGGCTGCGGATCCCGGGCCTGCCGACAACGCTCGTCTCCTCGGCTGTGGGCCCACCCGAGCCGGACCCAGACGACCTCGGACGCGCTGACGCCTACGCCGAGTACGTGTGCACGGCCGTCCAGGACCTCAACGGGCGAGACCTCGTGCTCGTCCTCGATGACCTGCACGAGCTCGGGGAGAGGGGCGCTGCCGCCCGGCTGGTCGAGTCGCTTGTCCGCCACGCGCCTCCCCTTCTTTACGTCGTCCTCGCCTCGCGCGCGGAGCCGCCTTTCCCTATCGAGCGCCTGCGGGGGAGAGGCCAGGTGGTCGAGCTCACCGCGCGGGAGCTCGCCTTCACCGCGGAGGAGACGGCGCGTCTGGTCGGCGAGGCGCTGGGCGCCCGGCAGGACGGCTTGGCCGCGGAGCTCCACGAGGCAACCGAGGGCTGGCCGGCGGCCGTCTGCCTCGCCCTCGCGGCGCTGCGGGCGGCGCCTCCCGCCGAGCGGCCGCGGACCCTCGCCGGGCTGCGGGGGCCCGGGAGCCCGCTCTTCGCCTACCTGGCCGGGGAGGTGTTCGAACGCGAGCCCGCCGAGGTCCAGGAGCTCGTGCGGATCGTCGCCCCGCTCGGCCGGTTCACTCCTGGGCTGTGCGAGGCGCTGGGCGTGTCCGGCGCAGCCGACGTTCTCGTTTCGCTCGAGCGGCGCGGCCTCTTCGTCGAGCCCGACCCGCTGGACGTGGGCTGGTATTCGCTCGGCGCCCTCACCCGCGAGCTGGCCCTCGAGCGGATGGCGCTCCCGCCGGCCGAGCTGAACGAGACTCGCCTGAGAGCGGCAACGTGGCTCGCGGGGCGAGGCCACGTCGAGCGAGCGCTGGCCCTGCTGGCCGCCGCGGAGGCGCACGAGGATCTCGCCGAGCTCCTCGTCGAGAGCGGGCAGGAACTGCTCTCGGCCGGTGCAGTCGACGCTGTCGGTCGTTTCTCGGAGCTCCTCCCACCGGAGCTCCGGAGCGCCGCGGTCGAGCGCCTCGCGGGGGAGGCGCGTCAGGCCCAGGGCGATTGGGACGGTGCGCTCGCCTGCTTCGAGCGGGCGGGCAAGGAGACGGAGGAGCTCGACCCGGGGATCGCGTGGCGCGCGGGTTTGGTTCATCACGTCCGCGGCGAGCTCGACGAGGCGGCGTCGATCTACACCGGCGCTCGTCTGGACGGCAGCGCGCCTCGCGACGAGGCGTTGGTGCTCGCGTGGCATGCCAGCCTCGAGTGGCTGCGCGGCGATCTCGAGGCGTGCCGCGAGCTCGGCGGGCGGGCACACGAGATCGCTTCCCGAGCCGGTGACGCGCAGGCGCTTGCCGCTTCGCACACCGTGCTTGCTCTGGTCGCCGCCTACGAAGGAGACCGCGTGGCCAACGACGCGCACTACGTCCGCGCCCTGGAGCAGGCCGAGCGGGCGCGGGACGTGCTCCAGATCATCCGTATTCACGTGAACAGGGGCTCCCGCCGTTTGGAGGAGGCCGAGTACGAGGACTCGATCGCCGAGCTCGACGTCGCCCTGCGGCTGGCCGATCTCGCCGGCTATGCGTTCTTCCGCGCCCTTGCCCTCAACAATCGCGGCGGCGCCCGTTTCCAGCTCGGCCGGCTCGAGGAGGCGATGACCGACCTCGAGGCGGCAAAGATGCTCTACCAGCAGCTCGGTTCGCTCGATGTGGCCTATCCGCTTGCCTCCATGGGGGAGATCTTCCGCTGCCGCGGAGACGTGGCGCTCGCGCGTGCCGTGCTCGAGGAAGCGGCCGACCGGGCAGACGCCGCGGGTGACTTGCAGGCACTCGTACCCGCGCTCTCGGGG
>JBOHAB010000073.1:0-11959 GCA_050697655.1 Gaiellaceae bacterium
CGCTCGTGGCGATCGAGTTCGCGGTGTCGTGGAAGCCGTTCGTGAAGTCGAAGAAGAGGGCGGTGGCGACGACCGCGACGAGAGTCAGGTCGTCCACGTCACCGACTCACTACACGTTCTTCACGACGATGTTGCCGATCACGTTCGCGGCCGTCTCGCAGGCGTCGAGGGCGTCCTCGAGTGCCTCGAAGATGTCCTTCCAGCGGATGACGATGAGCGGGTCGATGCGAGGATCCCGAAAGAGGTCGGCGATCGCGTCGTGGACGACCCGGTCCCCCTCGTCCTCCAGCTCCTTGAGCGCTACGAGCTCCTTCTGTACGCCGTGCAACCCCTTCAGCTCGGCGAGCGCCGTCGCCAGGTGCTCGGCGGCGCCGACGAGGATGCGGCACTGCTCGATTGCCTGCCGAGTCGGCGACTCGATGCCGTAGAGCTCGAGCAGGCCGGAGGCCTCGTCCATGTGGTCGACGACGTCGTCGACGCTGGTGGCGAGCTGGTAGATGTCCTCGCGGTCGAACGGGGTTATGTACTGCGTGTTCAGGAGCTGGATCAGGTCGCGCGTGATCGTGTCGCCTTCGTGCTCTGCCTCCTTTACGTGCGCCTGGGTGACAGAGGAGTTGGGATACTCCCGGAAGCGTTGCTCGACGCGGCGCCCGGTCTCGAGGGCGTTCGCACCCGCTCTCGTGAACAGGTCGTAAAACTCGCTAGTCCGTGGAACCAGTGAGAGCTTCAAGCCGCGCAGGATGGTACAGGTTCACCATCCGATCACCGGCCGCAGAATCGCCTCGCGATATACCCCTAGCGGGTATACTGCGGGGCGAATGGCCACCGTCCAGCTCGAGCTCGAGGGGATGACCTGCGCGGCCTGCGCGGCCCGCATCGACAAAGCGCTGAACAAGCTCGACGGGGTCGACGCGAACGTCAACTTCGCCACCGAGAAGGCGGCCGTCCGCTACGACGACGAGCAGATCGCACTCGACGACCTCGTCCGCGCGGTCGAGGGCGCCGGCTACCGCGCCTCCCTGACCCGTGCCGAAAGCGTGCCGGGAGCCCGTCTCGGCCTCCGCCTCGCCTTGGCGGCGGCTCTCACGGTTCCCGTCGCCCTGATCGCGATGGTGCCCCCGTTCGGCTTCAACGGCTGGGAATGGGTGGCGGTCGCGCTCACGACTCCGGTCTGGGCCTGGGCCGGCTGGCCCTTCCACCGGGCGGCGCTCAAGAACCTGCGCCACGGGGCGGCGACGATGGACACCCTCATCTCGCTCGGCACGACGGCGGCTTACGTCTGGTCGGTGGTCGCGCTGCTCGCGCTCGACGACGCCGAGGTCTACTTCGAGGTCGCCAGCGTGATCACGACGCTCATCCTCCTCGGTCGCTGGCTCGAGTTGCGCGCGCGACGCCGGTCGGGCGCCGCGCTGCGGACGCTGCTGGAGCTCGGGGCAAAGGAGGCGCGCGTGCTCCGCGAGGGCGCTGAGGTCTCGGTCCCGCTCGAGCAGCTCGCGGTCGGCGATCTCTTCGTCGTCCGACCCGGCGAGAAGGTCGCTACCGACGGCGTGGTCGTCGAGGGCCGTTCGGCGGTCAACCAGTCGATGCTGACCGGCGAGCCTGTCCCGGTCGACGTGGCGCCCGGTGCCGAAGTCGCCGGCGCGACGGTGAACACGTCGGGCCGGCTGATCGTCCGCGCGACGAGGGTCGGCGCCGACACAGCTCTCGCGCAGATCGCAAGGCTGGTCGCCGAGGCGCAGGCGGGCAAGGCGCCCATCCAGCGCCTCGCCGACCGCGTCTCCGCGGTCTTCGTGCCGATCGTGATCGGGCTTTCCCTGGCGACGCTGGCGGGCTGGCTGCTCCTCGACGGCGACGTCTCGGCAGCGTTCACCGCCGCCGTGGCGGTGCTCATCATCGCCTGCCCCTGCGCGCTCGGACTGGCCACGCCGACCGCGCTGATGGTCGGCACGGGCCGCGGCGCGCAGCTCGGCATCGTCATCAAGGGCCCGGAGGTGCTGGAGCAGACGAGACGCGTCTCCACAGTCGTCCTCGACAAAACGGGCACCGTCACCGAGGGCCGGATGGCTCTCGTGGACGTCGTGCCCGCGAACGGGGCCACGCGGGCCGACGTCCTGCGCCTGGCCGGGGCGGTCGAGGACGCCAGCGAGCATCCGATCGCCCAGGCCGTCGCGAGAGCCGCGCGCGGGGAGCTGGGCACGCTTCCGGACGTCGAGGACTTCGAGAGCAGCCCGGGGCTCGGCGTCGCCGGGCGTGTCGAAGGCCACGCCGTCGAGGTGGGACGCGGCGACGGCTGGATCTCCGTGGCGTGGGACGGCGTGCCGCGGGCGACGCTGGTCGTGGCCGACACCGTCAAGCCGACGAGCGTCGAGGCAGTCAGGGAGCTCTGCGGGCTCGGGCTCACACCGGTTCTCCTCACGGGCGACCGCGACGAGACGGCTCGAGCGGTGGCCGCGGAGGTCGGAATCGAGCGCATCCTGGCCGAGGTCTACCCCGACGACAAGGCCGCCGAGGTGCGCCGCCTCCAGGAGGAAGGAGAGGTCGTGGCCGTCGTCGGCGACGGGGTCAACGATGCCCCGGCGCTCGCCCAAGCCGACCTCGGCATCGCCATCGGCACCGGCACCGACGTGGCCATCGAGGCCAGCGACCTGACGCTCGTGTCTGGCGACCTCAGGGGCGCCGCGGACGCGATCCGGCTCTCCCGCCGCGTCCTCGCCACGATCAAGGGCAACCTCTTCTGGGCGTTCGCGTACAACGTTGCCGCCATCCCGCTCGCGATCGCCGGGCTCTTGAGCCCGATCGTCGCCGCCGCGGCGATGGCCGGCTCCAGCCTCTTCGTCGTCTCGAACTCGCTGCGCCTCCGCCGCTTCTCGAGCCCGCGAGAGCGGCTAGCGCACGACTAGCCCGCGAAGGGAGCGCCCGAGCCGATGGCTGTAGCCGCCGCCGTGCTTGCGCCGTGACTCCTCGCGTCGGGCACGAGCACGCATCCCGAACGTTGGCGGGCCGAGCTCGTCACCGGGCTGTTCGAGCGGGATCGCCAACCACAGGCCGATGTACACGAGGCAGCCTGAGCCTCCGCAGCACGCGGCCGCGATGAACAGCACGCGAAACCACAAAGGATCGCGCTCCGCGTACCGGCCGAGTCCGCCGCAGACTCCGGCGAACACCCGGTCCTCTCGGCTCCGGCGCCTGACACGCGCTCTGACGGGAACGTACTCGACAGTCATAAGGTCATCGAACTAGGCGGCCGCCAGAGTATCCCGCTGCGCGAGCCGCGTCGCCAAGGTGCGGTCACCGCACCGAGAACCGCGATCCGTCACTCCCGCGGGTGGTGGCGCCCGTGGTACGAGATCAGCGTGCAGAGGAGGCCGGTGAGCGCGACCCCCGGTCCGACCTCCAGGAGCAGGCGCGCCTCGTCCGAGCGCTCGACGTCCATGAGGAAGCCGCCCACGGCAATCCACACGGCGGCGAGGATCGCCGGGAGCAGCAGCAGGATCACCGTCCAGTCGTGCCACGGCCGTTTCCGCCTCATCCAGAGGGCGTAGTCGGCCACGGCGAGGATGAGGACGAGAGCCCCCGGCAGGATGCCGGTCAGCACCTCGCCTGAGGCCACCGCGACCCAGAGCGCGAGCGCCGCGACGCCGATGGTCAGGTAGCGCGGCGCGGCGAGGGCTCCTCCTCGTGGCCCTCGACGTGGACGTCGGGAAGCCACGAGAGCCAGGAGGGCAGGTACCAGTTCCAGCGCCCGAGAAGGGTCATAGTCGCCGGGACGACAACAGAGCGGATGATGGTCGCGTCGATGAGAAGCGCGACCGCGACTCCGAAGCCCATCTGCTGGAACATGACGAGGTCGCCGCGGGCGAAGCCGGCGAAGACGGCGATGATGATCAGCGCGGCGCCCGTGATCAGGCGGGCGGTCGAGCCGACGCCGAACGAGACGGCGTCCTCGTTCGAGCCGGTCTGCGAGTAGCGCTCGCGAATTCGGCTGAGCAGGAAGACCTGGTAGTCCATGGAGAGGCCGAAGAGGACGGCGAAGAGGAAGAGCGGCACCCACGCCTCCACGATGTCCACCTGCTGGAAGCCGAAGAGCTCGTTGCCGACGCCCTCGACGAAGACGAGCACGAGCAGGCCGTACGCCGCTCCAACCGAGAGTAGGTTCATGGCGATCGCCGTCGCCGGGACGACGATCGAGCGGAACGCGATCGTGAGCAGGATGAAGCTGAGGCCGAGCACGAAGACGAAGACGATCGGCAGCCACGTGTCCATGACGTCGTAGTAGTCGATGTCCTCGGCGGTGGCGCCGCCGACGAAGGCCTCCGCGCCCGAGTCCGCAAAGGTCGCGGGGATCACGTCCTCGCGGAGGTCGCGCACGGTTTCCACCGCCGCCGCAGAGACGGCGTCTCCGGCCACCGGGACGGTCAGGACGACGAGCCCGCCGTCCGGGCTGGTCTCCGTCGACGCCTCGCCGAAGATCCTGCGCTGCTCGAGCTCCGCCTGGAGGTCTTCCACCGCGGCCCGGACCTGCGGAGAGGCCGAGTCCCCTTCGACGACGATGCTTACCGGGTCGGTCGTCTGGCCGGGGAACTCGCGGTTGAGGAGGAGGAAGCCCTGCTTGGACTCGAAGCGGTCCGGCAGCGTGCTGATCCCGGCGGTGCCGGACTCGAGCGCGAGCACCGGCACCGCGGCCGCGAGCAGAAGCCCGACCGCCGCAACGAGGCTGACGACGGGCCGCCGCAGGACCGCGCGGACGATCCTGCTCCAGAACCGGCTCTCCGCCCCGGCCGACGCCGCCCTGCCGAAGTAGGGGACGCGGAGCGACTCGACGCGGTCGCCGAGCAGGCTGATCACCGCCGGCAGGAGCGTCAGCGCCGCCACCACCGAGACGATCCCGACGAGGATGGCGCCCGTCGCGAGGCTGCGCATGATCGTGTTCGGCACCAGCTCGAGCCCCGTCATCGCGAGCACGAAGGCCGCGCCGCTGAAGAGCACGGCCCGGCTGGCCGTGGCGCCCGACGTGACGATCGCATCGAGCTTCTCGCGTCCCTGCGAGCGCTCCTCGCGAAAGCGGCTGAGGATGAAGAGCGAGTAGTCGATCCCCAGGGCAAGCCCCATGCCGAAGATCATGTTGGTGACGAAGACGGAGAGCTCGAACGCCTGGCCGACGATCGCGGTGAGGGCAAGGGCGACGGCGATCGAGAGCAGCGCCAGAACGAGCGGGATCACCCCGGCGATCACCGTCCCGAAGACGAGCAGGAGCACGATCAGTGCTGCCGGCGCGCCGAAGAAGAGCTCACCCTCCTGCAGATCCTCTTCCGAAAGCGTGCCGAAGTCCTCGTCGATCGTGAGCTCGCCGGTCATCGCCGCCTCGACCGCGGGATCGTCGTCGAGGCGCTCCGCCGCCTCGACCAGATCGGGAAGGCTGTCCTCGTTCCGGCCGAGGCCGACGAGGAGGGCGGTCGCGTTCCCGTCCTCGGAGTCGAGCCACCCTTGCCCCTCGTCTGCGGACGTGACGACGTTCGTGGCGCCGAGCTGCCGAAGCTCTTCGGCCAACGCTTGGATGCGTTCCCTGTCCACCGTCCCGCTCTGGAAGCTCACGACCACGGCCTCGGTCGTCTCCTGCTCGAGGCTCTCGGCCGAGGGCGGGAAATGCTCGAGCACCAGCTCCTCCGCCCGCTTCGAGTCGGTCTGCGACGTCACTTCGCCCTCGGTCGTGAGCGTGTCGCCGAGGAGCGCCGCCACGACTCCGATGGAGAGGACGACGAGAGCGATCCACGCTGCCATCGTCCGCCAGGGATGAAGCGCGCAGGCGCGGGCAAGGGATTCCGTCGACAGTCTCATCCGACGAGCCTCATCATTCCTAAGACTTGCGCCGCGAGTGAGAGTGAGCGGCGCGCATGTAGGGTCTCGCCGTGCTGACCATCACCGCCGGCACCTTCCGCTTCGCGGCCCGGCTCGAGGAGTCCGCGCCGAGGACCATCGAGGCGCTCCGCACGCTCCTCCCGCTTCGCAGCCACCTCGTCCAGGCGCGCTGGAGCGGGGAGTCCGCGTGGGTGCCGCTCGGCTTCGAGCTCGAGCTGGGGATCGGGCCGGAGAACGCCAACAGCTATCCCGCGGCCGGCGAGCTCCTGCTCTACCCCGGCGGGCTCTCCGAGGTGGAGATCCTCTTTCCGTACGGCGCGACCTGCTTCGCCAGCAAGATGGGCCAGCTGGCGGGCAACCACTTCGCCACGATCGTCGAGGGCCGAGAGCAGCTCCCCGAGCTCGGACGGGTGGTGCTCTGGGAGGGCGCCCAGCCGATCGTGTTCGAGGACGGTTAACCGGAGCGACACCGGATCTTCCCCGCGTGGACCCGCGGTCCTCGCGCAAGATCGTCCCGATGAGGCTCTTCGTGGTCGCGTGGCGAGAGGCGCCGGTCCCTCTCGCTCTGGAAGCCGCCGGGCGCAGGATCGGGCTCGAGACGGCCGTGCTCACGCCTCCCGAGGTCGCGCGGCAGGCGGTGCGAGGCGATCTCGTCCTCTCGTATCTCGACGTGCGGCCCTCGCTCGAAGGCCCGGAGCCGGGAGTGGCCAAGCTCCGGGGATTGCAGTCGCGCGGGATCGTCGTTCTCAACGGCCCCGAGGCGATCACGGCCTGTCACGACAAGCTGGTGACGGCGCTGCGGCTCGGCCGGGCCGGGCTTCCGCACCCCGAGACCGCGTACTTGAGCGCCTCCTCGAGCCGTCGAGACGTCTCGCGCCTCCGCTTTCCCGTGGTGGTCAAGCCGCGCTTCGGAAGCCGCGGCGAGCACGTCTTCCTCTGCGAGGAGCCCGACTCGCTCGGTGCCCTGCTCGCGCGGCTGCGGAAGCTCGCCTGGTTTCGGCGGCACGGCGCCCTGATCCAGGAGCTCGTCCCGCCGGCGGGACACGACCTCCGCATCCTCGTCGCCGGTCGACGGGTCGTCGGCGCAGTCCGCCGGGTCGCTCCGCCCGGCGAGTGGAGGACGAACGTCTCGCTGGGCGCGGTTCGCCGCCCCGTGCAGCCTCAGCCCGTGGAGTGCGAGCTCGCAATCGCTGCTGCGCGGGCGGCAGGTGCGGACCTGGCCGGGGTCGACCTCATCCCACGACCCGATGGGAGCCTCGCCGTGCTCGAGGTGAACGGCGCCCCCGAGTTCACCGCGGCGTACTCACTCGACGGCCGGGACGTCTTCGAGGCGATCCTCATCGCCCTGCTCCTGCCGGAGCCGGTCGAGGCCGCCCTCGCTCCCGCCCAATCTGGAGGGCACTAGAGGGCGATCGCGCCCTCGAGCACGGCCCGGCCCACGACCGCGCCCTCGAGACCCAGCGCGGCGAGCACTTCGACGTCCTCCTCGGAGCGAACGCCGCCCGCGGCGAGCACGGGCAGCCCGGAGCGCTCGCGCACGCCCTCGAGGAGCTCGAGGTCGGGCCCGCCCATGGTTCCGTCCCTGTCGATCGACGTGCAGAGCAGCCGCAGCACGCCGGCCTCGGCGCAGCGCTCGGCGAACTCCTCGGGCGAGAGCTCGGTGGTGCGGCTCCAGCCTGCCACCGCCACTCGACCCTCGCGCGCGTCGACGGCGACGACCAGCCGCTCCTCGAACGCCGTCGCGAGCTCGCCCAACGCGGCCGGCGATCCCAGGGCGGCCGTCCCGACAACGACGCGGGCGGCGCCGGCGACGAGCAGCGAGCGGGCGTCCGCGAGCGAGCGGATGCCGCCCGAGGCCTGGACGGGCGTCGGGGCAGCGGCGGCGGCGAGGCCGCCGACGAGCTCCGGACGGATCGTCCCCGACCGGGCGCCGTCGAGGTCGACGACGTGCACGAGCGGCGGCCGCGCGGCGGCGAAGCGGGCGACGAGGTCGACCGGATCGCCTGCCCGCGAGACAACGTCGTCGAACGAGCCTCGTCGCAGCCGGACTGCCTCGGTGCCGACCACGTCGACCGCCGGGATCACTTGAAATCCCTCTCGCACTTGCGTGGTCATGTTAACATGCTAATATGACAGCACAGGATGGCGGTCAGGTCACACCCATGGCGAACGCTGGAGATGGAAGACCTCTTCGAGGCGATCCAGACCCTCGAGGAGCCGGAGGAGATCGAGCACTTCCTGCGGGATCTCTGCACCCTGAGCGAGCTGGAGGCGATGGCGCATCGCTGGGAGGTCGTCAAGCTGCTCGACCAGGGCCTGCCCTACCAGAAGATCGCCAGGCGAACGGGCGCGTCGACGACGACGGTTACCCGCGTGGCCCACTGGCTGCGCCACGGCGAGGGTGGCTACCGGGCGGCGCTCGACCGGCGGGCGGTCCTCTCCCCACCAGCCTGAAGGTCGCTATCCCCGCCAAAGGGCGGCTCCGCGAGCCGGCCATCGCGCTGCTCGAGGACGCCGGCTTAGGTCCTGAGGAGCCCGGCGAGCGCGCGCTGGCGTTCCCATGCCGGAACGCGCCGGTGGAGGTGCTGCTCGTCCGCGCCGCCGACATCCCCGAGTACGTGCAGGACGGCGTCGTCGACTGCGGCATCACCGGCGCCGACCTCGTGGCGGAGCGAGGCGCCCGGGTAACCGAGCTCCTGCGGCTCGGCTTCGGCGGCTGCACGCTGGAGGCCGCGGTGCCGGAGGAATCGCCTGTCGCGACGCTTGCCGAGCTGGCCGGTCTACGCGTGGCGACGGTCTACCCGCACCTCACCTCGCGGCTCCTCGCCGAGCGCGGCGTCTCGGTCGACCTCGTCGACGTGACCGGCTCGGTCGAGGTCGCGCCACGCCTCGGGCTCGCAGACGCGATAGTCGACCTCGTCTCCAGCGGGAACACGCTGAGGACGAACGGTCTTCGCACGCTCGGGGCCCTGTTCGCCTCGGAGGCGGTGCTCGTGGCCGCCGAGAAGCCGGACGAGGCGTCGCAGCGGCTCCGGCCGATCCTGGCGAGCGTCGTGCAGGCGCGCGAAGCGCGCTATCTGATGCTGAACGCGCCCGAGGACGCCCTCGAGGAGATCTGCAAGCTCGTGCCGGGCTCGGGCGCTCCCAGCGTGATCCCGCTCGCCGAGCCGGGCATGGTCGCCGTGCACGCCCTCGTACCCGCTGCGGACGTCTGGCGCGTGCTCCCGCGGCTGGAGGCGGCGCGGGCGACCTCGATCCTGCTCGTCCCTGTGGAGCGGATGCTGGCGTGAGCGACGTCGGCGCCATCGTTGCCGACGTCCGCGAGCGCGGCGACGCGGCGCTCGCCGATTGGTCGCTCCGTCTCGACGGCGTCGCGCCCGCGCGCGCCGAGCCCGCCGGCGAGATCCCCGAGCACGAGCTGCTCGCGCTCGCCGACGCGGTGCGCCGGTGGCACGAGCTGCAGCGGCCGGCCGACCTCGTGGAGGAGATCCTTCCCGGCGTCGTGCTCGAGCGACGCTGGACGCCGCTCGCCTCCGTGGGGGTCTACGTTCCGCGCCGGCTCGTGTCCACGCTCGTCATGTGCGCCGTTCCGGCGCAGGTCGCCGCGGTCGAGCGCATCGCCGTCGTCACGCCGCCGGAGGGTGCCGGGATCGTCGCGCGCGCCGCAGAGGCACTCGGCCTCCCCGAGGTTTGGGCGGTGGGCGGGCCTCAGGCGATCGCCGCGCTCGCCTACGGAACCGAGACGATCGCGCGGGTCGACAAGATCGTCGGGCCGGGAAACGCCTTCGTCAACGAGGCGAAGCTGCTCGTCGCCCACGACGTCGCCGTCGACCTCCCCGCCGGGCCGTCCGAGGTGGTCGTTCTCGCTTCCGGGGGGGCCGACCTCGAAATCGCCCAGCTGGATCTCGCGGCGCAGCGCGAGCACGGGCCGGACGCCGTCTGCCGGCTGATCGAGGCGGACGGCGACCTCGAGGGAGCCCTCGCGCGCGTCGAGGCGCTGGCGCCGGAGCACCTCGTCCTCCTCGGCGACGACGCCGAAAGGCTGGCGCCGCGCGTGCGGAACGCCGGCGCGGTGTTCGTCGGGCGCTGGTCACCCGTCGCCGCCGGCGACTACGCGACCGGCGGCAACCACGTGCTCCCGACCGGGGGGCGCGCCCGCGCGGTGGGCGGGCTCGGGCTGGAGGCGTTCCTGAAGCCCGTCACCGTCCAGCGGCTCACGCCCGAGGGCCTGGAGCGGGTGAGGCCCGTCGTCGAGGCGCTCGCCGCCCTGGAGCGCATGCCCGCCCATGCGGAGGCGGTGCGGCGGTGAGGGCGCTCCCCGCCGAGTTTGCCGCGTACTCGTGGGCTCCCTCGACCGGCGACATCGCCGCGCGCTTCGGCCTCGACCCGAGCGAGATCGTGCGCTTCGACGGCAACGTCCCGGCCTGGCCCCTCCCCTCCTCCCGACCCGGCGCGCTCGCCTCGGCGCTCGCCGACGTGCAGAACTACCCGCACGGCGGCTATACGAAGCTGACCGGCGCGATCGCGCGGTATAACGGAGTCGGGCCCGAGAACGTCGTGCTCGGCGCGGGCGCCGACGACCTCATCCTGCTCTGTGCCCGCGCCTTCGCCGGACCGGGCGACCGGGTGGCGATCGCCGACGACCCTACCTACCCGCTCTTTCGCATCGCCGCGAATCTCGCCGGCGCCGAGATCGCCGAGGACGAGCCCGTGGTCACGTTCAGCTGCAGGCCGAACAACCCCACGGGCGCGCTCGGCGATCTCCCCGCCGCGAGGCCCCTCGTCGTGGACGAGGCCTACTACGAGTACGCCGGCGAGACGGCCGCGGGGCGGATCGACGAGGACATCGTCGTCATCCGGACCTTCTCGAAGGCATTCGGGCTGGCCGGGGGGCGTGTCGGCTACGCGCTCGCGTCCCCGCAGACCGCCGCGGAGCTCAACCGGCGCCAGTCACCCGCTCCGATCTCGACGCTCTCGGCGGCGCTCGCCCTGGCCGGGCTGGCCGACCCGCCGGACGTGTCGGCGCAGGTCGAGGAGCGCGAGCGCCTCGCGCGCGGCCTGCGGGCTCTCGGGCTCGAGCCCCTGCCGTCCCGCACGAACTTCGTCTTCGTCCCGTTGGAGGCCCCGGAGGAGCTGGGCGCCGCGCTCCTCCGATCCGGGCTCGTCGTGCGCGTCTTCCCCGACGGGATCCGAGCGTCCGTCCGCGACGCGGAGGACGACGGCCTCCTGCTCGAGGGTATCGCCCGCGCCCTCGACCGCCCCGCGCCAGTCGCTGTGGCCGGGGGCCGAAGCGCGCGGCACCTGCGCGCGACCGCGGAGACGCGTGTGCGCGTCCGGCTTGCGCTGGACGGAGCCGGCCGTGTCCGCGTCGCCACGGGCGCCGGCATCTACGACCACTTTCTCGAGCAGCTCGCCTTCCATTCAGGGCTCGACCTCGTCCTCGAAGGCGTCGGCGACCTGGAGACCGGCGAGCACCACACTGCCGAGGACGCCGCTATCGCCCTCGGCGAGGCTCTCGACCGCGCCCTGGGCGACCGGCGCGGCATCGCGCGCTTCGGCGACGCGGTCGTCCCCATGGACGACGCGCTCGCGCGCGCCGCCGTCGACCTGGGCGGCCGGCCGGCTGCCGGGCTCCGGCTCGAGCACGATCCCGGCCTGGCCGAGCACGTGCTGCGAAGCTTCGCGCAGGCTGGCCGTCTCGGCCTGCATGTCGAGTCGAGCGGCCGCGACGCGCATCACGTCGCCGAGGCGGCGTTCAAGGCGGTCGGGCGGGCGCTCCGCTCGGCCGCTCGGCTCGAGGGCGCCGGCGTGCCCTCGACGAAGGGAATCCTGTGAGGGTCGCCGTCTGCGAGTACGGCACCGGCAACGTGCGCTCGGTCGTCCTGGCCTGCGAGCGCCTCGGCGCAGACGTCTCGGCGACGAGCGACCCGGAGCTGGTGGCGCGCGCCGATCTCGCCGTTCTCCCCGGTGTGGGATCGGCGCGCTCCGCCAGGCAAGGTCTCGCCGCCCGCGCGCTCGACGACGCTCTCCTGGAGCGGGTAGCCGTGGGAAAGCCGACACTCGGGATCTGCCTGGGCCTCCACCTGGCGCTCGAGTCGTTGGA
>JBOHAB010000074.1:0-11874 GCA_050697655.1 Gaiellaceae bacterium
CCTGAAGTTTCCTGCTACTCCAGATACCCGAGGCCGCGCAAGCGCCGCTCGACCTCGGCCGCTCCTTCCTCCTCGAGCGCGGCTCGCTCCTGGGCGAACTCCGCAGGAGCTGCGTCGTCGTAGACGGGCGGGCGCTCGTCGAGGAGCTCCGGACGGAGCGCCTCCATCAGCACACGGCCCTCCAGGTCGGCCGGAATCGCCTCGCCGAGCAGGTAGAAGATCGTCGGGGCCACATCGACGAGCTCCCCCTGCACGGGGGCTCTTGCGGCCACGGCAGGCCCAGAGAGAACGATCAGACCTTCGTGTCGATGGCTGCCGACGTAGGCGTGGTCGCTGCCTTCCTCGAGCTCGATCTCGCCCCAGAGCGACTCCGAGCGCGTCCGCAAGTTCCCCTTCCCGAGCCACGCGTAGTGGTCGAACTCGACGAGGAGGTCGGGCACCTTGGCCAGCTCGGGCCCGTGGAAGAGGTCCTCACGCTTGTGGGCGTCGGCGACGATGCGTTCGCCCTCGGGGCCGCGGAGCTCGAGCAGCCTGGCGGCGATCTCCTCGCGCACGCGTTCGTACTCCTCGCCCGGCTCGACGATCCCCTGCTCCTCCCGGCCCCGGACGTTGAGGACGATGTTGCCGAAGGTGCCGTGGGCGAACGCGCGGGTCTTGGTCCAGTCCAGCACGGTGTAATCGGCTGTCTCGATCGCCCGCTCGCGGAGGCCCGGCAGGCGCTGCTTGGCGGCGTTCCGAAGCCGCGCCGGCAGGTAGCGGCGGAGCCTGATCGCGTCTCCGAGGAGCTTTCGGCCGGCGACGCCACCGCCGGTCTCATAGTCGAGGAAGCCCTCCGTCGCGAGCCAGGCGTTCAGGTTGACGACGCCGTGAAGCGGCCCCGCGCCGTGGTCCGAGATCACGAGCACGTTGCCTTCGGCGCCTGCCAGCCCGGCGAGCTCACCCGTCGCCTCGTCGAGGATGCGATAGACCTCGGCGACCGGGCTCTCCAGGCCGTCGGTCTCCCATTCCGTCCAGCACAGATGGTGAATGTGGTCCGCGGCCATGAAGACCACGAGCAGGAGCTCCGGCTCGAAGCGCTCCGCGAGCCACGTGACGATCTCGACCTTCTGCTCCGCTGCGCGACGAACCAGGTCGAGATCGAGTTTGCCGTCGGTGAGCGGGAATCTGTTGTCCAGCTCGAGCGAGCCGAAGCGCCGGCGCAGCTCGTCCCCGAGCTCCGCCGGGTAGGTCAACCCGTCTTTCCTGGCAGCCGCGTCGAAGCCGGCGAAGGCGAAGCCGTCCACCTCAGGCGCCGGCCACGTGAACGGGACATTGACGACGCCGGTGCGGCGGCCGGGCCTACGCAGGTAGTCCCACACCGCCGGCGCTCGGCGGAAGCTTCCGTTGACGATGCGAAGCTGGTAGCCGGTCTCGTCGCGCTCGGCGAAGTCCCAGATGCCGTGCCGGCCCGCGTTGACGCCGGTCACGATCGTCGTCCAGGCGTGCGGGGTGAGCGGGTGCGTGGTCGAGCGCAGCACTCCGCGCGAGCCCTGGGCGCACAACCGGGCGAGGTTCGGGAGCTCGCCTGCCTCCAGCATCGGATCGACGACGTCGAACGTCGCCGAATCGATGCCGATCACGGTCAGGTCAGGACTGGACACTTGGGAGGACAGCCGCTACAAGTTAGTGAACAACCCTACTCAAACCTACTCATAGGGAAGCCGGCCCGCGAACGGCAGCGAGAGACTTCCCACAGCGCAAGTGAAAACCTGTCCTAACTGCGGCCAAGCAACACGCGACGACGATCGCTTCTGCCCGAGTTGCGGGCAACCGACCGACCCTCGGCGTCAGCCGTCGGTCCCCGCCGACGACCGCGCACGGCGCTCGCTCGCCTCCAGCGCGTCGGTCAACGCGGCGGGCTACGCGCGCGCGCTCCGCCGATTCTGGTGGGTGCTCGCGCTCGGAGCCGTTCTCGCGCTTCTGGCGGCGCTCTCCGCCCGCTTCTCGATCAGCATCTTCCCGCCCGGCCTCGAGGAGAAGGAGAAGGTCAGCTGGACGGCGGAATCGCGCCTCCTGGTGACGAGCGCCGACGATCCGCACTTCCGAAGCAAGGAAACCGTCCTCGTGCCGCGAGGGCCGGCCGACGAGGACACCGGCGAGGAGACGTCCGGCACGGACGGGGAGGATCCGGCAGCAAACGAGGACCTCGTCCCCTTCTCGTCGCCACCTGACCTGAACACGATCGTCCGGAACGCAAACACCTACCCGTACGTGATCGAGTCCGACAAGGTGGCGAACTACCGCAGCCGCGAGTTCGGCGAGCTCCCGGGAACCGTCACCGCTCTGGGCGTCACCTCCGTCGTCACCGCCAACCGAGTCGAGCTCTCCGAGATCCCCATCATCCGGCTGATAGCCGTCGCGGACACGCCCGAGGACGCCGTCGGCCTCGCCGACAAGACCGGCAAGGCCTTCATCGGCTGGCTCGAGGAGTTCCAGGAGGAGAAAGAGATTCCTCGTAACGACAGGATCGTCGTCGACCAGTTGAGCACGCCCAAAGGCGCGGTCGCGTCTGCGGGCCCGTCGACGACGCTCCCCGTTCTCGTCTTCCTCTTCGTCTTCGCCGCCTTCTGCGTTCTCGCCGTCCTGCTCGACCGGTTCCTGCCCTCACGTCAGCCGCGCCCGGCTGAAAAGGACGTGGAGGCGCTGGAGCCCGTCGAGGTGAAGAAGACGGCTTAGGCCCGGGCCTCGATGGCTCACGTCGAGCCGCAGCCCACCCGCCGCCCGGCGGCCCTCGCGATCGCCGCCTTCGGCGGCTTCTCGCTCCTGATCGGCGCGGTCCTCGGCCCCAACGAGGCGGTGGCCGGGGCCGCCGTCTTCATCGCTGCGGCGGTCCTCGCCATGCGGGAGCTGTCGACGCCGACGATCACGTGGCCGAACGCGATTGGCGGCTTCGCGCTCGTCATCTGGTTGATTCCGGCGCGAGGCTACCGCCTTCCGATCTCGCTCCCCTTCAACCTGGAGCCCTATCGGATCGTCCTGGCTGCGCTCGTCCTCGCGTTGATCGTGACGGTGCTGAGGGGACGCACCAGGCTCGAGTTCCTGGGCTTCGGCGCTCCGCTGGCGATCTTGGCAGGGACTGCGACTCTCTCCGCCGTCCTCAACTACGAGAGCCTCAGCGGCGCGCCCGGGGAGGGAGCCTTCAAGTCGCTCTCGTACTACCTGGGCTTCCTGTTCGTCTTCGTGCTCGTGGCCTCGACGATCAAGACGCACGCCGCCATGGACACTGCCGTGCGGGCGCTCGTGATCGGCGCGACGATCGTCGCCGCCTCCGCTGTCTACGAGTCGCGCACGGGCTACAACCCCTTCGACCACCTGGCCGAATGGATCCCCGCGCTCATTCGCGAGTCTCGGACAGATTTCGAGCTCCGCGGCGGCAGCCTGCGCGCGTACGCGTCCGCGCAGCACCCGATCGCGCTCTCGGCCGCTCTCTTCATGACGTTTCCGCTCGCTCTCTACCTGATCGGGCGTGCCCAGACGCGCCTGCGCGCCCGTCTTTGGGGAGTGGCCGCCGCCGTCTGCGCGATGGGCGCGGTCGCGACGATCTCACGGACGAGCGTGATCATGGTCCTCGCCATCCTGGCGGTCGGGCTGTGGGTTCGCGGGCGCCAGGTGGTGCGCTTCTGGCCGCTTCTCCTCGTCCTTCCGGTCGCCATCCACTTCGCGGTGCCCGGTGCGCTCGGAGGCATCTATCGGGCCTTCGACCCCCAGCAGGGCCTGACCAGCGACCTGACCACGCGCTCCGGGGAATCGGGCTCCGGGAGGCTGGCGGACATCGAGCCGGGCCTGAACGTCTGGAGCGAGTCGCCGCTCTACGGGAACGGCATCGGGACGCGGGTGACGTCGGGCGAGGCCGGCGCCGCCCAGACGGCGCTGGGAGCGGAAGGGGCGGTGATCTTCTTCGACAACGAGTGGCTGAGCACGCTCGTCCAGCTCGGCATCCTCGGGATCGTCGGCACCGCGTGGTTCGTCTTCGGGAGCCTCGTGACGGTCGGGAGGTTCGCCCGCCGGGTCCGCGGGCCGCGCAGCGACCTCGCCGCGGCCTGTGCGGCCGCGATCGGGGCCTTCGGCCTCACCATGTTCGTCTTCGACGCGTTCGCGTTCGTCCAGTCGACGGTCATCTTCTTCATGGTCGCCGCCATCGGCCTCCAGGCCCGGCGCCTCGGCCCGCGCCCCACAGACTCCTAGAACGCAGGCAGGAGCGAACTTCCCCGCATGGAGGCGGGGACGTCGAGGCCGAGCAGCTCCAGGGCCGTGGGAGCGATGTCGAGCAGATGCGCGCCCGCGTGCTCGCCGGGCGCGACTCCGGGCGCGACGAGCACGAAGAGCCCCTCCTGCGCATGGTTGGCGTCGTCCGGGCCCGTGTCGTTCTCGAAGGTGTGGACGCCCTCGTCGCCTCCGACGGTTCCCACCGAGCGCCAGAGGAGGTCGCCGAAGTGGACGATCAGGTCGGGAGCCACGCCGTTGACCTCCGGATACGTGTCCTCGGGGACGTAGACGCGGGTACCGAGCGCCTCGCCCTTCTCGTCCGGGATGGCGGCCAGCCGCTCGGCCAGGTCGCTGCGCACGCGCTCGTAGTCGTCCGGGGAGACCGTTCCGTCGGGCTCACGGCCGGCGACGTTGAGGAAGATGCGGGAGTAGTAGCCGCCCTCTCCCCAGGCGGCCGTCTTCGACCAGTCGATCCCCGCCTCGCGGAGGGGGACCGCCGTCTCGGGGTCGGAGAGCGTCGTCAGCAGCCCTTCGCGACGGAGCCACTCGTTGACGCGGATGCCGCCGTCCATGCGCTTGCCGCCGTGGTCGGAGACGACGAGGATCGCCGTGTCCTCGTCGGCGTGCTCGAGGACGCCCGCCATCAGCCCGTCCACGTGCTTGTGGTAGTCGAGGATCGCGCGCTCGTGCGGGTTCCTGGGCTCGTACTTCCGGTGCTCCGGGTCCATCAGCTTCCAGAAGCCGTGGTACATGCGATCGACGCCCATCTCGACCATCGCGAAGAGCTCCCACGGCCTGGTCGAGAGCAGGTGCTCCGCGAGCTGGAACCGGCGGTCGGTCATCTCGTAGACCTGGCGCAGGAGGTAGTCCTTGTCGTCGGTCCGGAAGTCGCGCACGTCGAACTGGTACTCACCCACCACCTGCTCGATCTCCCGCTTGAGCATGGGCGGGAAGGTGTACTGGCTCTCGCTCCCCGGGGTCAGGAAGCAGCTGACCATGACGCCGTTGAGCGGGCGCGGGGGAAAAGTCCCCGGAACCCCGAGGACGATCGAAGGCTTGCCCCCGCGCGTGGCGTAGTCCCACAGGCGTGGCGTCTTGATCGCCGTCGAGTTGGCGATGAAGAGGCCGTCGTAGGAATGGTCGGAGCGGTTCCGGAAGCCGTAGACGCCGAGGTCGCCGGGCGTCTTGCTTGCCATCATGCAGGACCAAGCAGGCACCGTGATCGGGGGGATCACGGACGTCAGCCGTCCCCAGGCGCCCTTCTCCATCAGCCCGGAAAGGACGGGCAGCTCGTCCCGCCAGCGCTCGAACAGAAGCGAGGGCTCGGCGCAGTCGAGCCCGACGATCATGACCTTGGGCATCCGTCAGTCCTCGAGGTAGCCGAGGGCCTGCAGGCGCCGGCGGATCGCCGCGATCTCCTCCTGGGTGAGGCCGTCGTCGTCCCGCGGGGAAGGCGCCTGGCCCGCGACGAGGTCGCGGAGGACGTAGACGCTGAACTCGGTGACGGAGTGGAACCCGGTGCCCTCGATCACCTGACGCAGGCGCTCGTAGAGCGGGCGGGGAATCTTGAGAGTGACGTCGTCGGTGCGCGATCGGGCCATAACACTTCAGAGAGAGTGTGCTAGGAGTGTAGCCGCCGCGAGTCCACCAAAGGTCTGGACCGTTACCCTGGACTTGGCAAGGCGCCTGCGATCGCCTACGACTCGAATGAGGGAGATGCGGTAGATGAAGAGCCGGAGCTGGAGCGAAGCGCTGCGATCGTTCGCGGACCCGATGACCTACTTCCAGGCGGTCCGGCTCCTGCACTACTACAGCTACTCGCACGTCCGTCCGCGCCGCCGCCTGACTCTGGGGGAAGGCGCGACGATCGCTCCCAACGTCTCGCTTCGGAATGGCGAGCGCATCAGCGTCGGCCGGGGCTCGAAGATCGGCGAGCGCGCCTACATCTGGGCAGGGGACGCGAGCGGGCGGGTGACGATCGGCGAAGATTGCCGCTTCGGGCCCGAGGTGTTCGTCACCGCCTCCGACTACGGCCTGGCGCCGGACGTGAAGATCGCCGAGCAGGAGCGCAACGAGCGGGACGTCGTCATCGGCAACGACGTGTGGCTCGGCGCGCGCGTCTTCGTCGGCGCGGGAGTGACGATCGGCGACGGCTCGGTCGTCAGCGCAGGCTCGGTCGTCACCAAGTCGTTGCCTCCGGGCTCGGTGGCCGTCGGCAACCCGGCGCGGATCGTCCGTCGGCGTGAGGACTACGCCGACGTGGCCCCGAAGCCGGAGCCCGAGGGCGATCCGGACCCCGTGACGACGCACGCGTGAGCCCGCGCGTCTCGATCCTCATCGTCACCTACCGGTGTCGTGACGTGGCGCGGGCCTGCCTCGCGTCCCTCGCCGCCTCGGGTGACGAGAGGCAAGAGATCGTAGTGCTCGATAACGCCTCCGCGGACGGCACGGTCGAGATGGTGCGCTCGGAGTTCCCGGACGTCCGGCTGATCGCCTCCGACGAGAACCTCGGCTTCGCGCTCGGCTGCAACCGCGCTGCGGAGGAGGCCCAGGGCGAGTACCTCCTCCTGCTCAACCCGGACACGGTGGTCCACTCGGGGGCGGTCGAGAACCTGCTGGCCTTTGCGCGCGCCTATCCCGAGCACGGCCTCTACGGCGGGCGGACGCTCGATCCGGACGGCTCCGTGAACCCTGGCTCATGCTGGGGGGCGCCGACCCTCTGGAGCCTCTTCTGCTTCGCCACGCTCCTGTCGTCGGCCTTCAAGCGCACGCGTCTCTTCGACCCGGAGTCACTAGGCGGCTGGAAGCGGGACACCGTCCGCGAGGTGGACATCGTCACCGGCTGCCTCCTGCTCGCCCCGCGGACGCTCTGGCAGGAGCTGGGCGGCTTCGACACGCGCTTCTTCATGTACGGGGAAGACGCCGACCTCTCGCTTCGCGCGAAGGCGCTCGGGTACCGGCCTGCGATCACCCCGGACGCGGTCGTCACGCACGAGATCGGGGTCTCGTCGTCGACCCGCGAGGACAAGCTGATGCTCCTCTTTCGCGGGAAGGCGACGCTCCTGCGCAAGCACTGGCACGGCCTGCGGCTTCGCCTCGGGCTTCTCTTCCTGACCGCGGGGCTGGGCCTGCGTTCGCTGCTCTCGCGCGCGCGGGGCCCGCAGCCCTCGCCGTGGACGCAGGTGTGGCGAAACCGCGACGACTGGCTCCCGGGCTATCCGGAGCCGGAGCCGACCAAGCCCGCCGCTCCGGTCCCAAGTCGGTAGTCCCGGGCCATGAGCGAACAAGACCGCTCGTTCCACGGCTCGCTCAAGTGGGCGTTCTACATGACCTGGGCAGACCGGGTCGTCTCGGTCGCCTTCACGTTCCTGCTCGCCGCGATTCTCGGCCCGCGCGACTTCGGCGTCGTCGCGCTGGCGCTGATCTACATCGCCGTCGTCCAGCTCTTCCTCGAAGGCGGGGTCCAGACCGCCGTCGTCCAGCGGGAAGGCCTCGAAGACGAGCATCTCGACTCGGCGTTCTGGGTCAACCTCGCCTGGTGCGTGGTCATCGCCGCGGCGAGCTTTCTGTTGGCCGGCTGGTGGGCCCGCCTCAACGGGATTCCGGAGCTGGAGGACGTCGTCAAGGTGCTCTCGGTCCTGCTGGTCGTCTACGGGCTGACGATCGTCCAGCTGGCGCTCTTCCAGCGGGAGATGCGCTTTCGCGCGCTCGCGATCCGGGAGACGGCGGCCGTGCTCGTCGGGGGCGTCCTCGGCCTCGTGCTCGCCCTGCGCGGGGCCGGTGTGTGGGCGCTCGTGGCGCAGCAGCTCGGCTTCGCCGGGACGCAGCTCGTCCTCCTCTGGGGCATGAGCACCTGGCGGCCGCGCTTCCGCTTTTCCAGCGCGCATGCGCGCGACCTCCTCGGTTTCTCGAGCGGCGTCTTCCTCTCCAACCTGGGCGGCTTTCTCAACCGCCGTGCCGACGCGCTCCTGATGGGCATCTTCTTCGGGCCGGTCGCCGTCGGCCTCTACCGCCTCGCGGATCGTTTCTCCGACAACGTCCTCGAGCTGACGATGCGCCCGGTCGGCCACGTCGCGCTGCCGTTCTTCTCGAGGCTCCAAAACGACCGGCCGGCGCTCAAGGACGCGGTCGCTTCCAGCATCAGGACGACGCTGATCTTGACCGTCCCGGCGATGGCCGTGATGGCCGCGTGCAGCGACTTCCTGATGGCGGTGATGGGCCCCGAGTGGGAGCCGGCCGCCGACGTGCTCAAGCTCCTCGCGCTCGTCGGGATCGGGAAGGCGATCGTCTTCTTCACGGGCCCGCTCCTCTTCGCCGTCGCCCGGCCGCACCTGCGCGCCGTCATGCTCTGGGCGCTGGCGGCCCTCTCCGCAGGGACGGTTCTCCTCGTGGGCTGGCTCCTGACCGACGAGGGAAGCCGGGAGCAGGCGCTCGGCATGGCCGCCTCGCGGGCGGCGTTCTTCCTCGCGATCGTGATACCCCTCAATCTCGCGGTCGTGTGCTGGATCACCGGGCTGCGGCCACGCTCGTTCCTTCCCTGGCTTCCTTCTCCGCTCCTCTCGGCAGCCGCGGGGATCGGCGTGGTCGCCCTGCTCGAGCTCTCGGGCCTCCTGGACGGGCTGCCCGATTTCGCCGCGCTCCTGATCGCGGGCACGTTCTCCTTGCTCGCCGCCGGGGCCGTCCTCTTCGCGCTCGAGCCGCGGGCGCGGCGGCTCGCCGGGCCGGTGCTTCGCAAGCTAACCCGCCGCCGGGCCGACACCGCCACCGCGTGAATCGTTGACCGACAGAATGGAGTCGAGAGAAGCAATGACCGACACGGCGAAGAACGATGTGCTCCCCGAGGGGCTCGACCTACCCGGCCCGAGCGTGATCGGCGCAACCGGAGGCTCGGGCACGCGCGTGGTGGCGGGCATCGTTCGCACCGCCGGCCTCTACACCGGCGAGAAGCTGAATCCCTACGAGGACGCGGTCGAGCTCGGCTTCTACTCCGACCGCTGGATCGACGGCTACGTGCAGAACGGCGGCGAGCCTTCGCAGGAGGAGCGCGCCGAGATGGAAGCCGACCTGCGCTCCGTCCTCGCCGACCACCTCTCGAAGGTGCCCGACGACGCGAGCTCCTGGGGATGGAAGGAGCCGCGGAGCATCTACCTCCTGCGCTTTTGGAACGAGACGATGCCCGGCCTGCGGTTCCTGCACTTTCTGCGCGACGGGCGCGACATGGCGTTCTCGGAGAACCAGAACCAGCTGAACTGGCACGGACACGCCGTTCTCGGCGACGACCTCGAGAAGGCGAAGACGCCGACGCGCTCGATCGCGCTCTGGAACCGCGTCAACCTGGCCGCCGCCGACTACGGCGAGCGTCACCTCGGCCCGCGCTACCTCTGCGTGCGCTTCGAGGACCTCTGCGCCGAGCCGCGCACGACGGTGGCGCGCATCTTCGAGTTCTTCGGGCTCGAAGGGGACGTCGAGGCAGCGGCAGGCAAGGTGCGTCCTCCCAAGACTCTGGGACGCTGGCAGAAGCGCCGCCAGAAGGTCATCGACGAACTGACAGAGACGGCCCGGCCGGCACTCGCCCGTTTCGGCTTCCTGTAGCCCTAGCGTCCCGCGAGACGCTGCTCGAGCGCCTCGGCGGTGAGCGCGAGGGCCTCCTGGGCGGCGTCCTTGTCCGCAAACGGGGCGAGGAGGCCTTCGATCCGCAGCTGCTGGACGACGAGGACGCGACCGTCGTCGAGGGGCTGGAGGACGAATTCGTACTCCAAGTCGCGAATGCCGGGAAGCAGAAGCCGGTCCTGCCAGCGGACCTTGCGCTTCGGCCGAGCGATGACGACCTCGGCGTCGAGCGATTCGGGGTCGTGGCCGGGGAGGACGACGTCGAGGTCGAGCTCTGCGCCTTCTCGCGCCTGGCCCTCGGCGTGCGTGACCACCGGGTTCCACTCCCGGTAGGCGCCGAAGTCCGTCAGGGTTTCCCAGACCTCCTGCTTGGGGCCCGGGACCGTCGCGCTCATGGTCACGACCTTGGCCGGCCGGTCGAGGACGGCGCTCAGGCCGACCGCGAGCAGCGCCAGGAGGCCGAGAGCGCCGAGCGTGAGGAAGGCGATCCGTAGTCCCCGCCGCATGTCACGCCGTTCTGCCGGCGAGCCGGGCCCGCCAGCGCCTGCGTACTGTGTTGAGGTTCCCGCTCCTCGCGAGGCCCGCCCTCCCTGCCCGCGAGGCCGTGAGCACTCCCGAACGCGCGAGATTGACCGTGACCGGCCGGCGGCGCCGCGCGAAGATGAGGACGTCCTCCTCTTCCCAGCTCTCGTCGCCGAAGTGCCGCTTGTACTCGGCATCCCCGGGGCCGAAGTCCATCCAGTCGGCCTGAACACACAGGCGCTCGACCATCTTCGCGAGCACGTAGGTCCCGAGCCGGAGGTCCCGGAGCTCCGGGTCGTAGCCTGTGGCGCCGGTGTAGAACGTACGACGGTAGAGCGTTCCGTGCCAGAAGGCCCGGGGGGCGCCGTCCAGGTAGAGAACGAACGCCCGCAGCCAGCCGCGCTCGGCGGCGAGCAGCTGAAGCGCCGGCTCGGCTTCGGCGTGGACCCGGCCGACGCCGAGCCCTCGCTGATAGGTCTTCTCGAAGACGGCGCCGGTGTCCCGCACGAGCTGCGGCAGCTCGTCAGGGCTCTGGAAGAGCCGGAGGACGACGCCCTCTCCGAAACGGTCCTCCAGACGCCGGGAGTAGCGCTTCACGTTCGACCTCGTCTTGGCCGAGCGCGCCCGCAAGTACTCGTCGTAGGTCTCGGGAAGATGGGCTCGCCACCGCGTCATCGAATCGGCGACGCGTCCTCGCACCAAGGCGCCTGGCCTCGTCGTCGCCAGCTCGTGGAGAGTCGACCCGACGCGGGCTCGGAGTCTGACGACGTCGAGCGGCTCGTGGCGAAGAGCAGCGAGCAGAGTGGCCAAGAGCGCGGCCGCAGGCCGCTCGTCCTCGACTACCAAGCCTCCCTGGGAGACCGTGAGCGCCTCGACCCGCGGCCGCAGGACCGTCCGGTAGCCGACCTTGGTGTCGAGGCGTGCCTCGCCCGTTCTTGCGACCGCGAGCGCCTTGGGGTTGCCGTGCTCCTCCAGCACGATCACGTATGGGCGCAGGGGCGCCGCTGAATGCCGAACGAGCGTGAGCAGGTGGTCGGGGTCGGCGCCCGGGTTCCCCACCGGCAGAGCCGCCCACGCCGCGCGGAGACCCTCGACCTCGCCGGCGCTCCGGGCGACTCGCACGTCGAGCCCGCTCACCGGCTGCCCCTTCTCGCCGCGGCCTTGGCCTTCCCGGCTCGTGCGCGCGCGCTGCCGGCGAGCCGTCGCGCGCGGTAGCCGTGGAAGCTCTCACGTGCGAGGTCGCGGGCGTCCTGCTCCGTGAGGACGAGCCCGGCGGCCGCGAGGTTCTCCTCGAGGTGGGATACCGACGCCGTCCCCGGAATCGCGAATGCGGCCGGAGAACGCAGCACCCATGCGAGCGCGACCTGGCCGGGAGTGGCGCCGTGTCTCGCGGCAACCCTTCCAAGTGCGCCGTGTCCGGAGGAGAGAAAGCCCTTCCCCAACGGAGCCCATGCGATGAAGGCGAGCCCGTCGCGTTCACAGAGCTCGAGCACGGGC
>JBOHAB010000075.1:0-11815 GCA_050697655.1 Gaiellaceae bacterium
GTTCCCTCGCCCGGGCAGCACATCGTCGGAGTCGACTTCGCCAAGGAGAAGCACGGCGAGTACGGCGAGTCCATCGGAACGATGACGCTCCACGTAGACGACGAGGTCGTCGCCGAAGACGAGTTCCGCACGATGACCGGCCGGTATTCGCTCTGTGGTGAAGGCCTGTGCGTCGGCTACGACAGCGGCGACGCCGTGTCGAGTGAGTACAAGCCGAAGTTTCCGTTCACAGGCGGCCGGATCATCAAGGTCGTCTTCGACGTCGCCGACGACGCGTACGTCGACGTCGAGCGCGAGCTCGCGGCGGTGATGGCCCGCGACTAGGTCGCGAGCGCGATCGCGACGAGGAGCGGCACGAGGATCCAGGCCGCGACCGTAAGGAAGATCGCGACGAAGACGAACGTCCGCGTCGAGTCCTTGGGCGGCTTGCCGCACCAGCCGATGGTCGTCCAGAGCGTCTCCATCGGGGCGGAGGTCGCGAGCCGGATCCGGCGCGAGGCGAGCGCGGCTCCGCGGAGGATCACCCACGAAGCGGCGAGCGAGATCAGCAAGCCTCCGACACCGATGATGGCTGCCGAGACCGGGCTGTCGAGCAGGCCGGTCACACGGCCGAGCACGGCGAGGAGTGGAAGCGCCACGCCACCCAGGAGGAACGCCGGCACCGCCAGCTCTCTCGCCTTCAGCGCGTCGACCATTCGCTCGGCGTCCATTCGCGCGCTCCGCAGGAGGTAGCGCTCCTCGCCGCCTGGAATCGCCTGGATCTCCCGCAGGCCATAGAGGTTCCTGATCTGGGTCGAGACGTTGCGGATGTGGGAGACGACGAGGTACCTCGCCACGAGCTGGATGAACCAGCGGATCACGGTCCGGAACGGGCCTGTGTGCTTCGCGGCGCCCGTTCCCTTGTACCCGTGCCGGGCCAGCGACTCGAGCGCCTCGACGGCGTTTCGGTGCGCCTGGGGGAAGAGGTCCGGGCGAGCGAGTGGGCGGGTCCGCGCGATCTCCTGGAGCATCTCGCGCTCGCGCGGGCTCGTCACCTCGATCGAATCGAGGTAGTTGGCGATCTCGTCGTCGTTGCCCGAGAGCAGCTTCAGCCGCTCGATCGGGTTGTCGATCTCCTCGAGCGACTCTTCCTGCGCCCGCTCCGCGCTGGTCACCGACGGATCATCCGCCACGACAGAGCCACGATAACGCCTCCGCCCGAAGGTGTCAGTCCGAAAAGACCGTCACCCAGTCGTTTTTCACGCTGACGACCGTCCAGTCCTCCGCCTTCGCCTGCTCGAGTGCCTTCTCGGCACCCTTGACGTAGTCGAACTCGCGCTCGGGGTCGTCGTGGAGGACCAGCAGGCGGAGCGCCGGCCGCTCCTTGCCGCCGGCGAAGCGGAGCATCGGGACGTCGCCGTTCGAGTTCCCGCCGGCCAGAAGCGGGCGGCGGCCGATCCTGCTCCAGATGCGCACGGGCTTCGCCGGCCCGTCGTCGAAGACGTCGGGCTCGGCAACGTACTCGAGCCCGCCGCCGTGCGCGTCGTCGACGTACTGCAGCCCGTTGGAGCTGCCCACGACCCGCTCTGGCGGGATGTCGTAGATCTCGTCGGTAATCACGCGCATGAAGTCCCGGCTCCCGCCCGAAGCGATGAAGCAGGTGAATCCGTTCGACTCCAGGTACCGCAGCAGCTCGACCATGGGAACGTACGCGCAGTCACGCAGGCGTCCGCCGAGCGTCGGGTGCGGCGCCGCGTCGAGGTACGCGTCGGCGGCCGTCGCGTACTCGTCCACGGTCTTTCCCGCGAACGCCTGGAGGATGGCCGCGATCACGACCTTTACGTTGCTGTCGTCGCCGGCGTAGTGCTGCTCGATCACGCTGCCGAGCCACGCGTAGTCCTTCTCCCGAGCAGCCTTCCACGGCTGCTTCTCCCTGAGTGACGGATCCGCCTCCGCCATCTCGGCAAACCGCTCGAGCAGGAAGCCAAGCTCGACCGGCATCGGCTTCTCGCACCAGAGCGTGCCGTCGTTGTCGAAGACCGCTATCCGCTCCTCGGGCGGCAAGGCCTGCGCCGCCTTCTCGGCGAAGTCGACGATCGCCGCGCGCGTCGGCGTGTCGTTCCAGGAGGAGAGCTCGGTTGCCATCTCACCCTCGACTTGCCGCCGCGTGCAGCTGCTCCTCCTTCTCGCGCGCCGCTTCGAGCGCCTGGTCGATGCTGAAGCTCGCGGGCCGCTGACGGGGTGGGAACTCTTCGAATGTCTTGAGGTACTCGCTCACCATTCCGACCGCCGGGAGAACCAGGAAGACCCGATCGACCTTCTCCTTGTTGAAGGAGATGTCTGCGTCTTCGCCGTCGATCTCGAACGGGTTGCTGCGCAAATTGAAGAAGCTGGGCACGCGCGTGGTCACGAACGGCTCCTCCCACGCACCGAGACCGTGCGCTCGCTGCTGCGCGAAGACGAACTTCCAGTTGCCGTAGCGCAGCGCCAACAGGTCTCCGTCGTCGCTCCAGTAGAGGAAGCCCGGTCGCGGGCTCGTCTCCTCCTCGCCCTCGAAGTAGGGCAAGAGGTTGTAGCCGTCGAGATGGACCTTGTAGTTCGTGTCCCCGACCTTGTGGCCCTTCTTGACCTTCTCGACGATGTCCGGCTCGCCGGCGGCGGCGAGGAGCGTCGGGAGCATGTCCTGGTGCGAGCAGATCTCGTTCGAGACCGTCCCGGGCTCAAGGACGCCGGGCCAGCGGATGAGGCACGGGACGCGCCAGCCGCCCTCCCAGTTCGTGTCTTTCTCGCCGCGAAACGGCGTCGTGCCGCCGTCGGGCCATGTGAAGACCTCGGCGCCGTTGTCGGTCGAGTACATGACGATCGTGTTGTCGGCGATGCCGAGGTCGTCGAGCTTCTTCAGGAGCTTCCCGACGTGGCCGTCGTGCTCGACCATCCCGTCCGGATAGACGCCGAGCCCGGTCTTGCCCTGTGACGATCGCTTCAGGTGCGTCCAGATGTGCATCCTGGTCGAGTTCCACCAGCAGAAGAACGGCTTACCCGCCTTGTGCTGGCGCTCGATGAAGTCGAGAGCGCCCTCGAGGAACTCCTGGTCGACCGTCTCCATGCGCTTCTTGGTGAGCGGCCCGGTGTTCTCGATCTTGTGGTTCCCGGTGCGTGTGACGCGGCTCTTCAGGACGCCGCGCGGACCGAACCGCTTCAGGAACTCGGGGTCCTTCGGGTAGTCCGGGTGCTCCGGCTCCTCTTCGGCGTTCAGGTGGTAGAGGTTGCCGAAGAACTCGTCGAACCCGTGCGCGGTGGGGAGGAACTCGTCGCTGTCGCCGAGGTGGTTCTTGCCGAACTGCCCGCACACGTAGCCGTGCGGCTTGAGCAGCTCGGCGATCGTCGGGTCCTCTGGCTGCAGGCCCAGGTCGGCGCCCGGGAGGCCGACCTTGGTGAGCCCGGTGCGGATGGGGGATTGGCCTGTGATGAACGCCGCGCGGCCGGCCGTGCAGGACTGCTGACCGTACCAGTCGGTGAACATCGCGCCCTCACGGCCGATCCGGTCGATGTTGGGCGTCCGGTAGCCCATGGTCCCGTGGTTGTAGGCGCTGATGTTGAACCAGCCGATGTCGTCGCCCCAGATGACCAGGATGCTCGGCTTGTCCTGCGGCATCCGTCCTCCCTTCGGTGGGGGTTGAACTTACTGGCGTGCCAAGGCCATGCGAATCTCCGCCTCGTGATCGACGACGTGCGCGCCCGAGACGTCGTAGACGACCTTCTCGATCGTGCCCGTGAAGGCGAACGGCGGCTCGTAGTCCTCGGACACGGGCGCGCCCGCGTCGGCGCCCACAGCAACGCCCGACGCGAGCCCCATGGACAACGGGATCGTGACCGGCAGCTCGCCCTCGCCGATCGGCTTGCCGTCGACGACGAGCTTCAGCTTGCCGGGTGAGCCCTTGCCCTTGAGAGGCTCGGGCTCGCCGGTGGGCTCGAACTCGAAGCTGAGCGCGTGGCGCCCGGCGGGAACGTCTTCTTCCGAGGCGATCGTGAACCGCTGGTCGGCCACATAGTTGTAGGCGTACGTCAGCTTCCCGTCCTGCACGAAGAAGCTGAACCCGCCGTCCACCCCGCCCTGCGACACGAGGACGCCCTCCGCGCCCTCGTCAGGGATCTCGACGACGGCGGTCACGGTGTGCGGGCGGTTGAGGATCCTCGGTGCGGCGTTCGAGGGAACTTCCTGCGTGCCCGCGTAGTACGTGTACCTGGTGCGGTCCACCGCGATCTGTGGGCGCGCTTCGGCCAGTCGCTGCTGCCCGCGCCCGTCGACCGGCAGCACGTTGTACTTGCCGGCCTCGACATACCACTGGGCGATCATCTCGATCAGCCGCGGCCGGTTCTCCGCGGCGACGTCGTGGTTCTCGGCGAAGTCCTCGGCCACGTGGTAGAGCTCCCAGGCCGTCGCATCGAGCTCGGTCAGCGTCTCGTCAGGTATCGGCGTTCCGAACTGCCGCCCGGACTCGGCGAACGACGTGCCCGGCCAGGGGCAAACCGCCCGCCAGCCGTCGTGGTAGATCGACCGGTGGCCGAGCATCTCGAAGTACTGGGTGACGTGCTTCGACGCCGCTTTGCCGTCGGCGAACGTGTGGGCGAAGCTGACGCCCTCGATCGGCGCTTGCGTCACGCCCTGGATGCTGACCGGTGGATCGATCTCGAGGGCTTCGAGCACCGTCGGCACCATGTCGATCGCGTGCGCGTACTGGGCTCGCACCTCGCCCGCCGATTTGCTGCCGTTCGGCCAGTGGACGACGAACGGGTCGCTGATGCCGCCCCGGTACGTCTCCCGCTTCCAGCGGCGGAACGGCGTGTTGCCCGCCCACGTCCACCCCCACGGGTAATGGTTGAAGAACTTCGGGCCGCCGATGTCGTCGATCGCGGCCAGGTTCTGCTCGAGTGAGTCCGGCACGAAGTTGAAGAACTTGTTCTCGTTGACGGAGCCGGTCGGCCCCCCTTCGGCGCTGGCGCCGTTGTCGGAGATGAGCATGACCAGGGTGTTCTCGAGCTCGCCGATCTCCTCGAGGAAGTCGAGCAGCCGGCCGATGTGGTGGTCCGTGTGCTCGAGGAAGCCCGCGAAGACCTCCATCATCCGGGCGTAGAGCCTGCGCTCGTCGTCGGAGAGGCTGTCCCACTCCTGGACGTCCGGGTCGTGGCGTGAGAGCTCCGCGTCTTCGGGCACGAGGCCGAGCTTCTTCTGGTTGGCGAAGACCTTTTCGCGGTAGGCGTCCCAGCCGTCGTCGAACGTCCCCTTGTACTTGTCGGCCCACTCCTGCGGGACGTGGTGGGGGGCGTGCTGGGCGCCGGTCGCGAAGTAGAGGAAGAACGGCTTGTTCGGCGCGACCTGCTTGGCGTCGGCGATGAAGGCGATCGCGTTGTCCGTCAGGTCCTCGGTCAGGTGGTAGCCCTCTTCGGGCGTCTTCTCGGGCTCGACGCGGTGGTTGTCGTGCGTCAGCTCGGGGTAGTACTGGTGGGTGTCGCCGCCCATGAAGCCGTAGTAGCGGTCGAAGCCGCGCCCGAGCGGCCAGCGATCGTAGGGCCCGGCGGCGGAGATCTGGTCGGCCGGCGTCAGGTGCCACTTGCCGATCGCGTACGTGTTGTACCCCTGCTGGTGGAGGATCTCGGAGAGGAATCCGTGCTCGAACGGAATGTTCCCGTCGTAGCCGGGAAATCCGGTCGAGATCTCCGTGATCCCGGCCATGTGGTTCGAGTGGTGGTTCCGGCCGGTGAGGATGCAGGAGCGGGTCGGGGAGCAGAGCGCCGTCGTGTGCATGTTCGAGTAGCGGAGGCCGCCCTCCGCGAGCCGGTCGATGTTCGGCGTCGAGATCGGGCTCCCGTAGCAGCCGAGCTGCCCGAATCCCGTGTCGTCGATGACGATGAAGAGCACGTTCGGCGCGCCTTCGCGGGCACGCAGCGGCTCCGGCCACGCCGGCGAGGACACGTCGAACGTCCGGCCGATGACCCCGGGAAACGCGGTCCCCGGCCCGTACTCGACGAGCTGCGGCGCCTCCGCCGCGTTCCCGTCCTCGCTGCTCTTGGCTGTTCGCTTACGAGCCACTAGGTTTCCTCCTTGATGTCGTGGCAGCGCCGGCGTGCTCGGGCACTCCAGTGTCTCGGGCGTCACGGTTCTTCTCTGGGCGGACGAACGATGCAGCGAAATCCGAGGTGGCTCGTCGAGGTGTCGACGGCCTGGGCCATGCGTGCCGCCGGGCGATAGCGCCGGCAGTAGTTCGGGGCGCACAGGTGCGAGCCACCCTTCATCACCCTGCGCGGGATCGCGGCCGGGTCGTTCGGGTCGACGCTCGCCGCCCGCGGGTCTTCGCCGCAGCAGGGGGACGGGGCGTCGGTGGAGGTGGAGTACCAGTCGGTCGTCCACTCCCAGACGTTCCCGGTCACGTCGTAGAGGCTGTAGCCGTTGGGCGGGAAGGAGCCGACCGGCGAGGTGCCCTCGTAGCCATCCAGCAGGCTGTTCTCGAACGGGAACTCCCCCTGCCAGGTGTTCGCCATCTGCTTTCCCTTCGGCGCGAACTCGTCACCCCAGGCGTATTCCGCGCCGTCGAGGCCGCCACGTGCCGCGTACTCCCACTCCGCCTCGGTCGGCAGCTCCTTGCCCGCCCAGGCAGCGTAGGCCTCCGCATCGCCGAACGCGACGTGCACGACGGGATGCCGCTCGCGGCCGTGGAGCGAGCTCTTAGGGCCTTCCGGATGCCTCCAGTCGGCACCGCGCGTCCAGGTCCACCAGTTGAAGTGGTTGCTCAGGTCCACCGGGCCCGCTGACTTCTGGAAGACCACGGACCCGGCGAAGAGCATGTCGGGCTGCGCGTCGGGGTACTGCGCGGGATCGGGCTCCCGCTCGGCCCAGGTCACGTGGCCCGTCGCCTTCACGAACCGCAGGAACTCGAGGTTGGTGACCGGGTGCTCGTCCATGGAGAAGCTGCCAACGGTCACTTCGCGCACTGGCGCCTCTTCCGGGTAGTGGCGAGCCGAACCCATCGCGAACGAACCGCCCGGGACGAAAGCCATCCCCTTGCGTCGAGTGCCTCTGTCGGCCGTTAACCGAGCCATCTGCGACACCCTAGGGATTCACCGGCCTCCTTGCCATCGCCGACACTGCTGTTTAGGGTCGGGCGCCATGGTTGGTTCCGCGGTCTCTGCGAGCCCGCCGTCGACGAATCGCGGACGACCGACCGCCGTCACGATCGTCGCCGCGTTGGCGCTCCTCGCCGCCGGCTATCTGCTCGTGGACGGCATGCTGACGCTTCTCGACGCCGCCCGCGACGACACGGACCAGATCGTCGATGGGATCCTTCAGATCGGCCTCGGGGCCGTTGCTCTCGTGATCGCCGTCGGGGCGCTGGGCATGCGGCCGTGGGCATGGAAGCTGTTCATGATGTTGGCCGTCGTCGGCCTTACGATCCAGATCCTTCGCCATTTTTCCTTCGGCGACCCTCGCTATGGCCGTATGGCCCTGAACGCGTTCATCGTCCTCGCCCTCACGCCTCGCGACGTCCAAGTCGCGTTCGGGATCGGACCTCCGTCCAATGCCGACCTCACCCAACCAACTCGGAATCCCCTCGACCGCGACTGACCTCGAGGTCCTGCGGGCGTTCGAGCCGATCGTTCGCCTCACGAGCGGTGAGCAGTTCTTCCCGATGGACGTCGAGCCGTACGTGCGCTCCTGCAGCCTGTGGCTGTATTACCCGGACGACCACGACGAGGAGGTAGTACCCGAGGGCAACCTGACCATCGAAAAGCTGATCGAACCGCGTACGGCGGCCTTCGGCTCGCTCTTCTACCTCCGATTCATCGGACGGCTCGGCCTCGGCGAGAGCACGAAGGCGCTCGCGGACGCCCGCAGGCTGGAAAAGGGGCAGGAGCGCAAGTTCCGCGCGGGCGTGGGGCGGCTCGCGCGCGGCGGCCTGCTGCCCCGCCTCGGCGACGCGCTCTTCTCCGCGACCTTGCTCCTCCGGGGGCGCGTGCCCGGCGCGACCGCAGCGGCGGCGGAGCTCAAGTACGCGGCGCTCCTCGAGCAGGACGAGCGCTACGTGTACCACGGGCGCGTTGTGCGCCACGGCGGCTGGACCGTCTGCCAGTACTGGTTCTTCTTCCCCTACAACAACTGGCGCTCGGGGTTCCACGGCGTCAACGACCACGAGTCCGACTGGGAGATGGTTGCCGTCTATCTGTACGAAGCCGAGGACAAGCTCGTTCCGGAGTGGTTCGCGTATGCATCCCACGACTTCCACGGCGCCGACCTGCGCCGTCGGTACGACGATCCGGGCGACCTCACGCTCGAGGAGGGGCACCCAGTGGCTTTCGCGGGCGCGGGATCGCACGCGTCGTACTTCGTCGCCGGGGAGTATCAGGCGGAGGTCCCGCTGCCGGTTCCTCGGCGGATCGCGGGCTTCCTCGAGGCAGCGGAGCGGTTCTGGCGGGAGACGCTCGGCCAGGGGAGTGACGCGGAAGGGCGGGTTGCGGATCCCGTTCGTGGACTACGCCCGTGGCGACGGCCTCGGCATCGGGCCCGGTCAGGAGCGGGAGTGGGCGCCGGACGTGATCGACGAGAAGACCCCGTGGGTGAGCGGCTTCCACGGCATGTGGGGCTTGTACGCGCAGGATCCGATCTCGGGAGAGAACGCGCCTGCTGGGCCGATGTACAACCGGGACGGCTCGGTGCGCGCAGGCTGGTACGACCCACTCGGGTTTGCCGGCCTCGACCAGGTCCCGCCCCCGCCGCAGGAGCTCCCGCTCCTGGAGGAGGAGCAGAGCCGCAACGCATCCAGGCGCGCCGAGCTCGAGCGGCTCATCCCGGAGCGGGTCGACGAGCTCCAGCGACTCGGCGTCGAGCTCGTGAGCATGCAGGGCAGTCCGCATCTCGAGCAGCAGCACGCGGTGCACGCGCTGCGTGTCCAGGAAAAGGCAGGCGAGGTCAAGAGCCTGCGCAAGGAGCTGTCAGAAGTAGAGGCGGTCTCCGAGGGCATCTCACGGCAGATCGGGGCGTTTCGCCGCGGAGAGCGCCTCGACCCACGGGCGCACATCGCGAAGGCCGCGGTTCCGACCACGACGGCGAAAATGCGCTTCGGGCGTGCGTCGGAGCTCTGGGCCGCCCTGAGCATGAGCGCCCTTCTCCTCGGGCTCGTCGCGTTGATCGTCGTGGGCCCCGATCACACGCTTGCCTGGATCGTCGTCCTCCTGCTTGCGTTCGTGCTCGCCGAGTCGTTCCTCCGCGGGAGCTTCGTGCGCACCGTCAACCGGATGGCCGTCGTCCTCGCCCTGATCGCGGCCGTCATCCTCGCCGTTCACTTCTGGAAGTGGGTCGTTCTCGGCATCCTGGTTGGTCTGGCGACCTTCCTCATCGTGGAACGGTTCCGCGAGGCGCGCGGCTGAGCGATGGAAGCGACTTCGGAAGCGCCGAGCCCGCCCGAGACGCCGGAGGAGCGCGGCCGCTCGCTGCGTACGGCCGCCACGATCACCGCGGCGGTGGGCGCGCTCCACGCGGTCCTCTTCCTAGTCGCGTGGTTCCTGGCCGCGGACGCACCGAGCGCGGACGCGACGAACGCAGAGATCGCCGAGTACTACAGCAGCCCCGAGTCTCGCCGCCTCCTCCTCGTCGGTCTCTACGTGATGCCGTTCGCAGGAATCGCGTTCGTCTGGTTCATCGTGGCCTTGAGGATGTGGGAAGAGGGCGCCACCACCCATCGGAGCGCCCTGCAGTCGAACCTCCAGCTGGTGTCGGGAATCGTCTACGTCGCCCTGTTCTTCGTCGCGAGTGCGTCCGCCACCGTGCTTGCCGCCAGCATCGAGTTCGCGGACGGGGACATCGACCCGGTCGCCGCCCGGGAGTTCCCTGTGTTCGGGAGCACAGTGCTCTTCGTGTTCGCCTTCCGGATGGCTGCGATGTTCGTGTTCACGACCTCCTCACTCGGCTCGAGGGCGGGGATTCTGCCGCGCTGGTTTGCCTGGAGCGGCTATGCAGTGGGCCTGTTCCTGCTCCTGAGCGCGTCATTCAAGCAGTGGTTCGTCCTCGTCTTCCCGATCTGGCTGTTCGTGCTGAGCATCCTGCTCCTGCTGAGCGCGCGCAGGATCGATCCGGAGATGCGCCTGCCGCGCAGCCGGCTGCTCGTCCCGCAGGCTCCGGCCCGGCGCGTGCCGCGCTAGCCCGGGCTCCGCTCTGTCCAAAACCGCCGCGTCGCCGCAGTCACGAGGATCGCCACCACGGTGACGAGGTAGAGCTGGCCGACGACGATCTCCAGGACGACGAATGCGCGTCCGACCCCGCTTGCTGGAGCGAGGTCGCCGAAGCCGGTCGTCGAGATGGTCACGAAGCTGAAGTACAGCCGCTCGCCCGCGGACCCGTCGTCGCCGCGGGTGAAGAACGCGCCGTCGCCGATCTCGGCGACCAGTGCGAAGAGCGAGGCGAAGAAGTAACCGAGCAGGACATAGAACGAGAGGGCGCCGAGCACGGTCTGCGGGTCTACCGAGCGCCTTTCGGCAAGGTCGCGGGCGACGAGGAACGCGACCCAGGCGGTGAGCGCGGCTCCGATCGCCGCGGCCGCCGCTTGCGTCGTCGCGCCCTCGAAGGCGCCGACGACGACGAACACCAGCGCGATGCTGGGCACGATGACGCGGGGGACGAGAAAGGCACGTCGCGCCGTGGCCGTCCAGTAGGCAAGGACCAGTGTCGCCGCGACCACCGCGTCGCGCAGGATCCGCGCCCAGGTGTCCTCCGGCGCGACGATCACGAGGAAGAGCGACGCGAGCAAGAGCGCGAGGACGAACGCGTAGCTTTCCCCGGATTGCAGCTCGGCCGCCAGGGAACGGCGAATACTCATGACCCGGCTTCAGACGCCGGGCTCGGCGTCCCGCTGTTCCCGGACCGCCGTGTCCAACACCTCGCGGACATGCGCCGGATCGACGAGCGCCTTGAACTCGAGCGGTCCCCCGGCTGAGCCGGCCGTGTCGATCTCGAGCCTCCCAACACCGAAGATCCGGTCGAAGAGCGTTTGGTGCAGCGTGATGTCCTGCACGCGCTCGAGGCGAGCCGTCTGCTCGTGGACGGAGACGAGGCCGTGGCGGACCAGGACGCGCCGGTTCGTGATCCTGTACATCCAGCGGAGGGTCTCCAGGAAGGACCAGACCACCGTGACGCCTGCAACGAGAGCGACAACGATGACCGTGAGCAGCCACGAGGCACCGGCCCAGATGCAGACGACGAGCACGAGGATCGTGAGGAGGACGCCCGGGACGAGGATCGCCATGCGCCCGCGCCACGACGGGCGTCCGGACCAGAGCTCGCGTTCTTCCTCGACAGCCATCGTGGCCAGACGATAACGCTCCCGGACGACGCCCGACCACCGGCCGTTCGGGTTAACCGAACCGGAGAAAGCCTGGTAGCCGCCTTACGCCGGCGAATGCGTCTTGGGACAGTGGGCTCACGCACGACCGAACCCTGTCTTTCGCTCACGGAGGCACCAGACGATGACCCCCACGCAGACCGTCCATGCAGAGCAGACCGGCCTCGGTGCTTTGGGCGACCGCCTCGACGGCGAGATCGTCGTCCCCGGCGACCTGAACTGGGACGAGGCGCGCGGCGCCTGGAACCTGGCCGCCGACCAGCGGCCCGCGGCCGTCGTCTATCCGGAGTTGGTCGACGACGTCGTCGCCGTGGTCGGCTTCGCCCGCGACGCAGGCTTCCGCCTGACGACGCAGGCCACCGGACATTACGCCAACTCTCTTGATTCCCTCGACGACGCCATCCTCGTGAAGACTTCGCGCCTGCGCGGCCTCGGGATCGACCCCGAGG
>JBOHAB010000076.1:0-11728 GCA_050697655.1 Gaiellaceae bacterium
GCCCACGTGAGTCCACGCGAGCGCGACCGCGCTCAGGCAGAAAAGGGCTCGCACGACCACGGCCCGATCCTAGATGCTGCGGGACTCCCTCTCGTTCGTGAAATCTGCACTTCAAGGCGTCTCCGGCGCGCATGTGACCTGCCGCCGACGTTATGGCCACCAGAATTATGCCATACAACATAATGCTGTTGGCTATGATGCCTGGCGGTGGGGAGCAACGGCAATATCAATCCGTTCCGCTACGGCGCCATCGCCAGGGGCGAGTTCTTCGCGAACCGCCGGGCGGAGCTGAAGCAGCTCGTCGCCGACGTCCGCGGTGGCCAGGACGTCGTCATCATCTCCCCGCGACGTCTGGGGAAGACCTCGCTCGTCGAACGGGCTATCGAGGAGCTGCGAGGCGAGGGTGCCCTGGTCGCCTACCTCGACCTACTCGGCTCTCCCTCCAAGGAACAGCTCGCGGACAACCTCGCCCAGGCCCTCAACGACGGCCTCCTCTCACCGCTTGAACGCACGATTGAGCGCGTGCGCGAGTTCTTCTCACACCTGACTCTCGCCCCGCGCCTCACGGTCAGCGACGACGCCAAGCCCGTGGTCCAGTTCCTCGGCTACGAGCGCGAAGAGGACGCCGACAAGCTGCTCGAGGGACTGCTCGCCCTGCCCGCGGAGCTCGGCGAGGACCGGCTCGTCGTCGTCGTTCTCGACGAATTCCAGGAGATCGTCACGATCGACGAGGACCTGCCCGGCAAGATCCGTGCCATCTTCCAGCGCCAGCCCGAGGTCTCTCATGTCTACCTCGGATCCAAGCGCCATCTGATGGAGCCCCTCTTCATGAATGCCTCGGCACCGCTCTACCGGGCGGCGAAGCCGATGCCGGTCGGGCCGATCGCACCGCACCAGTTCAGCGGGTTCCTACGCGAGCGCTTCAGGGCCGGCGGTGTCGATGTCTCCGATGAGGCGCTCGAGTGCATCCTCTCGCTCACTGAGGGGAAGCCTTACGAGACGCAGGAGCTCTGCTCTTTCACCTGGACTCAGGCGCGTCTGCGAAGCACCGGCGCCGACGTCGAGGCGGTCGAGCTTGCTCTCGACGACCTCCTCCGAGCCGAGAGCGCCCGCTACACGGCCGTCTGGGAGCGACTCTCCACCGGCCAGCGCATGCTCCTGCTTGCACTGTCGCGACAGAGCGGGCGCGTCTACTCGGAGGGCTATCGCCGCCGCCACAAGCTGGACTCGGCCGCCAGCGTGCAGACAGCCCTCGAGTCGCTCGGCCGCCTCGACTTGATCGAGCGGCCCGACAGCGGCGGCTACGCGCTCGCTGATGTCTTCATGTGCCGCTGGCTGCGGCAGTTCGACCATCGTTCCGGCCCGCGCAGCTAGCGGAGCGGTGAAGCGCTGTTCGCAGGAGATACTGCTAGTCCGAGTTGATCCAGGCGAGGACGGCGAGGACGCGACGGTGGTCCTCCCGGCTCGGCGGTAGCCGGAGCTTGCCGAAAATGCTCGCCACGTGCTTCTCGACTGCGCGGTCGGTGACGACGAGCCGGCTGGCGATGGCCGCGTTCGTGCGGCCCTCGGCCATCAGCTCGAGCACCTGACGCTCGCGCGGGCTCAGGTCGTCGATGGCGCGCTGCCGGACGAGGAGCTGCCTGACCACCTCGGGGTCGAGCGCGGTTCCGCCTGCCGCCACGCGCCGGAGCGCCTCGACGAACTCCGCCCCGTCCGCGACGCGGTCCTTGAGGAGGTAGCCAAGGCCTTCGCTTCGCTGCGCGAGCAGGTCGCGCGCGTAGCGCTCCTCGACGGCCTGAGAAAGGAGGAGCACCTTCGCCTCCGGGTCGCGGGTGCGCAGATCGGCGGCCGCGCGGACGCCCTCGTCGGTGAACGTGGGCGGCAGCCGGACGTCGACGACGAAGACGTCGGGAGCGTGCTCTTCGGCGGCCCGGCGCAGCTCCTCGGCGGTGGCCACGGCGGCCGCTACCTCGATCTCGAAGTCGGCGAGGAGCCGCGTGAGCGCGTCTCGCAGAAGGCCGGAGTCTTCGACGATGACTACGCGCACGGGAGCACTGCCGTGATCGCGGTGGGACCGCCGAGCGGGCTGTCGACGACGAGGGTGCCGCCGAGCGCGCCGACGCGGTCGCGCAGGCCGACCAGGCCCGAGCCTTCCGCGCCGCCGGCGCCGCCGACGCCGTCGTCGCGGACCTCGACGAGGATGACGCCATCGTCGCGGATCACGGAGACGGCCGCGTGCACGGCCTTGCTGTGGCGGGCGACATTCGTGAGCGCCTCGGCGACGACGAAGTACGCGGCCGACTCGACCTGCTCGGGCGCGCGCCGGTCGCCGAGCTCGGACCTGAGCGACACCGGGATCGGCGAGCGCGCCACGAGGGAAGAGAGCGCCGCGTCGAGACCGCGGTCGGTCAGCACGGCCGGGTGGATTCCTCGGGCCAGGTCACGGATCTCGGCCAGCGCCTGCTTCGCCTCCTCGTGGGCGGTGCGCACGAGCTCGGCGGCTTCCTCCGAGGAGCCTCCCTCCTCGAGCCGTCGCCGCGCCCGCCCCAGGTCGACGGCGAGCGAGACCAACCGAGCCTGGGCCCCGTCGTGGAGGTCGCGCTCGATCTGGCGCCGGCTTCCCGTCGCCGCGGCGACGGCGAGGTCGCGCTGCGCCGCGCTCTTGGCCGCAGCCCGCTCGAGCTCGCCGCGCGTCGGGCCGAGCAGGGCGCGCATGAGCAGGACGTCGCACGCCACGAGCGCGCGGATGATCCACGGCGTCAGGAAGACGAGCAGAAGCCCGCCGGCGACGAGGAGGATCCACTCCCAGGGGGCGTCGATCGCCGTGCCGAAGACGTCGCCGCGATCCTCGGGCGGGATGAAGAAGTACCACGTCGGCGCCGAGGCGGTCGTCAGCGCCACCGACCAGAGCACCACGGCCACGATGAACAGGGCCAGTCCGATCGGAAAGGCGAGGAAGAGCAGGTAGACGAGCGCGCGCCAGGTCGCGAGGTCGAGCACGGGCTCGAGGATCCGCCGCCACCAGGGTTGAACCGCCTGGACGGGCACGGTCGGACGGCCGGGAATCCGGGCGCCGAGCAGCGTTCCTGCCACCTCGCGCTGTACCCGCGAGGCGAGTCGCGTCAGCCACAGGGTCAGCGCCAGGAGCGGCAGGCCGACGATCATGATGAGGAGGCTGAGGCTGGTGGTTCCGAGCGTCAGGAAGAGGGTGAACCAGGCAACGCCGAGCGGGAGCGCGAGCAGCGCGTAGGCCGTCTGCTTCCACGTGCGGAGGCGGAATGGCTCGGTGAAGAAGGCGGGGAGCGTCATCGGTCTCGAACTGTACGCAGCGCTTTCGGACCCCGCGATGGCGCCACCCCGTGTCCTCAGGCTCGTGCTCTCCCCACCCCGTCGGGGCTACGTCGTCTCGCCGATCTCGAAGCTCCGCAGGCGAACGACCGCGTACCAGATGGCCGCCGCTCCAAACGCTGCCATGAGAACGAGTGCGGTGGCCGGCCCGAGCTCGGCGTCGAACGCGGAGGCGGGTAGGTCGACGAGCCAGTCGGCGACGCCGAGCGTGTAGTGGCGGACGCTCAGCAACCGCGTCCCTGCGAACAGGCCGTTGACGAGGCCCTCCCAGATGAAGACGTAGATCAACCCCGCGATCAAGGCTCTGCTCGTGACGATGCTTAGCATCACGAAGAGCGCCGAGTAGACGAGGCTGCCGAGGACGATGGCGACGCCGAAGCCCAGGAGAATGCTGCCTTTCGGCTTGTCGTAGAGGGCGATGGCCCCGGCCACCAGGGCGGAGGCGAGAACCGTTGCGCCCGTGACCGCCCAGCTCGCCAGGATCTTGGCGACCACGATCCTTGCCCGCGAGATCGGCTTGGAGAGCAGGTACACGGCGGTCCCGTCCTCGATCTCGACGCCGAGCGCGGCGGTCCCGTAGACGAGAGCGGCGAGGGGCAGGAGCGTCGTCACGACGAGGCCGTCGAGGAGAACGGACGCCGTCCACTCCTGCTGCTCGGTGTCCTGGCTCCCGAGCCTGTAGACCAAGGCCACGAGCACCGGGAGCAGCGCGAGCAGCCCGATCAGGATGGTGCGGCCGCGGCCGAGCAGCTGGCGGACGGTCAGGCGGAAGATGATCCGGGTCATCGGTTCACCAGGTAGGAGAAGACGCCCTCCAGAGACTCGTCCGTGGGCTTGAGCTCGAAGATCGAGACGGCGGCTTCCTTGGCGATCTGCGGGACGGCGCGCGAGAACGCGCCGAGCTGCGACGTCTGCACCGTCAGCAGCTCGCCGTGGAGGTCGACGCCGACCACGCTCTCGTGTGCGACGAGCGAGGAGGCTAGCCGCCGGTCGTCCGACGTCCGCAGGACGAAGGTGTGCGGGGCGTCGGTCATCAGCCGGCGGATCTCACGGAAGTCGCCGGAGGCGGCAAGCCTTCCTGCCACGATCACCAGTACCCGCTCGGCCAGCCGCTCGACCTCCTCGAGGATGTGGGAGGAGAAGATGATCGTGCGTCCCTCCGAGCCGAGACGGAGGAAGAGCTCGGTCATCTGAAGCCGCTGGCGGGGATCGGCGCCGTTGAACGGCTCGTCGAGGATGAGCACCGCCGGGTCGTGGACGAGCGCGGCCGCCACCTTGATGCGCTGCTTCATCCCCTTCGAGTACCCGCCGGTGGCGCGCGTGGCCGCAGCCCCGAGGTCGACCTCCGCGATCGCCCGGCGTGTCGCCCCGTGCGGGTCGGCCACGCCGTGCAGGCGCGCGCTCAGCAGCACGAAGTCGTAGCCGTTGAGGTGCCCGTACACCGACTCCCGCTCGGGCACCAGGCCGAGGCGCCGATAGAGGCCGGGGTTGCGCCAGGGCGGCTCGCCGAGCACCGTGACGCTCCCCGCCGAAGGCTTCAGGAAGCCGGAGAGCACGTGCAGGAGCGTGCTCTTCCCCGCGCCGTTGGGGCCGAGCAGCCCGGTCACCCCGGGCGAGACCTCGAACGAGATCTCGTTGACCGCTACCACGTTTCCGTACCAGCGCGAGACGCCTTCCAGCACGATCGTCGGGCCGGAGGCCCCGGCGTCGGGAGGGAGGCCGCCCGCCTCTTCGACGACAGTCGTCACGCCTGGACCCTCCGGAAGCGGTAGATCGTGAGCCCGAGGGCGACGGCGATCGTGACCAGGCCGGCGGCGAGATAGACCCAGCCGGAGAAGCTCGCGTCCACGAGTACGCTCTCGGACGGCGTGTCCACGCGGAAGAGGAAGTAGATGACGCCGTCCCACACGGCCGGGCTCGCCAGCAGCGCGTACTGGGCGTAGGCCGTATCGAGCGTCTCCATCAGGATGGCACCGACCGTGAACGTAAGGACGAACACGCCGACGATGACAGCGGTCGCGTAGGCGCGGCGGGGGATGAAGGCCGCGATCACGAGCCCGACGGACGCGATCATCGCCGAGAGCAAGAGCGACCCGCCGAGGATCGGGAAGACGAGGTCCCAGCGGTCGGCGACGTAGCCCGAAAGGTCGTCCGAGGCGAGGCCGTTCCCCACGTAGAGCAGGACCTGCGGCCCGAGCGTGAGCACGAGCATCACGCTGGTGAGCGCGGCGAACCGCGCGAGCGCGTAGTCGACCCGCGAGAGGGCCCGCGAGAAGTAGAGCGAGAGCATCCGGTTGCGCTGGTCCCTGCCCACGAGCTCCGGCGCCACCGCGGCGCAGAAGAGGACGAGCACGATCTGCACGTAGCCGAAGTAGTCCTCGTGCTTGAAGATCTCGACGTCGGCGTCACCCGCGCTCGTGATCGCGCCGACCCCTACCTGAATGAGAGCCGGGACGAAGGCGAAGACGGCAAGCGTGAACGGGATGATCTTGCTCGACGTCCTGCGACCGAGGCCGAAAGCGGTGCGGACGCTGCTCGTGTAGAGCGTCGCGAAGGTTCCCATCCGGCCGGTGTGCGGCCCGTCGTAATGGCGGTAGCCGAGGTCATAGATGCTGCTGGCAGCGGCCGGCTCAGAACCCATTTCGGAATGATGCGCCGTCCAGGGCGTTCCGGCGACGCCCGGCTTCATTTCGAAAGGGGTTCTTAAACACGTGCGCCGTCTCCCCGGTCGGCTTCATCCCGGAAGAGGTCCTCGAGCCGCTGGCGGCGCTGCTCGAGGCGTACGAGCCCGAGCCCGAGCGAGGCCGCGCCGTCGCGGATGACGTCGTAGGCGCCGTCGTCCGAGATGTCGACCTCGAGCGTGTGCGCAGCTTCGCGGGAGGAGTAGCCGTGCTCTCCCAGGTAGGCGGCGAGCCCTGCGGCAGGGCCGTCGACCTCGACCGTGAGGAGCTGGATCTGCCCCGTGAACCCACCGATGCTGCCCGACTGGACGAGCTTCCCGCCCTCGATCAGGACGAGGTGGTCGCAGACGCGCTCGATCTCGGCCAGCAGGTGCGACGACATGAGGACCGAGATGCCGAACTCCCGGCCGATGCGCGCGACGAGGTCGAGCATCTGGTCTCGGCCGGACGGGTCGAGCCCGTTCGTCGGCTCGTCCAGGAGCACCAGCCTGGGGTCGTGCACCAGGGCCTGCGCGAGCTTGACGCGCTGTCTCATCCCGGTGGAATAGCCGCGCATCTCGCGGTAACGCTCCTCGAACAGGCCGACGAGGCGGAGGATCTCCGCGGTGCGCTCACGGGCGGCGGAAGGCGGCAGGCCGTTGACCCGGGCCATGTGCGAGACGAACTCCGTGGCGTTGATGTCGAGCGGGAGGCAGTCGTGCTCCGGCATGTAGCCGACGAGCCGGCGGACGTCGAGCCCGTCGGCCACCACGTCGCGGTCGAGCATCCGGGCGGAGCCGGACGTGGGCTCGACGAGGCCGAGGAGGATCCGGATCAGCGTGCTCTTCCCGGCCCCGTTGGAGCCGACGAGGCCGATGACCCCAGGCTCCAGCTCGAGGTCGAGCTGGTCCAGCGCGACGACGACCCCATACCTTTTGGTCAGCCCGCGCGTGGCGATCAGAGACACGGGCACACAGACTAGACGCGCCGGCGGGCCGTGTCGGCGAGGCTCGCGATCACGAAGGCGCCGGCGGCGACGAGCACGATCGCCCCGCCGGGCGGCAGGTCGCCGTAGTAGGCGATCGTCAGCCCGGCGAACACCGACGCCAGCCCGATCGCCATCGCCAGGAGGATCGAGGAGCGCATGCTCCAGGCGACGCGTCCAGAGGCGATCACGGGGAGCACCATGAGGGCGGCGATCAGGAGGATGCCCACGATCTGCATGGAGAGCCCGATCGTCAGCCCCGCGAGGCCTGCGACGAGGACGTTCAGGGCCCCGACGGGGACGCCGGCGACGCGCGCGCCCTCCTCGTCCACGACCACGCCGACCAGCGCCCGGTAGAGGAGAGCGACCGTGGCGAGCCCGGCGACGCCGAGCACTCCGATGACGACGAGGTCCTCGCGCGTGACCGTGAGGATCGATCCGAAGAGGAACGCGAAGAGGTTCACGTTGAGGGCGCCGGCCGAGGACGCGAGCACTACCCCCGCGGCGAGGCCCGTGTAGAAGAGGAGCGCGAGCGCCTGGTCTCCGACCGCCTGGCGCCGGGAGCGAAGCCATTCGATGCCGACCGCTCCCGCGACGGCCGCGACGAGCGCCGTGAGGACGGGCGAGACTCCGAGCAGGTATCCGGCGGCGACGCCCGCGAAGGCGGTGTGGCCTACCCCGTCGCCGACCAGGCTCATGTTCCGCTGTACGAGAAAGAAGCCGACGGCGGGCGCGAGGAGGCCGATGACGGCCCCTGCCGCGAACGCCAGGCGCATGAACTCAGTGTCGAGCATGGGCGTGCGAGGGGTCGTGCCACTGGGCGGGGAGGCTCTGGGGCGGCCCGTCGAAGACGATGCCGCCGCGGACGAGGACAAGGCGGTCGACGATGCTCTCGACGGCGCCGAATTCGTGCGACACGTACAGCGTCGTTACCCGGCGGTCGCGATGGAGGCGGTCGAGGAGAAGAGCGAGGGACTCCTGCGATTCCACGTCGACCCCGGCCGTCGGCTCGTCGAGGACGAGCAGGGACGGCTCCCCGGCGAGCGCCTTGGCGATGAACGCGCGCTGCTGCTGGCCTCCGGAGAGCTCGGCCAATCGAGCGCCCGCATGCCCTTCGAGCCCGACGTCGGCGATGGCGGCGTCGACGATCGCCCGGTCCCGGGCCCGCAGCGGCCCGAGGAGTCCGCCCTGCGCGAGACGCCCGGACGAGACGACCTCTCGGACGGTCACCGGGCCTTGTGTGCCGAGCTGAGCCCGCTGGGCGACGTAGCCGAGGGCGGCGCGGCGCGAGAACCGGTGCGCGGGCTCGCCGAAGAGGCGCACGGAGCCCGAATCCGGCCGGGCCAGCCCGAGGACGAGCCGCACGAGCGTCGTCTTTCCACCGCCGTTAGGCCCCGCGATCGCCACGAACTCCCCCTGTTCGACCGCGAGGTGGACATCCGTCAGCACGGGCTGTCCGGACCGGTAGGCGAAGGAGACACCCTCGAGCTCGACGGCTACCGACATCCCAGACCCTCGCGCAGCGCTTGGAGGTTCGCCTCCATGACGGTGAAGTAGTCCTCGCCGCGGGCCAGCTCGTCTTCGGTCAGCCCCTCGAGCGGGTTGAGCTCGGCAGTCGTCGCCCCCGCCTCGCGGGCCACCGTCTCGCCGATCTCCGGGGAAAGCAGCGGCTCCGTGAAGACGGTGGTGACGCCTCGTGCCTCGACGAGCTCGGCCGCTTCCTCCAGATCCTGCGGGCTGGGCTCGGCCTCCGGGGAAAGGCCCGTGACGGGGATGACCTCGAGCCCGTAGCGCTGGGCGAGGTGGCCGAACGCATCGTGAGTCGTGACGAGCTCGCGCCCCTCGCAGTCGGCGAGCCCCTGGCGATAGTCCTCGTCGAGCGCGCGCAGCCGGGAGGCGAGGTCTCGGGCCCGGGCCTCGGCGGCCAGCTCCGTCCCGATCCGCTCGACGACCTGGGCGAATCGCACGGGATCGAGCCAGACATGTGGGTCGTCGCCGCTCCCGAGGACGTCGACCGCGGGCACGTCCGAGCCGTCGATCGCCTCCTCGACGGCAGGCTGGAAGCCGCCGCCGACATAGACGACGAGATTCGCGCCGAGAATCTCCTCCAGATCCCGGGGGCCGAGCTCGAGGTCGTGCGGCTCCGCGCCCGCGGGGGTGAGGTTCGTGACTTCGACTTGGTCGCCTCCGATCTCCTCCGCCGCGTAGGCGAGCGGGTAGAAGCCGGCCACGACGCTCGTCCGCCCTGAGGGGTCGGAGTCGTCGCCGCAAGCGACGGGCCCGAGGGCCACACTGAAGATGAGAACGATTATCGTTTTCATCGAGTGCTAGCATAGCCCCGTGCCGAGCGACGAGCAAACCCAGGCCGCCGGCGCCCTTGAAGCCGTCGGCGTCCGGCCGACGAGCCAGCGCGTCGTCGTCCTCACCGAGCTGATGGGGGAGGCGAACGACGTCACCGCCCAGCAGCTGCACGAGCGCCTACGGGGCCGCGGTGAGCGGCTAGGCCTGGCGACCGTCTACCGGACGCTCGGCCTGCTCGCCGACGAGGGCGTGATCGACTCGCTCTCGCACCGGCCGGGCGAGCTCTGCTACCGCTGGTGCGGCGAGGGGCACCACCATCACCTCGTCTGCTCCAGCTGCCATCAGGTGGTCGAGCTCGACGAGTGCGAGCTCGAGCCGTGGCTCGACCGGATCTCAGCCGTCCACGGCTTCGTGACGACAGGCCATCGGCTCGAAGTCTCGGGCCTCTGCGGCGACTGCCGCTAGCTCGCCCGCAGGAGCTCGTAACCTTCGCGGAGGAAGGGCGTGCGATCGACGAGCGCCGCGATCTCGTCCGGGGCGAAGGCGCCCTCTTCGGTGACGTAGCGCGCGATCAGGCTCGGAGGGGTCAGGTCGACCCGGTCCTCGTCGGGCTCGAACGGCTCGACGGGCGCGAGCTTCAGCACCTCGCAGGCGACCACGACCGGGACGCCGGCTTTTTTGGCCGCCTTCGCCAGCCCGTGCGTCTTGATCTTGTTCACGAGGGAGCCGTCGCGGAAGACCGTGTCGGCGCCCAGGAGAAGAAGGTCGACCGTCGCAACGGCGTGCTTCGCGTCCTCGTCGGCGACCAGCTCGGTCGTGAGCCCGGCGGCGGCAAGCTCCTCCGAGAAGGCCCGTCCTTCGCCCACCGGGTCGGAGACCGTGCAGACGACGCGCTCCGCCTGTGCATGAATCAACGCCTCGCGGGCGGTAGCGGAGGCCGAGTGCGTCATCACCACGCGCTCGACCAGGTCCTCCGAGAGGATGACGGCGATCGTCGCTGCGGCCCGCTCGCGGCCGGCGATCACGGCGCGGGCCTCCTCGACCATCTGCTCGGGCGTCCGGCAGGCGACGAGCACCCTGCCCATGGCGCCGGCGATCGACCCGATCGCGGGGCGCGCGCGCATCAGCGCGCGGGCCGTCTCTACCGGGTCCTCGCCGAGCTCGACGGCCTCGACGAGCGTCTCGAGCGCCTCCTTGGCGAGCCAGCTGGCGCCGTGCCGCGTATCGGCCGCGACGGACTCGACCCGTTCCGTGAGCGTGCCATGCACCGGAGCCAGCGTACCCCCAATCCCCTCGACGCCGTTCGTGCGGATGGTAGCCTGCGGCCGATGGCGGAGCCCGAAACCGCTGCGCAGGCCGCTCCAGGATTGGCGGCGGCGGTGCTCCCCGAGATCAGCCTCGTCGTCACGGTCTACAACGAGGAGGGGACCCTCGAGGAGGTCTGCCGGCGCGCGAGCGCGGCGCTCGAGGAGCTGGGGAAGCCGTACGAGGTGATCGTCGTGGACGACGGCTCGCGGGATCGAACCTGGGAGATCGTCGAACGGCTCGTCGCCGGCGACGAGCGCCTGCGGGCGGTTCGCTTCAAGAAGAACTTCGGCCAGCACCCGGCCATGCACGCCGGGCTCGTCCGCGCCCGCGGCGACATCGTCGTCACGATGGACGCCGACCTCCAGAACGTCCCCGAGGACCTCCCGCGCCTGATCGCCGCGGTGGAGGGAGGGGCCGACGTCGCCAGCGGGAGGCGCGTGAGCCGGGAGGACTCGTGGGGGCGGACGCTTCCCTCGAAGCTCGTCAACGGCATGCTCCGCCGCTTCACGGGCGCCGACGTCGCCGACTTCGGCTGCGCCTTCAACGCGTACTCGCGCTCGGCGCTCGAGCCCGTGCTCGGCGTGATCGGCAAGCAGAAGTTCACGAAGGCGCTCGTCCTTTCGGCCGGGGCCAGCGTCGTCGAGGTTGACCTCTCCCACCAGGCGCGCGCCGACCGCTCGCGTTACTCGCCGTTCCGCCTCATCCGGCTGACGCTCCACGTGCTCGCCGGGTTCTGGCCGCAGCCGATCCAGTGGGCCGGCGTCACCATCGGCGTGGTCTGCTTCCTGCTGACGGCGGCCGTGGCGGTCTGGGGAGCGGTCGTCTGGATCGCCCGCGGCGATTTTCCCGGTCTTCTCTTTCTCGGCGGGCTCGTGCTCGGCGTCCTCGCCGTCCAGGGATTCATCCTCGCGCTCGTCGGCGAGTACCTCGGCCGCATCCAGCGCGACGTGGAAGACCGGCCCCTCTACACGGTCGATCGCGAGCTGGGCTCGTAGACGCCGGTTCCCGGAGGCCGCCGCCTGTGCCCCGCGGCCATGCCCTGGGGTCTGACCCCTGGGCATGTCCGCTGGGGACGAGGAGTACGTCACAAGAGCGTCACAGCGTCCGCGACGGCGGGCTCGAGAAC
>JBOHAB010000077.1:0-11506 GCA_050697655.1 Gaiellaceae bacterium
GCTCGCGACACTCGACCCGGGTGACGAGGTCGTCTTCGGCTGGCCGTCCTTCGCGAGCTACCCGCTCGCAGCGCTGAAGCTGGGCGCCGCCCCGGTCCGCGTCCCGCTCACCGACCATGCGTACGACATCGAGCGCATCCTCGGCGCGATCACGGCCCGCACGAAGATCGTCTACCTCTGCAACCCGAACAACCCGACCGGGACGATGATCCCGCGCGCGCAGGTGGATGCGTACTTCGAGCGCGTCCCCGGCCACGTGCTCACCGTGCTCGACGAGGCGTACTTCGAGTACATCGACGAGCCAGACTATCCGGACGGGATCGAGGAGCACGTGAAGCGCGGCCGCGACGTGCTCGTCCTGCGAACGTTCTCGAAGATCTACGGCCTCGCCGGGCTGCGTGTCGGCTACGGGGTCGGCCCCAAGGAAGCGGTGGACTCGATCAAGAAGGTGAGGAACGCCTTCGACATCACGCAGTCGGCCCAGGAGGCCGCCGTCGCCAGCCTCGGCGACTCCGGCGAGCTGGCGCGCCGCCGGGCGTTCAACGCAGAGGCGCGAGCGCACCTCGTCGAGCTGTGCAGCCGCGCGAAGCTCGACCTCGCGCCGCGGCCCGTGGCGAACTTCGTCTACGCCGAGGTGGCGGAGGACGCGCGCCCGGTGTTCGACGCCCTCCTGCGCGAGGGCGTGATCGTCCGCCCGCTCGCGCCCTTCGGCGCCCCCGGGGCGATCCGGGTGACCGTGGGGACGAAGGAGGAGAACGAGCTCTTCGCGCGGGCGTTCGGGCGCGTCCAGGCGCTTGCCTAAGCGCTGGACTCTGGAGCAGCTCGTGGGGGGCGTCCGCGAGGGCGACAGGCGCGCGCTCGCGCGGGCGATCACGCTCGTCGAGAACGGCGACCCGCTCGCCTACGAGCTGATCCGGGAGCTGTACCCGGAGACCGGCCGCGCCTACGCGATCGGGGTCACCGGCCCGCCCGGGGTGGGCAAGTCGAGCCTGATCAGCGCGCTCGTCCGCCTGGTGCGCGAGGATTCGACGAGCGTCGGCGTCATCTCGGTCGACCCGTCGAGCCCGTTCACGAAGGGCGCGCTCCTCGGCGACCGGATCCGGCTCGCCGACCACTTTCTCGACCGCGAGGTCTTCATCCGCTCGATGGGGACACGCGGCCATCTCGGGGGCCTGGCCGAGACGACCCTGCAGGCGGCGCTCGTGCTCGACGCGGCGGGCAAGGAGCTCCTCTTCCTCGAGACGGTGGGCGCAGGTCAGAGCGAGGTCGAGGTGATCACGATCGCGGACACCGTCCTCCTCGTCCTCATGCCGGGATCGGGCGACTCGATCCAGGCGCTCAAGGCAGGGATCATGGAGATTCCGGACGTGATCGCGGTCAACAAGAGCGACCATCCGGCGGCCAAGACAATGGTCAACGAGGTGCGGTCGATCCTCGCCCTCGACACCGACCGCGAGTGGGAGCCCCCGATCGTGCTCACGGAGGCCGTCAGGGGAGAGGGAGTTCCGGAGCTCTGGGAGAAGGTGGTCGAGCACCGGCGCCACCTGGAGGAAAGCGGGACGCTGGCCGAGCGCCGCGCCGCCAACCTCGCCGGCGAGGTCTTCGCGGTGGCGAGCGCCCGCGCGAAGACGCACCTCGAGGAGGCCGTCGCCGAAGACGAGGAGCTCCGGCGCCTCCTCGGCGAGGTGCAGCGGCGGGAGCTGGATCCGCTCACGGCGGTGCGTGAGATCATGGAGCGGGTATTCAAGGTGAATGAGCATGGCGACCGCGACGGGCCCGACGCTCCTTGAGATCCAGGAGGCGCGGCGGCGTCTCGCAGGCGTCGCCCGCGCGACACCCGTCATCTCCTCGGAGACCCTCGGCCGCCGGGCCGACAGGCCCGTCTGGCTGAAGGCGGAGAACCTCCAGCGCACGGGCTCCTTCAAGATTCGGGGTGCCTACAACCGGATCGCGAGCCTCACCGATGCCGAGCGGGCGGCCGGCGTCGTCACCGCGAGCGCCGGCAACCACGGCCAGGCGGTCGCGTGGGCGGCCCGCGAGTCTGGAGTCCGCGCCACGGTCTTCATGCCCGAGGACGCGCCAACCGCGAAGATCGAGGCGACCAAGAGCTACGGCGCGGAGGTCGTGCTCGCGGGCGACGGCTTCGACGATGCGGCAGCGGCCGCTCAGGAACGGACGGAGAAGGGCGAGACGTACGTCCACGCCTTCGAGGACACGCTCGTCCTCGCCGGCCAGGGGACGCTCGGCCTCGAGCTCGCCGAGCAGCTCGCGCCCGAGGTCGAGACTCTGGTCATCCCGATCGGCGGGGGCGGGCTGGCGGCGGGCATCGCCCTCGCCCTCGAGGAGCTGCGGCCCGAGCTCGAGATCGTCGGCGTCCAGCCGGCCGCCTGCGCTCCCTTTGCGGGCCTGGCGCCGACGGGTAGCACGATCGCCGACGGCATCGCCGTCAAGCACCCGGGGGAGCTGACCCGACGCCTGCTCGAGGGCCGGCTCGACGACATCGTCACCGTCACGGACGCCGAGATCGCCGGCGCGATCCTCCTCGTCAGCGAGCGCTGCAAGCTGACGGTCGAGGGGGCGGGCGCCGCCTCGGTTGCCGCGGTCCTGTCCGGAAAGGTCCAGGGGTCGGGAGCAGCCTGCGCGCTCCTCTCGGGCGGGAACATCGACGCGAGCATGCTGATCGAGGTGCTGCGCCACGGGCTCACCCGCGCCGGCCGCTACCTGGTCGTGCGCACGCGCGTGAGCGACCGGCCCGGGAACCTGGCGGATCTGCTCGGCCTCGTCGCCGAGGGTCGCGCGAACGTCCTCGGCGTCGACCACCACCGAGAGGGCATGGACCTCCCGGTCACGGGCACCGAGATCGAGCTCACGCTCGCCATGCGCGACGAGGAGCACTGCGACGAGCTTCTCGCGAGCTTCGAGGAGCAGGGCTACTCGGTCGAGCGGCTTCGCTAGGGCTTCTTCGTGGCACCGAAGGCGTACCGGGGTCGGGATCCGAGCGCCCCGATGGACGCCTCCGCGCTCGTTCGTGTGGTCGACCGGCTCGAGATCGAGGGCATCGACGTCTGGCTTGACGGCGGCTGGGGGGTCGATGCTCTGCTGGGTGCTGAAACGCGCGCGCACGACGACCTCGATCTCATCGTCGAGCTCCGGCACTCGGACCGGGTCGTCGCGCTGCTCGCGGAGGTCGGCTACGAGCTGGCGGCGGGCTCCGCTCCGCAGAGCTTCGTCCTGGTCGATCGGGAGGGGCGGCAGGTCGATGTCCATCCCGTTGCGTTCGATGCGGAGGGCGGCGGCGACTACCAAATGGACGAGGAACGGTCGTGGGTCTATCCGGCGCAGGGCTTCTCGGGGCGGGGCACCGTGGAGGGGAGGCTGGTTCGGTGCCTTAGCCCCGAGGCCCAGGTGCTCGTCCACGCCGGCTACGAGCTGACCGACAAGGATTTACGAGAGCTCTACCTTCTGCGCGAGCGCTTCGGGGTCGAGATCCCCTCCGAGTTGGTCGAGCGCGTGCGGGCGGCAGCATGCTAGGTCGCGGAGCTGCTCGTGCGCCTGGACAAGAATGGGTACGTGGTCGAGCAGGCGCCATAGCCGCTACTTCGCGGCCGGAGCCACGCGCCGTGCTTCCGGGCGCGGATCCTTGCCGCGTCGCAGGAGCGCCGCGAGCCGATCGCGCAGTCTGGGCTCGTTGCGGCGGAAGGCCGCGGCCAGCCTGTGCCGCTCCGCCTCTGCGAGGAGGTCGGCCTGCCGGTCGCGCGCGATCGCGAGCTGAGTCCTAGGGTGATAAGGCATGACCTTAGGACGGCGCAGTCCGCCGCCTTCTTCCAGCTAGACCAGCTCGAGCCCTTCGTGGGCAAGTTCGAGCGTCTCGATCGCTACCTCGTTTTTCGAGGCGTCGAGCTCGGAGAGCTCCCATTTCACGGGCCACGCCTCCCGCAGGCTCCAGCGCAGGACCGGCTGGCCGGCGTCGTCGAGCAGGACGATGAGAACTCCACGGCGCTGGGGGCGGCCGTCGCTGACGGTCTGCCACCAGTCCCAGAGGTCGCGCGAGGTCGTGAGGCCGCGCCGGAGGGTTACGTTCGGGTAGCGGATCCGGCCCGGTAGCTTGATCGATTGGAGTCCCCCGAGCTCCCGATACTCGATCACCTCCGCCTCGGCCGCCAGCCCGCTGACCGAGCTGAAAGCCGCCGCGGCAACGCCGTCGATCTCGGCGAGGAAGCTGAAGTTCTTGAAGGGATCTCTGCGGGTCGACGCGGGCATGTCAGTCTCCTCTGGGGTAGGCGAGCTCGCGGTAGATCTCGAGATCGTGCGTCATCGTTCCTTTGTAGGCCTTCTTCTCCGAATCGTTGTAGGTCACGCGGGCCGTGATTGCGTTTGACCGCGCCTGCGCGAACCAGGACCCCGCCGAGTCGAGCAGCGTCCTGATCTCCTTCCCCGGCGCGAGGAAGGAGATGTTGCGGAAGAGCGGCAGCGTGGCAACGTCCTTCGTGCCGCCGAGCCCGACGAGTTTGCGGTTGAAGGTGGTCTTCACGTCGAGCGCCGGCCGGTCGCCGATGTTGGCGACGGAGAGGAAGAAGAGCCCGTCCTCGAAGACCACGTCCACGATCACCTCGGGGCGGCCGTTCATCCTCCGAAACCCTACTCCTCGACCAGCTCGCGCAGGCGCTCGGCGTAGAGCGGCGCTCTCGGCTCGTCCTCGTGCCGGAAGAAGGCGTATACGTCCACGCCGTCCGCGACCAGAGGCTGGATCTTGCCGGCGAGCGCCGCCAGCGCCTTCTCGTCGTAGGGCGGCTCGCGCAGGCGCAGGTAGCGGAAGACGGCGGCGGCGTCCCAGGCGCCCGTGCGCGCGACGCCGCGCTCCTCCAGCTGCGCGCTCACGTCGGGGTCGTCCCAGGAATCGTGACGGAAGTCGAGCGCTACCGAGACGTCCGGGTCGAGCGAGTCGAGCAGGAGCCGGAGGAAGCCGTCGTCGCGCGCCTGCGGGACCTTGAAGCGCAGCGGCCCGAGCCGATCTCCCAGCCGCCTCGCCATCCGACAGAACTCGTCGACGCCCTCGACCCGTCCGAACGAAGTCAGCCGCCGGCTCGCGGTCACCGCGAAGCGGAAACCGTCCGGCACCTGCGCGGCCCAGCGGTCGAACTGGTCCTCCTCTGGAACGCGGTAGAACGTGTTGTTGAGCTCGACGGCGTCCACGCGCTCCGCGTAATGGCGCAGGAACGTGTCGGGCTTCGCATCAGGCGGATAGAACCCGCCGCGCCAGGACGGGTAGGAGAACCCGGAGGCGCCCGCGTAGAGCCGGCCGGTCACGTCCGCAGTATGCGTACGTCTCCGCCGCCCAGGAAGTCGGCCAGCTGTCCGCCTTCCGCCTCCACCGCGGCGGTGTCCTTCTTGGACAAGCGTCTCGCCGGCTTCACGACCACGGTGTTCTCCTCGAACCGCCAGACGGCCCGGATGAAGCCGCCGACGAGCGCCAGCCGGAAGAACCGCTCGTCGCCGAAGCCCAGCAGCGGGCGGTCGGCAGGATCGCCGATCCGTGAGCGGTCGGCGTGCGAGAGGAAGAAGTTGTCGTACTGCGGCAGGAAGCGCACCGGCCCGGGCGTGTCCGGGTCGGGCAACGGCGAGTCCGGCAGGTCGAAGAGCTCGACGCCGTTCTCGTCGCGGAAGGTGCGCAGCTGGCCGCGTAGGCGCTCGACGATCTCGCGTACGCCCGTCAGGCCCGACCAGGCGGCCACGTCCTTCGTGCTCGCCGGCCCAAACGCCGCCAGGTAGCGGCGCACCGCCCCGTCCGGCGATGCGTCGCGCCCCAACGGCCGCCCGAGCCAGGCCTCCACGGTCGTCCACGTCGCCTGCCCGCTTCGGCTCCAGAGCCCCCGAGGCGGGATCTGGACGAGCGGGAGAAGGTAGCCGACCGCGCCGACCATCGCCTCGGCGTCGCGGTCGGGCCAGCGCTCGCCCAGGAACCGGCGAAGCTCGGCGCGCGTGCGCGGCTCCGCCTCGACGAGATCTCGCCCGGCTTCGACGATCTCTTCGACGTCGACGTCCCCCAGACGCCGCCCGAAGGGGCTTCCGCTCCGGAGCACGCGCTCCGGAACCGTGGCCAGCGCTGGCCGGAGGGCGAGCGCGTCGCGTGCCGTGAAGAGGTGGATGGTGCCGCGCATGAGCCCCATCCGCACCGCCTCTCGCCCGGCGATCAGCTCTTCGAGCTCGGCCGGCCGGAACCCGTCGACACGCGACCAGAGCCCGACGTACGGGTCACGGGGCTCCTGGGCCTGCATGCCGACAAGGTGCTCGACCACCTCTGCCGCCGGCCGCTCCACGCGCCGCAGGAGGAATTGGCGCTCGAGCAGCGCCCGGTTCAGCTGGCGGCGCGTTACAAGCTGAGGTGGCGAGCGATCACCATCCGCTGCACCTCGTTCGTGCCCTCGCCGATCTCCAGCACCTTCTGGTCGCGGTAGAGGCGCGAGATCGCGTACTCGTCCATGAAGCCGTAACCGCCGTGGAGCTGCAGCGCCTTGTCCACCACGCGCTTGGAGAGCTCGCCGGTGTAGAGCTTGGCGATCGCCGCTTCCTTCGCGAACTCCCTGCCCTGGTCCTTGACCCACGCCGCCTTGTAGACGAGCCCGCGCGCGGCCTCGAGCTCGGTGGCCATGTCCGCGAGGGCGAACTGCACGGCCTGGAAAGCGGCGATCGGCTTTCCGAACTGCTCGCGCTCGCGCGCGTAGGCGCTCGCCAGATCATAGGCGCCCTGGGCGAGACCGAGGCCCATGGCGGCCACCGAGATGCGCCCGCCGTCAAGGATCTCGAGGAATTGCTTGAAGCCGGCGCCGCGCGGCCCGAGCAGGTTCCCCTCCGGCACCCGGCAGCTCTCGAAGGAGAGCTCGCGCGTGTCCGAGGCCCGCCACCCCATCTTGCGCATGGGCGCGGAGATCCCGTACCCCGGAGTGCCGTTGGGGACGACGATGTTCGAGATCTCGTCGTCGTCCGTGCGCGCCGTGATCGTGACACAGGCGGTCAGGTCGGTGCCCGCGTTCGTGATGAAGATCTTGGAGCCGTTCACCACCCACTCGCCGCCCTCGAGCTCGGCGCGCGTGCGGGTGGCGCCCGCGTCCGAGCCAGCGCCCGGCTCGGTGAGGCCGAAGGCGGCCAGCGTCCGCCCCGAGGCCAGGTCGGGGAGCCACTCGCGCTTTTGCTCCTCCGTGCCGAAGAGGAGGAAGGGCATCGTCCCGAGCGAGGTGTGCGCCGCGACGGTGATGGCCACGGAGGAGTCGACGCGCGTCAGCTCCTCGATTGCGATCGCGTAGGAGAGCGTGTCGCCGCCCGCGCCCTCGTACTCCTCCGGGATGGGGATGCCCATGAGCCCCAGCTCCGCCAGCTCGGCGACGATCTCGTAGGGGAAGCGGTGCTCGCGGTCGAGCTCCTCCGCGACCGGAGCGATCCGCTCGTCGGCGAAGGCGCGCACGGTCTCGCGCAGGAGCTCGTGCTCGTCCGAGAGGTCGAGGTCCATCTACGAGCTCAGGCGCCGCGCCAGCTCGGCGAGGAGCCGCACGCCGTAGCCGGTCGCCCCGAGCCGGCTGTAGTAGTCGCCGCGTCCGCGTTCGAGGTAGGCGGTGCCGGCGATGTCAAGATGCGCCCACGGGCCCTCGCCGGCGAACGTCTCCAGGAAAGCAGCCGCGAGGATCGGGGAGGCCTGCCGGAGGTCCGAGGAATTCTTCAGGTCGGCGAAGGCCGAGTCGTTGTAACGGTGGTAGCGCTCGTGCAGCGGCAGGCGCCAGGCATGGTCGCCGCTCGCCTCGGCCGCCGCCTCGATCGCGGCGCACCAGTCGTCGTCGTTCCCGAAGAGCCCCGCGTAGAGGTCGCCCATGGCGATCACGATCCCGCCGGTGAGCGTGGCCAGGTCGAGCACGTGTGTCGCGCCGGACTCGCGTGCGTACCAGAGCGCGTCGGCGAGGATCAGCCGCCCCTCCGCGTCCGTGTTGGAGATCTCGATCGTCTTGCCGCTGAGTGCCGTGACGATGTCGCCGGGGCGATAGGCGTGGCCGCTCGGGAGGTTCTCGCAAGAGGGGACGACGGTGAGGATCCTGATCGGCAGGCCGAGCTCCGCAATCGCTCCCGTGGCCGCGAGGACGGCGCCCCCGCCGCCCATATCCGACTTCATCTCTTCCATGCCCTTGGCGGGCTTCAAGGAGAGGCCGCCCGAGTCGAACGTGATCGCCTTGCCGACCAGCCCGACGCGGAGATCGGGCTGCGCCGGCGCGGGTGGCTCGTACGCCAGCGTGACGAGGCGCGCCGGGTTGTCGCTCCCCTGGCTGACGGCGGCGAAGGCGCCCATGCCGGCGGCTCGTATTTCCTCGGGCCCCAGCACCTCGAAGCGAAGGTGCTCGCTACCGCCCGCGATCTCCTCCGCCCAGGCGGCGAGTCCCGCCGGCGTCAGCTCGTTGGCGGGCGCGTTGACGGCGTCGCGGCAGCGGTTGGCCCAGGCTGCGGCAACGCCGGCGCGCGAGGCCGCGTCGCCGGCGCCACCGGCAGCGGGCCCGCAGAGGACGAGACGGTCGATCTCATCCCTGGGCTCGCCCGTCTTCCAGCGGCCGTTCTCGTACGGGCCGAGCACCGTGCCGTCGACGAGCGCGCGGCCCTGCTCCTCGGGCGAGAGCCCGTTCTCTTCGATCACCCAGGCGACCGAGGTCCCGCCGACCTCGAGGACGCGCGCTGCAAGCTTGGCCGCCGCCGTCCGGAGCCGGTCGGCGTCGAGGGTGCGGTCGCCGAGGCCGACGGCGGCGACTCGCGCGGCGGCGAGGCGCCCGTCCGCGTGCAGGAGGGCGACGTGACCCTCGTCTCCCGTCAGCTCGCCCGCCTCGAGGAGGCGGGTCAGGCGGCCCTCGACCAGCCGGTCGACGCCTTCCGCGGCGCCGGAGAGGACCACGGGATCGCGAACGGCGAAGGCGAGAACGTCGGCCTCGACCCCTCCGGGCGGCGCCTCGACAACGTCAATCTGCATGGGCGAGGCGGGATCGTACCCGAGGCGTGCTGAGGCGTGTCCTCTCCTCGGTAACGTTCGGCGCGTGCATGCGGGCGTCGATTCCAGAGGGATGGCGGCCCTCTCCTCGGGTCACCTGGCCACCGATCTCGCGCAAGGCTCCCTCCCGGCGCTCCTGCCCTTCCTGACGACCCGCTTCGACCTCTCCTACACGATGGTGGGCGCGCTCGTGCTCGCGGCGACAATCAGCTCGTCGATCATCCAGCCGGCCTTCGGGCTCTGGTCCGACGCGCGCGGCGCGCTCTGGCTCTTGCCTGCGGGCGTCGCGCTTGCCGGGATCGGCATTGCCTTCGCCTCGATCGCGCCGAGCTACGCGCTCGTCCTGCTCGGCGTGCTCGCCTCGGGGCTCGGCGTCGCCGCCTACCATCCCGAAGGCTCCAAGTTCGCCAGCTACGTGAGCGGGGACCGGCGCGCGAGCGGCATGTCGCTCTTCTCGGTGGGCGGCAACATCGGGTTCGCGCTCGGCCCGCTCGTGGCCTCCTTCTTCGTGATCACTCTGGGCCTCGGCCTCGACGGCGGGGTCTTCGTCGCGCTCCCGGGACTGGTCGTCGCGGCGCTGCTCCTCCTGGCGCTTCCGCATCTGGCGGCCTTCGCGTCGGACGAGGTAGTCCAGGCCCGCCGCTCCGCCGCCGGGGACAACTGGCGGGGCACCTGGCTCCTGCTTGCCATCGTCGGGCTGCGCAGCCTCGCGCATATGGGCCTCTTCACGTTCGTCCCGCTCTACGAGATCTCGCGCGGGGAGAGCGCTGCCTACGGGACGCGGGTGCTCGCCCTCTTCCTTTTCGCGGGCGCCCTCGGCACGCTTCTCGGCGGGCCGCTCGCGGACCGCTTCGGCAGACGTCGCGTGCTGCTCGGCAGCTTCGTCGTCTCGCCGCCGCTGATCCTCGTCTACGTGGTCGTGGGCGGCCCGATCGGCGTCGTCGCCCTCTTCTTCGCCGGGATGGCGGTGATCGGGACCTTCGCCGTCAGCCTCGTCATGAGCCAGGAGTATCTCCCCAGCCGCGTCGGCCTGGCCTCCGGTCTCTCGATCGGCCTCGCCATCGGTCTCGGCGGCCTCGCCGCCGTCGCGCTCGGGGCCGTCGCGGACGCGGTCGACCTCGAGACCGCCGTCCTCGTGACGGCCTTCGGCCCTGCCGTTTGCATCGCTCTCACGCTTCTCCTGCCCGCCTCGCGTACGGTTCTCCCAACCGAGCCGGCCGCGGCTCCGACCGCCAGCCTGTGACTGCCGCCACCGCCAAGGAGTTCTTCGACGATCTCGCCGCGAGAACGGCCGGCGGCTCCGGCCGCACCCGCAGCCTGACCGCCAGCTACCGCTTCGACGTCGAGGGCGCTGGCAGCTGGCGCGTGAACGTCGACGACGGCGCTGTCGCGGTCAGCGAGAGCGACGGCGCCGCCGACTGTGTGATCGCTGTGCCCGAGGAGCTCTTCCTGCGCATCGTCCGCGGCGAGCAGAGCCCGATGGGCGCCTTCCTCATGGGGAAGATCCGCGTCGAGGGCGACGTCGGCCTGGCGATGCGCCTGAAGGATCTCTTCGGTTAGCTCCTGACGGCCTCGCGCTGCTCGGCGTGGACGCCCTCGGCGGCCTCCTCGACGAGCTTCGCGCAGAACGCCGGCAGGTCGTCCGGCTTGCGGCTCGTGAACAGCCCGCGGTCGATGACGACCTCCTCGTCGACCCAGGTGCCGCCTGCATTCCTGATGTCGGTCTTCAGGCTCGGCCAGGAGGTGACCTTCCTGCCCTCGACGACATCGGCCTCCACGAGGCTCCACGGCCCGTGGCAGATGGCGCCTACCGGCTTGCCCTGCTCGAAGAACGCCTGCACGAATCGCATCGCGTCTCGGTCGGTACGCAGGATGTCCGGGTTGATGACGCCGCCGGGGAGGGCGAGCGCGTCGTAGTCGGACGGATCCGCCTCGGCCACGGTGGTGTCGACCTGGAAGCGGTCGCCCTTGTCGAAGTGCTCGAAGCCCTGGATCTCGCCCTGCTCGAGGGAGATGAGGTCGGCTATGCCGCCCGCCTGCTCCACGGCGTTCCAGGGCTCGGTCAGCTCGACCTGCTCGACGCCGTCGGTTGCCAGGAAGGCGATGCGCTTGCCGTTCAGCTTGCTGCCCATGCGGGTCCTCCTTCACTCTTGTGTTCCGGTCTCTACCGCCTACCCGGGGCGGACAGCGGCAAACGTCTCCGTCAGGGGGCCAGGCGCTCGAGGCGCCAGGCACCGCCTTCGCGCGCATACCGAAACCGGTCGTGGAGGCGGTTGGGGCGGTTCTGCCAGAACTCGAGCCGGCTCGGCCGCAGGAGATACCCGCCCCACCAGGGTGGAAGCGGCGGATCGTCGCCGTAGACCGCCTCGGCCTCGGCGAAGGCCCGTTCGAGGCTCTCGCGGTCGGGCACGACCGTGCTCTGCCGCGAGGCCCAGGCGCCCAGGCGACTCCCGAGCGGCCGCGAGCGGAAGTACTCCCCCGACTCCTCCCGGG
>JBOHAB010000078.1:0-11407 GCA_050697655.1 Gaiellaceae bacterium
AGGCCGAGCACGCCGTCGTTCGGCGACGTGACGACCGTGATGTGGCGCCGCGGCCCCTTCTCGTCGTCGTACGGCGGGTCGAGGAGCGTCACCCAGAAGTACTGCCCTGGGGTGAAGTCGACCTCCTCGCCGAGCAGGTCGAAGACGACCATGAGCGTCCTCTTCGCGACGTTGCGCTTCTCTTTGATCTTCGCTCGCATGCCTTCTTCTAGTGACCGTCCGAGCCGGGTTCTTACGTGGCCGCGAGCGCTTCGAGCAGGTCGTCGGCGTAGCGCTCGAGCTTCGTCGGCCCCACGCCGGAGATCGCACTCAGCTCCTCTCGCGTCGCCGGGCGCACAGCTGCAATCTCGTGCAGCGTCGTGTCGTGGAAGACGACGAAGGCGGGCACGTCGTCGGCCTTGGCGCGCTCGGCCCGCCAGCGGCGTAGCGCCTCGAACTCCGGCGTCGGCGCGGGCTTCTCGGCCTTCGCCCGCGCCGCGCCGACCACGCCCAGCTCCCGCAGAAACCGGCTCGGCTTTGCGCCGGCCGTCCAGGTGATCGTCAGCCACCGCCTCGCGCGCGTGATGCCGACGTAGAAGAGGCGGCGCTCCTCGGCGAGGCGCTCCTCGCCGCGGGCCTTGCCGTACGGGAGCTCCTTCTCCTCCAGGCGCGGGAGGAAGACGGCGTCCCACTCGAGGCCCTTCGCCCGGTGGTACGTGAGGAGGTGGACGCCGCGGCCCTCGGACTCGCCGCCGAAGCGCTGCTCCAGGTCGCGGAGGAAGTCCCCGACCGAAGAGCCCGCTGGGAGCTGCTCCGCGAGCGCCAACAAGCGCGAGAGGTCGGCCTGGCGCGTCAGCTCCTCTTCGCCGAGGCCGCTGGGAGCATTGGCGATCCAGCCCTGCCGGCGCACGACCTCCGTCACCGCGCCGAGCGCCGAGGCGTCCCGCCGACCTCGCAACAACCGCAGCGTCCGCTGCGCCGCGGGTCGCTGGATGAACGCCGCGCCACGCACCTGGAACGGGATCCCGGCGAGCGGGAAGGCCTCCTCGTAGTCCTCCGAGCGCGCGTTCAGGCGGTAGAGCACCGCCATCTCCTCGTACGGCACGCCCTCGCCCGCCAGGCGCCGTACCTGGCCAACGACGAACTCGGCCTCGGTCAGCCGGTCGGGCTGGACGAGGGCCAGCGGCTCCTCGCCGCCGGGCCGGACGGCGCGCAGCACCTTCTCCGACCCGCCCAGCTCCGGCACGAGCCGGTTCGCAACCGAGAGGATCTCCGGCGTCGAGCGGTAGTTCTCCTCGAGCCGCACGACGAGCGCGACAGGAAAGCGCTCGGGCATCGCGAGGAGATACTCCGGCGTCGCGCCCGTGAAGGAGTAGATCGACTGGTAGTCGTCGCCGACGACGCAGAGGTCGTCGCGGTCGCCGAGCCAGCGTTCGAGGAGCGACTGCTGGAGCAGGTTGACGTCCTGGTACTCGTCGACCGTAAACGCGCGGTAGCGCTCGCGAAAAGCTGCCAGAGCCCCCTCGTCCTCGTCGTACAGGCGAATCGCCAGCTCGAGCAGGTCTTCGAAGTCGATGAGCCCGCGTTCGGCTTTCCGCGCTTCGTACGTACGAAAGACGCGCTCCATCAGGTCGTCCGGAAGCGGCGGCTCGTGCTCGCCGAGCTCGCGCCGGTAAGTCGCCGGGGTCAGGCGCCGGTTCTTCGCCCACTCGATCTCCGAAGCGAGGTCGGCCAGCGGCCGGAAGCGGAACGCGCCCGGCAGCGCCCGCGCGATCGGCAGCAGCACCGGCGCCTTCGACGGGAGCAGCTCCCCGAGCTCCTCGCCGCGGAAGTAGCGGAGCTGGGCGAGCGCGGCCGCGTGGAAGGTGCGCGCGGGGACGCCGGTGACTCCGAGGCGCGCCAGCCGTGCGCGCATCTCGGTCGCCGCCTTGTCGGTGAAGGTGACGGCGAGGATCTGGCCGGGCGCGAACGCTCCCGAGGCGACCTGGTGCGCCACCCGCCGCGTGATCGTCGTCGTCTTCCCAGAGCCTGCGCCTGCGAGGATGCAGACCGGCCCGCGCACGGCCGCTACTGCGCGCCGCTGCTCGGGATTCAAGCCTGCGAAGACGTCCTCTGTCACCGGAGCGAGACTAACGTCAGCCCAGGAAGGCATCTGCGCCCAAAGCGTGAAAAGAACGGCATGGCAACGGATCTGACGGTCTGGCTCGCCGATCAGCCCGGCGCGATGGCGGGCGCGTGCGAGGCGCTCGGCGCCGCCGAAGTCAACATCGACGGCTGCTGCGCCTACCCGGCGGGCAAAGCCGGACAGCTCCATCTGCTCGTGGAGGACGCAGGCGGCGCCCGTCAGGCGCTCTCGGCAGCCGGCTATGAGGTTGTCCAGGACCGCGAGGTGATCGTCCACGAGCTGGCGGACGTGCCCGGCTCGGCGGGCGCCTGCCTGCGCCGGATCGCCGACGCCGGGGTCAATCTCGAGCTCGTCTACATGGCGACGGCGACGCGGCTCGTCCTCGGCGTGGACGACCTCGAGGCGGCCCGCTCGGCCCTGTAACCTCGCGCGGGTGCGAGCCCGCCCGAACCGCCTCGAGCGCCTACCAGAGCAGTACTTCGCCGGGCTGCTCGCCCGAGTGGCGGCCGCGGCGGCGGAGGAGGGCGACGAGGTGATCGACCTCGGCCGCGGCAACCCGGACCTCGGGCCGCCGCCGCACGTGGTCGAGGCGCTGAGCCGAGCGGCGAACGACCGCTCCGCGCACGGCTACCCGCCCTTCCGCGGCATCCCCGAGCTGAAGGAGGCTGTCGCCGGCCGCTACCGCGACGTCTACGGCGTCGAGCTCGACCCCGAGCGCGAGGTGGCCGTCGTCCCGGGGACGAAGACGGCGATCGTCGAGGTCGCGCTCTGCCTGGCTGAGCGGGGCGACACGATCCTGCTCCCCGACCCCGGCTACCCGGACTACACCTCGGGTGTCGCGCTCGCAGGGGCGCGCGAGGAACGTGTCCGGCTCGACCCCGAGGCCGCGTTCGCCCCGGACCTGGCCGGTGCCCCGCGGGAGGGCGTTGCCGCGCTCTACCTCAACTACCCCTCGAACCCGTGCTCGTCCTCGGCGCCCGCCAGCGTCTTCAGCGAGCTGGTGCGCTGGGCAGAGGAGATCGGCGCGGCGGTCCTGCACGACTTCGCCTACGCGGACCTCGTCTTCGACGGCCTCGCGCCGGCGAGCTTCCTGGCCGAGCCGGGCGCCAAGGAGGTGGGGGCGGAGCTCTTCTCAATGTCGAAGAGCTACGGCATGGCCGGCTGGCGGCTCGGCTTCGTCGTTGGAAACGCGGAGCTGGTCGAGCGCGTGAACCTCCTCCAGGACCACGCGCGCGCCGGGGTGTTCCGTCCGACCCAGGAGGCCGGCGTGGCCGCCCTCACTGGCCCGCAGGAGTCGGTCGAGGAGCGCCGCGCGATCTACGAGCGCCGCCGCGACCGGGTTGTCGCCGCGATCCCGGGCGCGCGCTCGGACTCGACGTTCTTCGTCTGGTGGCGGCTACCGGAAGGGCTGACGCCGGAGCGGATCCTCGCCGAGGCGCGGGTTGCCGTCGCGCCGGGCGCGGGGTTCGGCCCGAGCGGCGCCGGCTGGGCGCGCATCTCGCTCGCGACCCCCGACGACCGCCTGGCTGCCGGCCTTGAACGGCTCAGCCGTCTCGTGGCGCCCTGATTTCGTCCGAGAGGATGCGGTACTCGGTCGCCATCGCCTTGTCCTTCGTGCGGCCGGCGGCCTCCTTCATGGCGATCAGGTGGTCGAGGGAAGCGACGCGAACGTCATGGCCGCGAACGTCGATGATTGTCGCTGCGCGGCGAAGCTGTTCGTACGGAGGGGAGCCGGGAAGGTCGCCCAGAAGATCGACTGAACCGACGCTGGTCGCGAACGTGAAGTTCGCGCCAGCCGCTAGTGTCTGTGCGTCGAGGGGGAAGGGCACGTCCTCCGGGGCACCGCGCAGCCTTGCATCGAGCGCGCGCAGAACACCGGCGATCCTCTCCAGATTGTCCGCCTCCCGGCTGTACGCCAGATCGAGGTCGAAGGTCGTGAACGCCGACCCGTGAGCACCGCCGGCCACCGCACCAATGACGACGAAGTCGACCCCGGCAGCTGCAAACCGTTCCAGAGCTGGAAGGGGGTCGAAGGCCTCCTCAGCGCCGGGCGGCACCTTGGATTTTCTTGAAGCCGCGTGACCACTCCGCCTGTCGCCGGATTCGGTCAGCTGGAGCGAAGCGAAGGTTGACCGCGTTCAGGGTTCGGTCGTGGCCGTAATCGATCGGGGTCGACGCCAGCTCCAGCTCCTCCCCGAGCAGGTCGAGGAGCGTCGCCAACGTGCCCACCGAAGGCGAGACGACCTCCCGCTCGATCCGCGAGATCGCCGCCTGCGACGTGCGCGCGCGGGCGGCGAGCTGTTCTTGTGTGACGCCGTGGCGGCGTCTCGCCTCGCGCAGGAGCTGACCGGGAGTCACGAGGCGAGTATATCCCTTCTGACGTGAGCTACCGGTACCGGTAGACGATGCGGCCGCGGGTGAGATCGTACGGGGAGACCTCACCTTGACTCGGTCGCCCGGGAAGATCTTGATCCGGTAGCGCCGCATCTTGCCGGCCGTGTAGCCGAGCACGTCCTGGCCCATGTCCAGCGTCACCTTGAACATCCCGTTGGGAAAGGCCTCGACGACCTCGCCCTCCATCTCGAGCTTTCTTCCTTTGTGGCTATCGCGTCACCTCCTTTTCGCGCGGGAGAATAGCGCCTACTCGGCGAGCGGAAGAGGCCGCGGGCCGACGGGCGCGGAGTGGACGATCGACGTCGTCGTCTGGCCGTAGAGGACGAAGCGGTCGAGGATCGACTCGAGGTCTTCCATGGCGCGGAGGTGGAGCTTCACGAAGAAGCAGTCTTCGCCCGTGATCCGGTAGCACTCGACGACCTCGGGGATCTCGCGCGCGACCTCGGGGATCTTGTGCAGCTGGCGCGAGGCCGGGCGAACGCGGACGACCGCCGCCAGGGGGAAACCGATCGCCTTCGGGTCGACGGTCGCCTGGTAGCCGGTGATGACGCCGGCGCGCTCGAGCCGCTGCACGCGCTCGGCGACGGCGGGCGCCGACAGACTCACGCGGCGGCCGAGCTCGGCCATCGAGAGGCGTGCCTCCGTCTGGAGCTCCTCGATGATCCGACGGTTTGTTTCGTCGAGGATCTGGTTTTCGTAGGCCATGGGATCAGTACTCCTTCGGTGTATAGGCAATCGGCCGGAAATGCCTTCGGGCGGCCATTTCGAAATCGTAGCTCCGCGGCGACACTTACTCCATGGACACCGCCTATGCCGTCCGCCGGATCGAACGGGTTCCGCCGGCCACGTACTTCGTAGGGAGCGCCGTCTTCCACTACCTCGGCCCGGCATTCGCCGTGCTCCTCTTCGCGCTCGTGCAGCCCCTCGGCGTCGCCTGGCTCCGGATCGCGAGCGCCGCGCTCGTCTTCGCCGTCTGGCGGCGGCCGTGGCGGACGCTGGCCGTGCTCGAGGCGCCCGGACGCCGGCTGGTTCTGGGGATGGGGACGGTGCTGGCGGTGATGAACGTCTGCTTCTACGTCTCCATCGACCGGCTGCCGCTCGGCACCGTGGCGGCGATCGAGTTCCTGCCTGTGATCGCGCTCGCCGCGCTAGGCGCCCGCACTGGTCGGAACGGCGCGGCCCTCGTCCTGGCGGTCGTCGGCGTGTGCCTCCTCGCCGACGTCCAGCTGGCGGCCGAGCCCGTCGGGCTCGGCTTCGCCTTCGCCAACGCGGCGCTCTTCGCCCTCTACATCGTCCTCGCCCACAAGGTCGCCCAGCACGGAGCGATGGGCGGGATCGACGGGCTCGCTGCGGCGATGTTGATCGCCTGGGTCGTGGCGACGCCGCTGGGCGGCTGGGCGGCGGTGCCGGCGCTCGCCGACCCGGTCGTGCTCCTGGCCGGGATCGGCGTGGGGGTGACGTCCTCCGTGATCCCGTACGTCTGCGACCAGCTGGCGATGGCACGCATGCCGCGGGCGACCTATGCGCTGCTGGTCTCGCTTCTACCGGCGACCGCGACGGTGATCGGGATCGTCGTCCTGAGCCAAGTTCCAAGCTGGACGGAAGCCGCCGGCGTGGCGCTCGTCGTCGCCGGCGTAGGGGTTCACCGGGACCCGATCTAGTCGAGGCTGCCTCGGCGCGCCAGCCACTCGGCGGGCTGGCCGGTGGCCCGGGCGATCAAGTCGAAGTGGCGGTCGTAATGCAAGAGCACGGCGTCGTTCGCCTCGGCCACGGCTGCCACGAGCAGATCCAGGGGCGACGGCCCACGGTGTTGGCTGCGCTCGGCCAGTGCGGCCTGCGTCCGGGCTGCAAGCGCCTCCGCCCGCGCGTCGAGTCGAAGCGTGGGCAGGTATCCGAGCGTTTCCGCAAGCGCGCGGTAGTCCGCGGGCCCTCGCGCGGAGTAGAGGAGCTCGAGCGTCACGGGCGCGCAGAGCGCGAGCGACTCGCTGTCGAGGAGTGAGGCCCACCTCGCCTCGACCTGCCCGCTCCTGTGCCAGGCGCTTGTGTCAGCGAGGAAGAGGGCCACCGCGCGGCTGCCGCAGTCGACGCAGCTCGGCAGGGGAGGGGCCGATGCCCCCGTCTCGCCGGATGCGATCCATGAGGCGTCTCCGAGCCGCGAGGGCGATCACCTCGTCGAGCGCCGCGTCGACCGTCTCGGCGAGCGTCCTCGTTCCCAGGATCTCGCGGGCCTCGGCCACCTTTTCGCGGTCGATGACCATAGAGGTCTTGTCCCGTTTGGATATCTGTTTGGCAGTCGCCGAGATATCCTAGCTCCAACCGGCCGAGCCGTCCAGCGCGCCTGCAAGAATGGCGTCCCCGATGGCCGGCGCGTCCTTCGTCCACCTCCATGTCCACTCGGAGTACTCGATCCTCGACGGGGCCTGCCGGATCCCCGAGCTGGCTGCTCGGGTGGCCGAGCTGGAGATGCCGGCGGTGGCGCTCACGGACCACGGGAGCCTCGCCGGCGCGGTCGAGCTCTACCGCGAGGCGGGCAAGCAGGGCGTCAAGCCGCTGCTCGGCTGCGAGGTCTACGTCGCGGACGACCGGCTGGCGCAGCGGAAGGGCTACGCGCACCTGACGCTCTTGGCCGAGTCGAACGAGGGCTACGCGAACCTGATCAAGCTCGCCTCGGCCGGGTACCTGGAGGGCTACTACTACAAGCCGCGCGTCGACTGGGAGCTGCTCGCGGCGCACGGGAAGGGAATCGTCGCGCTTTCCGGCTGCCTCTCGGGCCGGGTCGCGAAGGCGCTCGAGCACGGGCAGCGAGCCGAGGCCGAGGCGGAGGTGTCGCGCCTGGTCGACGTCTTCGGGCGCGACTCCGTCTACCTGGAGATTCAGAACGCCGGGCTCGAGGTGCAGCAGGGGATCAACGCCACCCTCGCGGAGATCGCCGCCGGAGCGGGACTGCCGCTCGTCGCCACCGGCGACGTCCACTACCTGCGGCACGAGGACGCGCGCGCACACGAGGCCCTCCTCTGCATCCAGTCCGGGGACACGCTCGCCAACCCGAACCACTGGCGCTTCGACACCGACCAGTTCTACTTGAAGTCGCCGGAGGAGATGGCGAAGGACTTCGCCGAGTACCCGGAGGCGCTCCGGCAGACGCTCGAGCTGGCCGAGCGCTGCTCCGTCTCGATCGAGCTCGGTGTAATTCACCTGCCGCGTTTCCCCACGCCGGACGGCCGTGATGCCTTCGACTACCTCGTCGAGCTTTGCGAAAAAGGCCTGCAAAAGCGCTACGGAACGGTGACGCCGGAGCTTCAGGAGCGGCTCAAGTTCGAGCTGAAGACGATCCGGGAGATGGGCTTCGCCGACTACTTCCTGATCGTCTGGGACTTCATCCGCTTCGCCAAGACGAATGGGATCGGGGTCGGGCCCGGCCGCGGGTCGGCGGCCGGCTCCATCGTCGCCTACGCGCTCGAGATCACCGACATCGACCCGATCAAGTACGACCTTCTCTTCGAGCGCTTCCTGAACCCGGGCCGGAAGACGATGCCGGACATCGACATCGACTTCTCGGTCTACGGGCGCGACCAGGTGATCAACTACGTCGCCGACAAGTACGGGCGCGACCAGGTGGCGCAGATCATCACCTTCGGGACGATGATGGCGCGCGCCGCCGTGCGCGACGCCGGCCGCGTGCTCGACATCCCCTACGGCACGGTCGACAAGGTCGCCAAGCTGATCCCCGAAGGCCCGAAGGTCTACCTCGACGACTGCCTGAAGCCGGGCGCCGAGCTGAAGCAGGCCTACGACGCCGACGAGATCGTCCGCCAGATCGTCGACCTGGCGAAGCCGCTCGAGGGGCTCGTCCGCCAGGACTCGATCCATGCCGCCGGCGTCGTCATCGGCGACCGGGCGTTGACCGAGTACCTGCCGCTGCAGCAGAAGGGCGCCGACCAGGAGATCGTCACCCAGTTCGCCATGGAGGACGTCGAGGCGCTCGGGCTCCTGAAGATGGACTTCCTCGGCCTCAGGAACCTCGACGTGATCGACAAGGCGGTCGACCTCGTGGGCGGGATCGACATCACGAAGATCCCCCTCGACGACGCGAAGACGTACGAGATGCTCGCGCGCGGGGAGTCGACCGGCGTCTTCCAGTTCGAGTCGTCCGGCATGCGCGAGGCGCTGCGCCTCGTGCGGCCGACCGAGTTCGAGGACCTGATCGCGCTCGTTGCCCTCTACCGGCCGGGCCCGATGGCCTACATCCCCGTATACGCGAAGCGAAAGCACGGCCAGGAGCAGGTCACCTTCCTCGACCCACGACTCGAGCCGATCCTGGGGCCGAGCTTCGGGATCATCCTGTACCAGGAGCTGGCGATGGAGATCGCCAAGCAGCTCGCCGGCTTCTCGCCTGCTGAGGCCGACGACCTACGCAAGGCGATCGGCAAGAAGATCCACAAGCTGATGGCCTCGCTCAAGGAGAAGTTCCTCGAGGGATGCGCGGCGAACGATGTCACCCCGGCGGTCGCCAACCAGCTCTGGAAGGACATCGAGTCCGCCCAGGACTACTCCTTCAACAAGTCGCACGCCGCCTGCTACGGGCTGATCGCCTACCGCACGGCGTACCTGAAGGCGAACTGGCCGGCCGAGTACATGGCCGCGCTCATCTCCTCGGTCATGAACACGAAGGACCGGGTGCCCTTCTACGTCGCGGCCTGCGACGAGCAGGGGATCGAGGTCGAGCCGCCCGACGTGAACGTCTCCGCCGAGGATTTCCGGGTCGTCGAGGGCAAGATCCGCTTCGGCTTGAACGCCGTAAAGAACGTAGGGGAGAGCGCGGTCCGCTCGATCCTCGCCGCGCGCGAGGAGGGCGGACCGTTCGCCTCGATCTGGGATTTCTGCGAGCGCGTCGACCCCCAGCAGGTGAACAAGCGGGCGCTCGAGAGCCTCGTCAAGTCGGGTGCGCTCGACTCGACCGGCGCCTCCCGCAAGGGCATGCTCGAGGTGCTCGAGGACGCGCTCAGCTCGGGCGGACGGCTGATCGCCGACCGCCTGGCGGGCCAGAGCTCGATCTTCGACCTCGGGGGCGAGGCGGAGCCGGGCGATCGGAGGGCTCATCACCGGCCGATCCCCGCCGACGAGTTCGAGAAGCGAGACCTGTTGGCGCTCGAGAAGGAGAGCCTCGGTCTCTACGTCTCCGAGCACCCTCTCGACGCGGTGCGCGATCAGCTTCGGCGGAAGACGGACTCCCGCCTGGCCGACGTCGAGCGCCGGCGCGACGGTGAGGTCGTGACCGTCGGGGGCATCGTCAGCGCGCTCAAGCAGCTGACGACGAAGAAGGGCGAGCCCATGGTGTTCCTCCGCCTCGACGACCTCTCGGGATCGTTGGAGACGGTCGTCTTCAACTCGGTCTACACGGCTGCGCGTGAGCTGCTCGCCGCCGATCGTGTGCTCGTCGTCAAGGGCCGGGTCGACCACAAGGAGGGCGAGACCAAGCTGATCGCCCTCGAGATCGTCCCCTTCGAGGCCTCCGCGGACAAGTCCGAGGTGCGCCTGCGCCTCGACGCGCGCCGGGCGCCCGCCGGGACGATCCGCGAGCTGGCCGAGGTCGTCCGGCGCTTCCCGGGAGAGGCCGAGGTGCTGCTCGAGCTGGAGACGTCGGGCGGCCCGCAGGTCTACGCGTTCGGCCCGGACTTCCGGGTGCGGCCGGAGCCGGACTTCCACGCCGAGGTGAAGGCACTCCTCGGCGAGGCGGCTATTTCTTAGGTCGAGGCTCGGCCGGTCTCGGCGCGGGCGGAAGGGGCGCGGCGGGCGCGGCGCGAGCCCAGGAGGCGCCGGAAGAGGCTCTGGCGCGGCTCGTACGTCTCGGGCTCGGCGTCGTGGGGCGCCGGGCCCTGCTCGGGCCCTGCGCCGAGAAGGGAGCCGGCGACCGCGGCCGGGTGCAGGTCCAGGAGGCTGTTCCTGTGCTTGCTCATGGCCACACGACGAGTAGCCACACGACGATCTTCCCGCGTTAACGGCCTGTTAACTCGTCGCTTCCCTCGGATGGGGGTCAACCGCTACGGCGTTCTAACCGAACGTGAGGGTAGTTCAGCGGAAGGATTTGTGACCCGATGTCTGCGATAGAGCTCGATCTCGATTTCGATCCCGAAGCGGAGCTCGTCCGGAGCTGGCGCACGGAGGCGCTCGAACGGGCCGGCTACCCAGCCGCGCTGGCCACGAAGCTGGCCGAGCTCATGTACGTCGACGTGCACAAGGCGACGGACCTCCTTCGCCGCGGCTGCTCGCCCGAGCTGGCGCTCAAGATCCTCGTGTAGTCAGGGCGAGCCGCTAGGCTCTCGCCCGTGCCAGTGCTGGGGACTCTGCTCGGCTCGCTCCCAAGCCCGTCGAGCGGCGAGATCGATCTCGGCCCGGTCCAGGTCCACGCCTACGGGCTGATGCTCCTGCTCGGGATCATCGCCGCCACGTGGCTGACGGGCCGGCGTTGGACGGGGCGGTGGGCTTTCTGGCGCGACCCGCGCGGAGATCTCGTCTTCCGGGTGGCCATGTGGGGCGTTCTCGCCGGCATCGTCGGCGCACGGATCTACCACGTGGTCACGAGCTGGAGCACGGTCAACGAGGAGTGGTGGGAGCCTTTGGCCGTCTGGGAGGGAGGTCTCGGGATCTGGGGTGGCATCGCCGCCGGCGTGCTCGTCGGCGCCTGGGTCGTCCACCGGTCCGGGGAGAGCGTCTACGCCTTCATGGACGCGGTCGCGCCGGGCCTCCTGCTCGCCCAGGCGATCGGGCGCTGGGGCAACTACTTCAACCAGGAGCTCTTCGGCAAGACGACCGACCGGCCGTGGGGGCTCGAGATCGACGTGGGGAACCTGCCCCAGGGCTACCTGCCCGGGACCACCTTCCACCCGACCTTCCTCTACGAGTCGCTCT
>JBOHAB010000079.1:0-11356 GCA_050697655.1 Gaiellaceae bacterium
GCCGAGCTCCTCGGCGGCGATCTCGAACTGGGCCTGCTCCACGAGGCTGGTGACGATCGCGTTTCGAAGCTGCGCGAACTCGGGTGTTCCCGCCTCGGGAAACTCTTGCTGCCGCGCCTTGTACGTTGCTTCGGCCTGCTTGAGCAGGCGGTCGTACTCGGACTTCGGGATCTCGCGATCACCGACGACGGCGATCGCTTCAGCCGGGACGTCGGGCGTCTGGCTCTCGTCGTCCCCGCCCCCGCAAGCGGAGGCGGCGAGGCCGAGGGCGAGCGCAGCGAGTAGGGCGATGAGACGAGTGGAAAGGCGCATGGACGTACAGGCTAGGCCGAAAGCCGTAGATCGAGGATAGCATCGACAAGCGCGACCGCTTCGGGGAACCGTTCGCCCCGCTGGGTCACCTCGCGCTTCGCGCTCGAGTAGACGGCGATCGGGGCCGACGAGCGCAGTTCGCGCAGCTCGGCCGAGCCGAGCACGAGCGGCCCGACGACGGCGCGGCCGCCCCGGAAGACCAGGTAGTCGGCGCCGATTCGCGCCAGCTTCAGCTTGGCGTCCTGGATGGCGAAGAGGCTCTCCACGGGCTCGGGCAGCGGCCCGAAGCGGTCCTCGGTGGCAACGCGGAGCTCGCGCAGCTCGTCCTCCGACTCGGCCAGCGCGAGTCGCCGGTGCAGGTCGATCTTCTGCGCCTCGGCGGGCATGTAGTCGGTCGGGACGTAGGCGTCGACCTGGGCGTCGACCCGCACCGGTCGCGCGACGGGGCGCCGGGCGCCGCCGAGCTCCGCTACCGCCTCGCTCAGGAGCTCCACGTAGAGCTCGAAGCCGATTGCGGCGACGTGGCCGGACTGCTCGGCGCCCAGGAGGTTGCCGGCGCCGCGGATCTCGAGATCGCGCATCGCAATCGCAAAGCCGCTCCCGAGCTCGGTGTGGTCGGCGAGCGTCGCGAGCCGCGCCCGGGCCTCCGCCGGCAGCTCTCGTCCGTCCGGATAGAAGAGGTACGCGTGGGCCGGAACGTCGCTTCTCCCCACCCGCCCGCGAATCTGGTACAGCTGCGCCAGCCCGAGCGTGTCGGCCCGCTCGACGACGAGGGTGTTCGCCTGCGGGATGTCGAGCCCGGACTCGATGATGGTGGTCGAGACGAGCACGTCCGCGTCACCGGCGAGGAACGAGCGCATGTGCCCCTCGAGCTCCCGCTCCGGCATCTGGCCATGGGCAACCAGGAGACGGAGCTCGGGGCAGAGCTGGCGGAGGTGCTCGGCCGCCTCCTCGATCGTCTCGACGCGGTTGTGGAGGTAGAACGACTGGCCGCCGCGCTCGTGCTCGCGGAGAAGCGCCTCGCGGACCAGCTCCTCCTCGTACTCGCCGACATGGGTGCGAATCGGCCGGCGACCCACGGGCGGAGTCTCGATCACGCTGATGTCCCGGAGCCCGGCGAGGGACATGTGCAGCGTCCGCGGGATGGGGGTGGCCGAGAGCGCCAGCACGTCGAGCTCGAGCCGCAGCCGGCGGAGCAGCTCTTTCTGGGCGACCCCGAAGCGCTGCTCCTCGTCGACGACGACGAGCCCGAGGTTCTTCGCGGCGACGTCGCGGGAGAGAACCCGGTGCGTGCCGATGAGGACGTCGACCTTGCCCTCGGCGAAGTCCGCGAGCACGCGCTTGACGTCCCCGGGCTTGCGAAAGCGGCTGACCATCTCGACGGTCACGGGCAGGTCGCGATAGCGCTCCCGGAAGGTGTTCCAGTGCTGCTGCGCGAGGATCGTGGTCGGGGCGAGGACGAGCGCCTGGGCGCCGTTGGCCACCGCGATGAAGGCGGCGCGCACGGCCACCTCGGTCTTGCCGTAGCCGACGTCGCCGCACACGAGCCGATCCATCGGCCGCGGCGCCTCGAGATCCTCCTTGACGACCTCGATCGCCTGCTGCTGGTCCGGCGTCTCCTCGTAGGCGAAGCTCGCCTCGAGCTGCTCGACGAGCTCGGTGTCCGTCTCGAAGGCGACTCCTTCCGCATGCTGCCGCCGTGCGTAGAGGACGAGCAGCTCGCCGGCCAGCGCCTGCGCCCCCGCCCGCGCGCGGTTCTTGATCGTCTGCCAGGCTTTCCCGCCGAGCCGGGAAAGGGCAGGCGCGTGCCCGTTCGCGCCGACGTAGCGCGAGACCTTGGCAATCTGCTCGTGGGGAACGTAGAGGCGGTCGTCGCCCTTGAAGGCGAGGAAGAGGTAGTCGCGCGTGACGCCGGCGACGGTCTTCGTCTCGAAGCCGAGCAGCTTGCCGACGCCGTGATCCTCGTGAACGACGTGGTCGCCGGTGCGGAGGTCGGCGAAGCTCTGGAGGGCCCGCCCGACTCTGACGTCCGCCCGCGGCGGACGCTTGCGGAACACCTGCGTGTCGGGCAGCAGGATCAGGTCGAGGTCGCGCAGCACGAAGCCGCGGCGAGCGGGAGAGACTGCAAAGACGAGCCCGGGCTGGTCCGGCAGCTCGTCGCCGGCCTCGAGCACGACGGCGTCCAGCCGCCTCAGCAGCCCCTTCGTCCGCAGCGCTTCTCCCCGGTGCGCGAAGGTGACGACTACCCGATTCCCGGCGCGGACGTACGCGAGCAGGTCGCGCTCTGCCTCGGCGAGCCCGCGCGCGGCGACGGCAGGCCGCTGCGCCTCGAAGGCATGGCGCTGACCCGCAGGGAGCGGCGACAGTCGAATCGCAGCCCCGAGCTCGAGCTCGATCCCGAGCTCCTCGCGCACCGCCCGCTCCGCCTCGTCGGCCTCCCAGACAAGGTCGGGCGCCGGGAGCGGCGGGACGAGATCGTCAGGGACGGGCGCCCCTTCTCCCTCGTCTGAAAATGTCGCCTCGACCTGGTCGAGTCGACGCTCGGCGGCCGGATAGACGGTCGCCTCCTCCAGCGCGTGCAACGTGCGCTGCGTGAACGGCGAGAACGCACGCAGCGACTCGATCTCGTCCCCGTAGAGCTCCAGGCGCACCGGCTCGCGCCCGGTGGAGGGGAAGACGTCGACGAGCCCGCCTCGAACCGCAAACTGCCCTCGCTCCTCGGCCTGCGGAACGCGCTCGTAGCCCGCGAGAGCGAGCCTCTCTGCGAGCGCCTCCGCCCCGGGCTCGTCCCCGACCCGGAGGACGACCGGCTCCGGCCGGGTGTCCGCTGGAGGAGCGCCCTCGGCGAGCCCGAGCGCGGATGCGCAGACAAGCCCGCCGGCCTCGAGCACCTCCAGGGCCCGCGCCCGCTCGCCCACGAGATGCGGCGGTGGGTCGAGCGCGCTTCCCCAGCGCACCCCGCGCGAGGCGAAGAGGCCGACCCGACCTTCACCCAGGTACCAGCCCGCCCCCTCAGCGGCGTCGCGCGCCTGCGCGTCGTCCGGCAGGACGCAGACCAGCTGCCCGCCGCGAGCCTCGTGGAGCGCGGCGAGAAAGAGAGGAAGGAGCGGCTCAGACACCCGTGCCGCTCCCGGCTCGGCCAGGAACTCGTGCAGGCGCTCGCCCTGCGCGAGCTGGCGGGCGATCGGCGCGAGCGCCGGTTGTGCGGCTGTGGCCGGCCGGTCCATGACGAGAGGCGGAACGCGCCGTTCCGCGGGGGTCATCGTAGCCGCCTGCCAACACCGTACGATTGCCCCGTGGCCGGCGAGCTTCTCCCCATCGGAACGCGCCCGCGGCTGGTGGCGTCGTTCGAGCCGCCGGGGGCGGCCGAGGCGTTCAGGGCGTGGCGCGAGCGGCACGCCGACGCTCTCGCGAACGTGCCTCCGGAGGCCCTGCGTGTCGAGTATGGCCGGGCGCCGGCAGGCGGGCTCGCCGTTCGGGTGCGAATCACCGAGGAGCACATCCCGCGCGGGCTGACCGCCTGACGGCCGCTCCATCTCACCGCACGGGCGTCGGCGCTTTCCTCGGCTCGAACCCCCTGGGAGGGGCCGCGAGGCCCCCTGAGATCAGCCTAGCCTGGACGGTGGCGCGACTTGCGCGCAGTAGCGGGCAAAGAGTGTGCCGACGCCGCGCCGGATCCTTACGGCCACTCGTTGAAGCGCAACTGGGCCTCCTCGAGACCGTGCCGCACGGTCGCTTCCACAGCGTCGGCGGCGCGAGTCACGAGGCTCTCGACGTCGACCTCCGGCGGGAACGGCGTCAGCACCCAGTCCGCGACCGGTCGCGGGTCGCCGCGCTCCGGCCGACCCACGCCGATCCGGAGGCGCATGAACTCAGGGGTGCCCAGGTGCTGCGCGACCGAGCGAAGCCCGTTGTGCCCGGCCAGTCCGCCGCCCATCCTCGCCTGGAGCCGGCCCAGCTCGAGGTCCACCTCGTCGTGGACGACCAGCAGCCGCTCCGCCGGCAGCTTGAAGAAGCGGACGGCAGCCTGGACCGATCGCCCCGACTCGTTCATGAACGTCTGCGGCTTGAGCAGCGCGACGCGGCTCGAGTCGAGGCGAAGCTCCGCGATCTCGCCGGAGAACTTCGAACGGTACGAGCCCGCACGGCGCCCGGAGAGCTCGTCGCAGACCATGCTGCCGACGTTGTGGCGGGTCCGCGCATATTCGCGACCCGGGTTTCCGAGACCCGCGACCAGCAGGTCGAGCGTCGAGGCGGGCGCGCCTCGACGAAAGAGGCGCATGCGGCTGACCTAGCCTTCGCCGGGCTCTTCGTCGCCGGAGCTCTCGCCCTCGGCTTCGGCCTCGCCCTCGGCCTCCGGAGCCTCTTCGCCCTCGAGGAGCTCCTCGCCCTCCAGCTCCTCCTCGACCACTTCGGGCTCCTCGACCTTCGTCGGGGGCGTCACGGTCACCACTACGGAATCCGGGTCGTCGAGAAGCTTCACGCCGGACGGCGCGACGATGTCCGCGATCCGCAGGCTGTCCCCGATGGTCATGGCGGAGATGTCGAGCTCGAGCCGGTCGGGAACCTCCATCGGCAGCGCCTCGACGTTGATCTCGCGCAGGACGAGCGTGAGCACGCCGCCCTCCTTCACGCCCGCCGACTCGCCCGTGGGCTCGAGCGCGACCTGGGTCTGAATCACCTGGTCGAGCCGGACCTCGTGCAGGTCGACATGGAGCAGCCGGGGCCGTACGGGATCGAGCTGGTAGTCCTTGAGCACTGCATGATGTGCGGTCTTCTGGCCGTCGAAGACGACGTCGAGGATCGCATGCAGGCCGTGCTCCCCTGTGAGCACGCGCCGAAGCTCGCGCTCCTCGACCGCGAACGGGTAGGCGTTCTGGCCGGCGCCGTAGAGAACACCGGGAATGAGCCCGTCGGCGCGCAGCCGCCGCGCGACCGCGCTGCCCGCCTCCTCGCGTGGCTTCACGCCCAGCTTGATCCGCTCACCGGCCATTTCGGCGGGCAAGTGTAGCTGAGCGGCACAACCGGGCCGCACCGGGAGGCGCCGACCACGCCTCGCCGAAGCTTCTAGAACAGCTGGTTCTCGCCCGCGAAGATGGCCGAGACCGACTCGTCAGCGAAGACGTTCTCGATCGTCTCCGCGAGGATGCCGGAGATCGTGAGCACCGTCAGCTTTTCGGGCCGGTCGAGCTCGGGCACCGGGACCGTGTCGGTCACCGCCAGCCCGGTCAGCTGGGAGGCCGCGAGCTTCTCCAGCGAGTCCCCGGGGAAGAGCCCGTGCGTCGCGCAGGCGTAGACCTTCGTCGCGCCCGCGTCGAGGAGCGCCTGCGCCCCGGCGATGAGCGTCCCGCCGGTGACGATGATGTCGTCGCTCATGATCGCCACCTTGCCCTTGACATCGCCGACCACCTCGGTGACCGAGGCGACGTCGTGTGCCGGGCGCTCCTTGTTCATGAGGGCGAAGTCGGCGTCGAGCATCTGCGCGAACTTCGTCGCCATCTTGGCCCTGCCCGGGTCGGGTGAGACCGCCACCACGCCTTCGCCGTGGAGCCCGAGCGTCTCCCGGTAGTAGCGGGCGAAGAGAGGCAGCGCCGTCATGTGGTCGACCGGGATCCGGAAGAAGCCCTGGATCTGGCCGGCATGGAGATCCATGGTGAGGACGCGGTCGGCGCCGGCAGCGTCGAGGACGTCGGCGAGGAGCTTCGCCGTGATCGGCTCTCGCGGCGCAGACTTCTTGTCCTGCCGCGAGTAGGGAAACCACGGCATGATCGCGGTGATCCGGTTGGCCGAGGCGAGCTTGGCCGCCTGGATCATGATCTGGAGCTCCCACAGGAAGTCGTTCGTCGCCCGCCCGAAGCACGTCTGGACGATGAAGACGTCGGCGCCGCGGATCGACTCCTTGTAGCGGCAGTACGTCTCGCCGTTGGCGAAGGTCTTCAGCTTGACGTCGCCGAGCTCGATGTTCAGCTGGTCGGCGATCTTCTGCGCGAGGACGGGATGCGAGCGCCCCGCGAAGAGCATGAGCTTGCCGGATGGCCCACGCTCGATCCAGCGGCCGCGCTCCCCGTGCGCCTGCGGCGTGTGCTCGGGCGTCACGTCGAGGCCCGGAAGCGACAGCTCAGTCGTTCCGCTTTCCACGCAGGTGGCCCTCCTTGGTGACCTGTCTGGCCCGCGCGATCGCAAGCGAGTCGGGCGGGACATCCTCGGTGATGTACGAGCCGCCGCCGATCCATGCGCCGTCTCCGATCGTCACAGGAGCCTCGAGACCATTGTGAATGCCGGTCCTGACGTTCCGGCCGATCGTCGTGCGTCCCTTCTCGCGCCCCGGCTCGTGGGAGAGGTTGGCGGTGATCGTGCCGGCGCCGACGTTCGTTCCCTCGCCGACCTCGGCGTCGCCGAGGTAGGAGAGATGCGGCACCTTCGTGCCCTCGCCGATGTGAGCGTTCTTGAGCTCCACGAAGGTTCCAGCCTTGGCCTGCGCGGCGAGCGCCGTTCCAGGCCGAAGGTAACAGAACGGCCCCACGAGCGCCCCCTCTCCGACCTCGGCGTCGACGACGACGGCGTGGGGGCCGATCTCCGCCCCGCGGCGAACGACTGTCCGGCCGCGCAGGACCGTGAAGGGGTGGATGACCGCGTCCGGCTCGATCTCGACGTCGGGCTCGATCCACGTCGTCGCGGGATCGACGACGGTGACCCCTGCCTCCAGGTGCCCTGCGACGATCTCGGCGCGGAGCTGCGCGCCGGCAGCTGCGAGATCGGCCCGGGTGTTCACGCCTTCGCCGACACGGGGGTCCTCCGCACGGTACACGGCAACTGCCCGGCCGTCATCCACCAGGTGCCGCACGGCGTCGGTGAGATAGAGCTCGCCCTGGACGTTGTGGGTGTCGAGCTGGGCGAGTCCTTCCCAGAGCGCGTCGGCGGCGAAGACGTAGACGGAGGAGTTCACCTCGCGAATCGCGAGCTGCTCCGCGCTCGCGTCGCGCGCCTCGACGACCTCCCGAAGCCGGCCCGACTCGTCGCGGACGATGCGTCCGTAGGGCCCCGGGTCGTCGGGCTCGAAGGAGAGCACCGTCGCCGCGGCGCTCGCCCTCCTGTGCTCGTCCAGGAGCCGTCGGAGGACCGCACTCGAGAGGAGCGGGGAGTCCCCCGCCATGACGACGACGTCGCCCGCAAAAGCTGCGAGCGCCGGGCGGGCCGAGGCGACGGCATCGCCGGTCCCGCGGGGCGCCTCCTGGACGGCCAGCTCGACACCGTCCGGCACCGTGCCCTCGAGCGCCGAGATCGTCCCGGGTGAGGTGACGACGACGAGCGGGCTCGGCTCGAGCTCCTCCGCCGCGGCGATCGCCCAGTCGACGAGCCGGCGCCCGAGCAGCTCGTGCAGGTGCTTCGGCCGGCTCGAATGCATGCGCGTGCCCAGGCCGGCGGCCATCACTACCGCTGCGAGGGGTGTGTCGGTCACGAGAGACTCATGGCTGGGGCGGGAGGATTCGAACCTCCGGTCACGGGACCAAAACCCGTTGCCTTACCACTTGGCTACGCCCCACCGCGGACCGAGTATAGGCCCGGCTCCTACCGGCGATCCATGAGCAGCATCACGAGGAGGAGCGCCGCCATCACGACGAGGATGACGATGGCGAGAGCCTTGGCGACCTCCCAGAGCACCGGGACGAGGACCGCGATCAGCTGCGACGCCGCCAGGATCCAGGAAATCTCACGGAGAGCGTGGAAGCGCACGCCGCGCGCGACGAAGATGTAGAGCGCGGCCGCGGCCGCGGCGAACGCGAGTACCCAGAACCAGCCGAGCCCGCCCCAGACCACGAGCAGGCTCTCCACCAGCCCGATCAGGAGCGCGATGCGAAGCCTTCGCTCGCGCAGCCACTGTCCTTGGCTGCTCTCACGGGTCTCGATAACGGGCGAGGTCGTCACGCGGCCGACGTTACCAAACGGGTGCGGCGACCCAGACGCGACCCCGGCGACCGAGCCGGCGCGCCGTCGCACGTGCTTCCCGCCGGGTCTCGAAGAGACCGTAGACGGCCGGACCGGCCCCGCTCACGTCGGCCCGGAAGGCGCCTGCGGCACGGAGATCCGTCGCGAGCGAACCCGCTCCGCTGGCCTCGGCAAGGTCATTCGGCGGCAGCGCCGCGAGGTCAGCCGGCCGCTCCACGCCGGCCAGCGAGCGGAGCAGCTCGTCCTTGCGCGCGCGAAACTCCGGGCCGCCGCCGAGCGCGTCGAAGCGCGCGTACACCTCGCCCGTCGACCCCTTCTCGAGCTCGCGCGGCAAGGCGAGCACGATCCAGAAGTCCTGGGGCAGCTCGAGCGGCCTCAGGCGGTCGCCCGTGCCCTCGGCCAGCTTCGGGCCCGGTTCGAGGAAGAACGGGACGTCGGCGCCGAGAGAGGCGGCGAGAACGTGCAACCGCTCCGGCGAGAGCGGCTGTGGGAGCGTCCGGTTGGCCAGCCGCAGGGCCGTGGCCGCGTCGGCGCTTCCTCCTCCCAGGCCGGCGGACACGGGGATCTCCTTCGCGATGCGGACGCGCCAGGCCGCTCCGGTTCCCGCCTCGTCCGCAAGCAGGAGAAGAGCTCGGCCGACGATCGTGTCCTTAGGGAAGCCTTCGATCGCGAGCCCGTCGGCTGGATCGAGCTCGATGCGGTCGCAGAGGTCGATCCGCTGCAGAACCGTGGCCACCTCGTGCAGGCCGTCGTCGCGCCGCGCGCCGACGACGAGCGCCAGGTTGATCTTCGCGGCTGCGACTGCGCGCTGGGGCCTCACGCGAGTAGCTCCGAGAGCCGGAGAAGCTCTCCCGGCGTCAGCGCCTCGGCGCGCACCCCCGAGTCCCGGCCGAGCTCGGCGAGAGCGGCGGCAGCGCGCTCGCGGTCGACGAAGCCAGCGAGGTCGAGCGAGTTGGCGAGGGTCTTTCGCCGATGCGCGAACGCGGCCTGGGCCAGTCGTCTGACCCGCTCGAGCTCGGAGCTCCAGGGCCGCGTGCGGTGGAAGGCGACGAGCGCCGAGTCCACGTTCGGCGGCGGTCGAAAGCACGTTCGCGCCACCGGATGGAAGCCGGTTCGCTCGGCGGCGAGCTGGAGGACAACCGAGACGGCGCCGTAGTCCTTCGTCCCGGGCGCGGCGAAGAAGCGATCGGCGACCTCGCGTTGAACCATCACGCACCAGAGCTCGACCGTCGGCAACGCCGCGACGCTCTCGAGGACGACAGGCGTGGCGACGTTGTACGGGAGGTTGGCGACGAGCTTGTCCGGCGGCGGCTCCAGGCCGGCGTCCAGAAGCTGGAGCGCGTCGCCGAACACAAGGTCGACGTTGTCCCGCTCGGCGAGCCGCTCACGCAGCGTTCCCTCGAGCGCACGGTCGACTTCGATCGCGTGCACGAGGCGGACACGATCGGCCAGATAGGTCGTCAAAACGCCGAGGCCGGGGCCGATCTCGAGCACGACGTCGTCATCGTCGAGCTCGCCCAGCCTGCCGATCACGTGCAGGATGTTCTCGTCGACGAGCCAGTGCTGGCCCAGCGCTCGTTTTGGCCGGATGCTCACGGCAAGGCGAAGAGCGCGGCGGCGTTCCGCTCGATCTGCTGCTCGAGCGAGGGAGCGTCCTCACCACGGGTCTTGGCGAGGACGGCGACGGTGTGACGGACGAAGGACGGCTCGTTACGCCTGCCGCGCACCGGTTGCGGGGAGAGATACGGACAGTCGGTCTCCGCGAGCAGTCGCTCCGCGGAAACCCGCGCCGCCGCCCAGCGGAGCTCCGGCGCCTTCGGGTACGTGACGTTGCCTGCGAACGACACGTACCAACCCTGCTCGAGAGCCGGCTCGAGCAAGCTAGCCGACGAGAAGCAGTGGAGCACGACGGGGAGATCCGCCGGCAGCGCTCGCAACGTCGCGACCGTTTCCGCCTCGGCCGCCCGCGTGTGGACGACGAGCGGCTTGCCTGTCTCGGCCGCGAGCGCCGCCTGGGCACGGAACGCCCACGCCTGCCGTTGACGCGGCGCGAGGTCGCGGTAGTGATCGAGCCCCGTCTCCCCGACTGCTACCGCCTTCGGGTGCGCGAGAAGGTCGCGCAACTCGTCCACCTCGCGCTCGCCGACGGACCCGGCCTCGTGCGGGTGGAGCCCGAGCGCCGCGAACACGCCCGCGTGCTCCTCGCAGAGCGCCAGGGAGGCTCGGCAGGACGCGATGCTGGTTCCGATCGTGATCACCCGTGTGACCCCGGCCGCGTTCGCGCGTTCGATCACCGCGCCCGCATCCTCGAACGCGTCGAGGTGTGCGTGCGTGTCGATCATCGTTCCCAGCTTCGCCGCGGGCTGCCCGCTTTCACGCCGCCGCTGTCGGAGCGTCGACGCGCGGGAAGAGCGGCTCGGCCGGCCCGATCCCGCTCGCCGCCACCGTCCTCCCGGCGGCTACTCCTTCCCAGGCCAGGTCGATCGGCTGACCTAGCGCCGCGAGAATCTGCTTGGAGGTGCTCGGGACGAACGAGGCCAGGGCGACTGCGACCGCCCGCAGGCTGTCCGCCAGCTCGTGCAGCACCCGATCGAGCTCGTCTCCGCGCGCCTCGTCCTTGGCGAGCTCCCACGGCGCCGCCTCCTCCACCCGGCGGTTCAGGCCCCGCACCAGCTCCCACACGAGCTCGAGCGCTCCGGTGAGGTCGAACGCATCCAGGCGGGCAGCGACCTCGTCATGGGCTCCGGCAAGCTCCGCCCTCCGCTGCTCGGAGACCGGAGCCGGCTTGAGCTCTCCGTGCCGATAGCGAGCGATCATCGCCGTCGTGCGCGAGAGGAGGTTGCCGAGCTCGTTGCCCAGCTCGCGCTCGTACCGATCGTGCAGGCCTTCGAGCGAGATGCTTCCGTCCTGCCCGAACGTGGCCACGCGGAAGAGGTAGAAACGCACCGGGTCGACGCCGTAGACATCGATGAGATCGAGCGGATCGATGACGTTCCCCACCGACTTGGACATCTTCCGCTCGTCCATCAGCAGGTACCCGTGGACGAACAGCTGCTTCGGAACCTCCAGCCCCGCGCCGAGCAGGAGCGCCGGCCAG
>JBOHAB010000080.1:0-11309 GCA_050697655.1 Gaiellaceae bacterium
CCCGTTCGACGCTCTCGGTCAGGGCGGCGTGGGCGTTCAAGAGGGCGCGCCAGGCATCGAGATGCGGCTCCGGAATCCTGGTGGCCATGTCCGCAGTTTGCCAGCGAAATCATTTCGGCGGCAACTGTTTGCCCTAAGTAGTTGCCGAGGAAAATATCTGTGGCCGCCCTCCTCGGTGCGGCGGAAGGGAGAACGATGGAGAACACGATCACCCTCGAGGTGCTGCGAGCCAAGCTCGACGCGCGGGAGCAGCTGACGCTGGTTGAGGCACTGGGGCCGATGTACTACGAGGCCGCCCATCTGCCCGGTGCGATCAACATCCCGCACGAGGAAGTCGACGAGCTGGCGCCCAAGCTCCTGCCGGACAAGGACCCGCAGATCGTCGTCTATTGCGCCAGCGGCCCCTGCAAGAACTCCGCGATCGCGACCAGGCGCCTGCGCCGGCTCGGCTACTCGAACGTTCGCGACTACCACGAAGGCAAGGCGGAGTGGGTCGCGGCGGGGCTACCGACTGAACGCGCCGCGGCCGTGCCGTTCGGCTAGAGCGACAGTCGCTTGAAATCGTCCGTAAAGCTAGGTCACTCGAACTGACCTCCATCGCGACCGCCTACGCACTCGCGAACGGCCTCGGCTGAACTTCCGTACCCGGCGACGCGCACCGTGTCCATATCCACCGTCTCAGATGGAGGTGAAGCGATGCGCTTCCTCGTCATTTTCGACACCCAAGTCCCCGGCTCCACTAGAGGAGCTCCCCGGCATGCTCGCTGCGGAGCGTGAGTGGTACGACCGCAACCGCGAGTCCCTCGAAGCGTACGGTTGGTTCGCAGACAAGGGCGGCTTTGGTCTCGTCAACGTGCCCGATCTGGAGACACTGAGCCGCATCAACAGGGAGCATCCGTTTTCCTACAGCTCGGAGATCCAGATCCGCGCGGTTGTCGACGCCGACGTCGCCGTCCAGCAGGTCCGGACGCTGCTCGAGCAGCAGGGCGTCGCCGCTCCCGCCTAGCGGGACGAGGCTGGCGGCCCGCCGATCGGCCGGCCGCCTTCGTCCTCGGGGAGGGCGCGCCCGCAGGTCACGCGGTGTAGGTGCTTCCCGCCGAGTGGCCGAGGCCGGCGACAGCATTTGCGAGGAGCTCGGCGTCGTCAGGCTCGAGGTTGGCGGTCGTGATGCGAATGCCCGGAGAACTGCTGAAGCGGAACCGCTCGCCCGGACTGACGGCCCAGCCCGCGACGAGAAGCTCGCGAACGGCCGCCGCCTCGTCGCTGAGCGGCACCCAGACGCCGAGGCCCGAGTGGCCGGCTGCTGCGACGCCGCGCGCGGCCAGTGCCCCGACGAGCGCTTGACGCCGCTCGGTGTACGTCTGCTCGGCCCGCGCGAGCAGCCGCGCCGTGGCGCCGTCCTTCAGCAAGAGCGCGGCGGTCTGCTGGAGGATGCAGCTGATCCAGCCAGGACCGAGGCGCTGCCGTCCCTCCAGCCGGGAGATCGTCAGGGCGTCGCCGGCGACGAGCGCGAGCCGCAGATCCGGCCCAAGTACTTTCGACAGCGAGCGCACGACGGCCCAGCGGCCCTTCGGCCGGTGGACAGGTATGTACTTCGCACCGCCGACGCCCGCGACGTAGTCGTCCTCGATGACGAGGACGTCCGGGTAGCGCGCGTGGACGGCACGAAGTGCGCGCCCGCGTGCGGTGTCCGTCGCGGCGCTCGAGGGGTTCTGTCCCCGCGGCGTCGTGATCACCGCCCGCGCGCCCCGCCGCAGCGCGGCATCGAGCAGGTGGGGGTCGAGACCGCGGTCGTCGACGGGGACCGGCTCGACCACCAAGCCGAGCGAACGCACGAGATCGGCGATCCGCGGCCAGCTCGGGTCTTCGACGACGAGTCGGTCTCCCAAGCGAAGCTCCGTCTGCAGCGCGCGTTCGATCGCGTCCATCGCGCCTCCGGTGATGGCGATGTCGCCGCGAATGTCGTCTGCCGCGAAGCCGTCTGCGGCGAGCGACGCGAGCTCCGGCAGCTTGGCGGGAACGCCATAGAGCCGGTGATCCGGCTCGAGCCGCGTGAGGACATCGGTCAGGGATGGCAACAGCCGCGGGTCAGGGTTGCCGCTCGAGAGGTCGCGGACGCCAGTCGGCAGCTGCGAGACACGCTTGACGCGTACAGGCGGCGCCGGCGCCACCGAAGTCCCCCGCGCCCCGTCGGTGACGACGAAGCCGCGCTGCCTCAGCTCGCGATAGGCCGCCGCGACGGTTGCCGGGCTCACCTCGAGAGCCGCGGCCAACTCGCGCACCGGAGGGAGCTTCGTTGCTGGAGGCAGCCGCCCGTCTGCGACCTCAGCCTCGACCACCGACGAGATCCTTGCGGCGCCGGCACCGTGTTCGATACTTTGTACTAGATGAAGTGTCACACTTGTACTATAACAATTTCGCGTAGTGGCGCGGCGCCGGTCGCCACGGACGTGCGATGAGGACGGAACAGGCTGCCGCGAGGCCGGCCGAGACGCGCACGGACGCCGCCGCGGTCGTGGCAGGACTGGTGACCGTGATGCTCTGGGGGTCGGCGTTCGTCGCCATCCGCGATCTTGGGAAGTCGATCTCCCCGGGGTCTGTGGCCCTAGGCAGGTTGCTCGTCAGCCTGGTCGTGCTCGGGCTCGCAGCGGCGATCTGGCGTGAGCCGCTCCCTCGCCGGCGCGACCTGCTTCTGATCGCGGCCTTCGGCGTGCTGTTCCTCGGCGTCTACAGCTTTACCTTGAACGAGGCAGAGCGGCGCGTCGATGCTGGAACGGCGGCCATGCTGATCAATACCGGGCCGATCCTGATCGCGGTCCTGGCCGGGATCTTCCTCAAAGAGGGCTTCCCGCGCTGGCTCTTCGCCGGCTGCGGGGTCGCGCTCGCCGGGGTGGTGCTAATCGGGCTCGGGAACTCACAGGGCGGCTCGCGCAACGGGGTCGGGATCGCACTCCTGCTCCTCGCCGCCTCTGCCTACGCGACGGCGGTCGTGATCCAGAAGCCGGTGCTGGCCCGCGTCTCGCCGTTGCAGCTGACCTGGCTGGGCTGCGCCGCCGCCACGATTGTCTGCCTGCCGTTCGCGCCGACACTCGTCGGCGAGCTCGACGACGCCGGCGCGAGCGGGATCGGCTGGATCGTCTACCTTGGGCTCGCGCCCACGGCGCTCGGCTTCGCCACCTGGTCGTTTGCCCTGCGGCGCATGACCGCAGGGCGCCTGGCCTCGCTCGCCTATCTGATCCCGGTCGTCGCCATCGTCCTCGGCTGGGTGCTGCTCGGCGAGACGCCGCCGAGACTCGCCGTCGTCGGCGGCGCGCTCTGCGTCGCCGGCGTCTACATCGCCCGCCGGCCGTGACCACGGGGCAGGAGGAAGCCGCGGGCGGCACCGTGTCCGGTGCCGCCCGCAACCGGCGTCAGCTGCAGGACATGTTCACGCTCGCCCTCCAGAAGGAGCCACCGTATGCGTCGTTCTGGATGAACGCCACCTTGGGTTCGTCGGCCAGAGTGCACGTGAACAGCCCGTCACCCTCTGCGGAGCTCTGGGCGTCCCATATGGCGGTCTGGATCGCCATTTCGGCAGTCGGCCCACGGCCACCGCCGCAGTAGATGGCGGCGGCGCTGGCGATCGGCGCGAGCAAGGCAACCATGGATGCTCCCGCTCCCATCGCGAGGATGCTGCGACGTCGTCTCAGGGCACGCGACTTCACTCTTCACCCCCTCTCGTACACGGTCGCAACGTCTTACGAGTAGATCCGAGTGATGGATTACCCGCTTGAGTCCCGCGGTTTGTCGCTCCTGCCGTGCTGCGTCGAAGCCGCCTGTGATCTCTCAGGCCGCGCCATGGAGCCGGCCGCAACCGATGGGAGCCGGTGAGGTGCTACTCGATCCGTGGCATCCGAGTACGCTCCGGGCGTGGCCGAGGAAGCACGCCTCGTCGACGCCGGCGCCGGGCTCGTCCCGCAGGGGGACGGCTGGTTCGTCCTCAACGTCCGCGACGCAGCGTGGATGCACAACGACGACTTCGGCGCGCGCTGCACCCTCGAGGCCGACCACCGCCTCGTCAGAGCACGGCCGGATCTCGAGGTGCAGCAGCACCCACAGGTCGGCTTCAAGCTCCACGTCCTGGAGCCGGGAAAGCCCAGCACCATGTACCACCGCGAGTCCAATCAGGAGGACTTCCTCGTCTTGAGCGGCGAGTGCCTGCTAATCGTCGAAGGCGAGGAGCGGCGGTTGCGCGCCTGGGACTTCTTCCACTGCGCACCCGACACGACCCACTCGTTCGTCGGTGCCGGTGACGCTCCGTGCGTGGTCCTGATGGTCGGCGCGCGCACCGAGGACGAGACGATCCTCTACCCACGCAACGAGGTCGCGCTCGGACACGGCGCCGGCGCCGAGCGGGACACGCCTTCGCCTCAGGAGGCGTATTCGCCCTTCCCGCACTGGCGGCTTGGTCGCCCCGACCGCTGGGGCGAGCTGCCCTGGAACCGCTGAGCTCGCATTAGAAGGGAGCTCGCCGCGGGATCGACGTCCGGCTCCTAAGTGTCCCCTCGAGCCCTTCTCGTTCGTCGTCACCGGGAAGGCAACCAACGAAGGAGCTCAATGATGGACGCACGCGGAAGGATCGCAGTCACAGGTGCGACCGGGAGAGTCGGCCGGCATGTCGTCGACGTGCTCGACGAAACGGGGCACGACGTCGTCGCGATCTCCCGCTCCCTCGGCGTCGACGTGATTACCAGGGAGGGCCTGGCGGAAGCACTCGCCGGCGTGGAAACCATCATCGACGCGGCCACGCAGCCTTCGCCCGAGGAGGAGGCCGCGACGGCGTTCTTCACGACCGCAGCGCGCAACCTGCAGGAGCTCGGCGCGAAGGCCGGTGTGCAGCGGATCGTCGTCGCCTCGATCATCGGCATCGACCGCTTTACCGCGGGCTTCCTCGCCGCCAAGAGGGCCCACGAACAGGCGATGCTGGCCGACCCCATCCCGGTGCGGATCTTGCGCGCGGCGCAGTTCCACGAGTTCGTGCCGGAGCTCGTCGACTGGGGCACACAGGACGGAGTCAGCTACCTGCCGAACTTCCGAACGCAGCTCGTCGCCGCGCGCACCGTTGCCGAGGCGGTCGCCGAGCTCGCTACCGTGCCCGACCCGGCGCCCGCAGGAGCCGGCACGGCGCCGATCCGGGAGATCGCCGGTCCACGCGAGGAAAGCCTCGTCGAGATGGCGAGACTGCTCGCCGTCCGTCGCGGCGCCCCGATCCGAATCGAAGGCGTCACCAATCCAGCCGATCCCGACCACGACCTCTACGAGCAGGGTGCGCTGCTGCCCGGGCCGCATGCCATTCTCGCCGGTCCGACCTTCGAGGAGTGGCTCGAGAGCGAGGACGCGTCCCGGGTTGTCCCCTCGCTCGGTGTACGTTCGTCGTAGAGGCGAGAGCCCGCTCCAGAGGAGGACACCATGAAGTACCTGCTTCAGATCTATCCGGGCCCCTTGACGGCTGAGTTCGAGCGGCTTCCTGCGGACGAGCAGGAGGCGATCGTCGCCGAGTACGAGGCCGTTCGGCAGTCTCCCGGCGTCATCGCCTCCCAGCGACTGCAGCCGGTCGAGACCGCGACCACGGTGCGCGTCCAGGACGGAGAGACGCTTATTACCGATGGTCCGTTCGTGGACGCGAAGGAGCACCTCGGCGGCTTCTACCTCGTCGAGGCCGACGATCTCGACGCGGCGCTCGAGCTCGCCGCACGGCTCCCGGCCGCGCGGATGGGAGGCGCGATCGAGGTGCGGCCGGTGGTGGAGAGGTAGCGCTGCTCGAGCAGGTCTTTCGGGACGAGTGGGGCCGCGTCCTCGCCAGCCTGGTCGGCTACCTCGGGGACTTCGATCTCGCCGAGGAAGCCGCGCAGGAGGCGTTCGCGATCGCAGCCCAGCGCTGGCCGAGCGAAGGGACGCCGCCCAACCCGGGTGCCTGGCTGACGATCACCGCCCGCAACCGCGCGATCGACCGACTGCGCCGAGATCGGACGCTCGCCGAGAAGACGCGCCTGCTCGACGTGCCCGAGGCCAGGGAGGACGAGATGGAGGAGAGGACATTTCCCGACGAGCGGCTGGAGCTGATCTTCACCTGCTGCCATCCGTCACTCGCACTGGAGGCCCAGGTCGCCCTGACGTTGCGAGCGCTCGGCGGTCTGACCACGGAGGAGATCGCGCGCGCCTTCCTGGTTCCCGAGGAAACGATGAAACGCCGGCTTTCGCGGGCGAAACGCAAGATCAGAGATGCGGGCATCCCCTTCAGCGTCCCGGCTGAGCACCTCCTGCCTGGGCGGCTGGCTGCGGTGCTGGCGGTCGTCTACCTCATCTTCAACGAGGGCTACGGCGGCCGCGTCGACCTCGCGGCTGAGGCGCTCCGGCTGGGCGCGGCGCTCACCGAGCTGATGCCGGACGAGCCGGAGGTGCACGGCCTCCAGGCGCTGATGCTGCTCGTGGACGCGCGCCGCAACGCCCGGTTCGCAGGCGGCGAGCTCGTCCTGCTCGCAGACCAGGACCGGTCGTGCTGGGACGCCGCGAAGATGACGCGCGGGCGCGAGGCGCTCGACCGTGCGCTCGCGCTGCGAGGTGGAGGAGCGTACGTCGTCCAGGCCGCGATTGCCTCGCTGCATATGGACGAGCCGCTCGACTGGCCGGAGATCGCCGCCCTCTACGGGGAGCTCGTCCGCCTGACCGGCTCGCCGGTCGTGGAGCTGAACCGCGCGATCGCCGTCGCCGAGTTCGACGGGGCCGAAGCCGGCCTCGCCCTCGTCGACCGGCTCGACTTGGACGGCTACCAGTACCTCCACTCCACGCGAGCCGACCTGCTCCGCCGCCTCGGCCGCGCAGACGAGGCGCGCGCGGAATACGAGCGCGCGCTCGAGCTCGCACACACCGAGCCGGAGCGCCGCTTCCTCGAGCGGCGCCTCGCAGAAGCCGGTGCCTAGAGGGTTGATGGGAAACCCCGCCGCAGTCGGGGGCGCTCCAGACCAAGCTGTGTAGCGTGATTGGGTAGCCGCTGTCCGATCGGCGGCTGAAAGTGCGAGGCGGCGGCGGGATGACCCGAGACCACGCTGGCACTGCTGCCTTCTCCCGGACCTGTCTCCCGCCGTCGCATCGCGCGACTGGCCGGTGACCTAATAGAAGCCTGCGTCCTTTGCCCGACACAGCCCTGTCCAGGTGCTCGCCCGCCTTCGCCACCACGCCGAGACCGCCGCCTACCACGAACGTCTCCTCGCCAGCGGCAAGTCTCCCCGCAAGGCGCGCCGCTGCCTCAAGCGCACCCCGCACGCCACTTCTACCGACACCTCACGCACGACCCCGCACTCGCCTTGACAACAGAGAAGCGTCCGGGCACCACGGTCGGTCGCGGCGCGTAGCGCGCTACGGGTCGCGGGCGAACGTGCTGAGCCGGCGCCGCGTCTGGAGCGGCATCCGGCCCGGCGGAGTTTCACATCAGGCCTCTAGCTGTCCCCTGTCGCTCTTCTCACTCGTCGTGCTGACGACACCACGTGAGGAGGAGAGAAGTGAAGGACGCCGCACACACGAAATGGTTCGCGCTTGCATTGCTCTGCGCCGTGCAGTTCATGGTGGTGCTCGACGTCGCGATCGTGAACGTCGCGCTCCCGTCGATCCAGGTAGATCTCGGCTTCTCGCAGGAGAACCTCCAGTGGGTGATCAGCGCCTACGCTCTCGTCTTCGGCGGGTTCCTGCTGCTCGGCGGCCGGCTCGCCGACATCCTCGGGCGCCGAGCCGTCTTCATGGGCGGCCTCGTCGTCTTCTCCGTCGGCTCGCTTCTCTGCGGTTTGGCGTGGAGCGACGAGTCGCTCATCCTCGCCCGAGCGCTCCAGGGGCTGGGCGCAGCCTCGATCACGCCCTCGGCGCTTTCGATCCTGACCACGACCTTCACCGAGGGCCGGGAGCGCAACGTCGCGCTCGGCGCGTGGGGCGCGGTCGGCGGCTTCGGCGCCGCGGCCGGCGTCCTCCTGGGCGGCATCCTTACCGACCTCCTCTCCTGGGAGTGGATCTTCTTCGTGAACATTCCGGTCGGCGCGGTCGGCCTCGCGCTCGCCCCCGTCCTGCTCTCGGAGAGCCGGGACGCGCGCGGGCAGAGCCATGACGTCCCGGGCGCCGTCCTGGTCACGTCCGGGCTCATGCTCCTCGTCCTCGCGATCACGCAGGGCCGTCAGTGGGAGTGGCTCTCGGCGAAGACCTTGGGCGCCTTCGCCGTCTCGGCAATCCTGCTCGCGGCCTTCGGCCTCTGGGAGCGGCGGCAGCGGGAGCCGCTCGTCCCCTTCTCCATCTTCCGCCTGCAGACGCTGACCGCGGCGAACGTGGCCGGCTTCGTCATGGGCACGGCCCTGTTCTCCATGTTCCTGATGCTCACTCTCTACATGCAGCAGGTGCTTCACTTCAGCGCTCTGCGGACCGGGCTCGGCTACCTTGCGGTCGCAGGCACGGCCGTCATCTGGGCAAACGTCGCCGCGCAGGTGGTGAACCGCGTAGGCGTGAAGCCGACGTTGGTGGTCGGCATGAGCATGCTCGCCCTCGGCCTCCTGTACTTCACCCAGGTCTCCGTCGCCGGCTCCTACTGGGCGGATCTCTTCCCCGGCTTCCTCATCCTCGGCGTGGCGATTCCGTTTGCGTTCGTGCCCATCACGATCGCTGCCCTCGCGGGAACGAAGCCACAGGAGGCCGGTCTCGCCTCGGGACTGATCAACACGTCACAGCAAGTCGGCGGCGCCCTCGGCATCGCTCTCCTCTCGACCATCGCCGTCTCGACGACGGACGACCACGTCGCGCGCGGAACTGCCTTGCCGGCGGCGCTCACGGACGGCTTCGTGAACGCGTTCTGGGCGGGAGCGGCGATCGCCTTCGCCGGCGTCCTCGTCTCCGTCTTTCTGGTGCGCGAGCGCGATCTTCAGCGCGCCGACGTCGTCCTTGCTCGTGCCGAGGCCTGAGCGAACGCGTGGGACATTCCATGCCCCTACGCCGCGTCGTCCAGCACCTCGAGGACGCGGGCGAGGATGCGGTTCGCCGTTCGCAGGTCCTTCTCGCCGACCCGGGCGCCGAGCGTATTCGCCCACTCGCGCTGGACGGCCCGGATGCGGTCCAGCGCCGAGCGGCCGCGCGGCGTCAGCCGGACGAGCTGCGCGCGCCGGTGCGCGGGGTTCGCCTCGTAGGCGACGAGGCCGTCCCGCGCCAGCAGGTTTGCCACGCGCTGGACGCTCTGACGCGTGAGCGACCAGGCGCGGGCTATCTGGGCGACCGTCATCGGGCCGTGGTCGACAGCCGCTAGGACGCGCCAGCGCGCGGTCGTCTGACCGGCCGGTTTCGCGAGCGCGTCTCCCGCCGCCTTGAGCAGACCGTCGAGTCGAAAGACGTGCACGACGAACTCGCTGAGGGCATCGCCGGCCGCGGTGCGCACGGCCGCCCCGTCGCGGTTGACAGTATGTTGTCGTTTCGATACGCTGCCAGCCATTGACAGCATTTTGTCACATCGAAGGAGGCTCCACCAGTGACCAGCTCGACCGAGACCGAGATCCGCCCGTTCCGAGTTGAGATCCCCCAAGCCGACCTGGACGATCTCCAGGCGCGGCTTGCGCGCGTGCGCTGGCCCGACGAGCTACCCGACGGCGACTGGAGCTACGGTGTTCCGCTCGGCTACGTCCGCGAGCTGGTCGACTACTGGAGCTCGGGCTTCGACTGGGGCGCGCACGAGGCGAGGCTGAACGCCTACCCCCAGTTCATGACGACCATCGACGGCCAGGGGGTGCACTTCCTCCACGTGCGCTCGCCCGAGCCCGAGGCCTTGCCGCTGATCTGCACCCACGGCTGGCCGATGTCGGTCTTCGAGTACCTGGACCTGGCCGGGCCGCTCAGTGATCCCCGTGCCCACGGCGGCGATCCAGCTGACGCCTTCCACGTGGTGATCCCGTCGGTGCCGGGAGTCGCGTTCTCGGGCCCGACGACGGAGCCTGGCTGGGACACGCGACGCGTTGCCCGCGCCTGGGTCGAGCTCATGGCCCGCCTCGGCTACGAGCGGTACGGCGCCCACGGCAACGACGGCGGCTCCCAGATCTCGCCTGAGGTCGGCCGGTACGACCGCGAGCGCGTCGTCGGCGTCCACGTCACGCAACTCTTCTCGTTTCCCTCCGGAGATCCGGCCGAGCTCGCCGACCTGAGCGACGAAGACGCGGCGGCGCTCGCGTTCCTCGAGCAGTTCACAGCGGGCGGCGGCCTTGCGTACAACGCCTACCAGTCCGCGCAGCCACAGACCCTCGCCTACGCGCTGCAGGACTCGCCCACCGGCTGGCTGGCCTGGGTGACGCAGCTCTTCCAACGCTCCGTCGAGCCGGACTACATCCTCGTGAACGCCTCCGCCTACTGGCTGACGAAGACGATCGGCTCGTCCATCCGTCGCTACTACGCCGAGGCGCACGCCGAGCAGGCCCCGACGGAGCCCACGACCGCGCCGATCGGGGTCGCGATCTTCGCGAACGACTTCCAGTCGATCCGCCGCCTCGCCGAGCGCGACCACGCGAACATCGTCAGCTGGAACCGCTACGACCGCGGCAGTCACTTCGCGCCACACGACGCGCACGACCTCCTGCTGGACGACATCAGGCAGTTCTTCCGTCAACTGCGGTAACACGCGTCATGTTTTCCCTCAGGCCATGCGGGTAGAACCCGTGATTCGATTTGATGTGACCGAGAGGAGAACACGATGCGAGTTTTCGTCGTAGGCGCGAGCGGTGCGATCGGCACCCGGCTCGTTCCTCAGCTAATCGATGCAGGGCACGAGGTGACCGGCACCTCGAGGTCGCCCGAGAAGGCAGAAGGTCTACGGGCGCTCGGCGCCGAGCCGCTCGTATTGGACGCCCTGGATGCAGGCGCCGTTCGTGAGTCGGTTGACACGGCCGAGCCCGACGCGATCGTGCACCAGGCGACCGCGCTGGCGGATGTGCGCTTCTCCAGGAACATGGACCGGAGCTTCGCGCACACGAACCGGCTTCGGACCGAGGGCACCGACGCGCTCCTGGCCGCGGCGCGCGAGGCGGGCGTACGCCGCTTTGTCGCCCAGAGCTTCGCCAGCTTCCGATACGCGCGGGAGGGCGGGCCCGTCAAGACCGAGGACGATCCGCTCGACCCCGACCCGTTGCCAACGACGCGCGAGAGCCAAGCCGCGATGCGGTATCTCGACCAGGCGGTCACCGACGCCGGCGGGGTCGCGCTGCGCTACGGCGGCTTCTACGGCGCCCCCAACGACGGGCTGGTCGAGCCCGTGCGCAAGCGCC
>JBOHAB010000081.1:0-11215 GCA_050697655.1 Gaiellaceae bacterium
CGAGAAGCTCGCCGGGGAGCTCGGCTCGATCACGTTCGTGGCGGGCGCCGGCAGCTTCGCCGAGAAGTCCGCCCGCCTGCAGGAGCTCGTGGCCGCGCTCGGCGGCGGCGAGGCCTCGCGCGAGGCCGCGCGGCTGGCCAAGGCCGACCAGGCGGCCGAGCTCGTGCGCGAGTTTCCCGACCTCGAGGGCCACATCGGCGCGGAGTACGTGCGGCTCGCAGGGTTTCCCGAAGGGGTGTGCTCCGCGATCGAGGAGCAGTACCTTCCCGACTCCGCGGACGGGCCGCTGCCGCACACGGAGCCGGGGCGCGTGCTGGCCGCCGCCGAGAAGCTCGACAACCTCACCGTCGCCTTCGCGCTCGGACAGCGGCCGACCGGCTCGCGCGATCCGCACGGACTGCGGAGAGCCGCGATCGGCCTCTGCCGGATCGCGGTGGAGGGAGGCCTCCAGATCGACGTCGCTGCGTTGGCCCAGCGCGACCATGGGCTCCTCGTCCAGCAGGAGGCCGAGGTCACAGACGACGCCGCGGACGTCGCCGATTTCGTCTTCGAGCGTCTGGAGGGCGTTCTCGACGTTCCCGTCGAGTTCGTGCGGGCAGCGCGTGCCGGGGGAGTGTCGGAGGTCGGCGCGGTCGCCGAGCTAGCCCGCACGCTCGCCGATGAAGCCTCCACGGAGGCTTTCGAGCAGGCCTACGTGGCCTTCGACCGCGCCAACCGGCTCGCCGGGAGGACTGACGGCGCGGCCGCGACGCTCGACCCCTCGCTCGCGACCGACGAGGCCGAGCAGGCGCTGATCGAGGCGCTCGGTCAGGCCTCGCCGCAGATCGAGGCCGCGGTGGCAGAGCGTGACTTCCACGGCGCGATCGCGGCTGCGGCCGAGCTGGGCCCTCCGGTCGATCGCTTCTTCGACGAGGTGCTCGTGATGGCCGAGGACGAGAGCGTTCGCGCCAACCGGCTTCGCCTCCTCCTGGACGTGCGCGACGCCGTCGGTGCGCTCGGCGACCTCTCCCAGATTCCCAGGTAGCAGGATGACGACGTCCGAGCCGGTCGAGCTGCACGTGGTCTCCGACTCGACGGGGGAGACGGCGGCACGTGTCGTCGAGGCGGTGGAGGCTCAGTTCCCGGGCCAGGAGTTCGAGGTCGTGCGTCACCCGCGCATCGCTGCCGTCGAAGACGTGCACCTCGCCGCCCAGCGGGCACGGGGCCGCCGTGCGGTCGTTCTCTTCACGCTCGTCGAGCCAGAGATGCGGGAGGTCATGCGCACGCTCTGCAAGCGCTACCGGCTTCACTACTGCGACCTCCTGGGGCACCCGATCGAGGCGGTTGCGCGCGTCTCTGGAGCGCCGGCGACCCACCGTGCCGGCGCCCCCACCGTTCTGGACTCCAGCTATTTCAAACGCATCGCGGCGATCGAGTTCGCGGTCCGCTACGACGACGGCGCCGCCGCGCGCGAGCTTCCCGAGGCGGACATCGTCCTCGTCGGCGTCTCGCGCAGCTCGAAGACGCCGCTCTCGATGTATCTCGCCTATCTGGGGTACAAGACGGCCAACGTGCCGATCGTGAAGGGCATCGAGCCGCCGGCCGAGCTGTGGGAGCTCGACCCCGCCAAGGTCGTCGGCCTGACCATCGACCCTGAGGCCCTGGCCGAGATCCGAGGCGAGCGCGTCCGCGGCATGGGGGGCGGCGGGCGCTACGCGGAACTGGCGGAGATCTACGACGAGCTCGAGTACGCCGAGGCCGTCCACAAGCGGCTGGGCTGTCCCGTGATCGAGGTCTCGAACCTCGCCATCGAGGAGACCGCGCGGCGCATCGTCCGCATCGTCGAGGAGCGTCGCCTGCGGACGGAGGCGAGGACTTGAGCTCCAAGCCGCCGATCCCCTGGTACTGGTGGCCGTTCTGGATGCTCCTCCTCGCGGGGGGCCTCTTCGTCTTCTACGTCCTCCTGACGCCGGTCTGGGTCGCGATCCGCCTGATCGAGTGGTTCGGGCACCGGCGCGAGGTGGCCGCCGAGAAGTCCTCATAGCCCAGGGTGTGCATCTGGGTTCCCAGGATGGGAGAATTCCCGGCCAGGGCGATGGGCACTCAGTACGTCTATGACTTCTCCGAGGGGGGCGGGCTCGGGCGCGAGCTGCTCGGCGGCAAGGGCGTCGGCCTCGCGCAGATGACCGCGATCGGGCTGCCGGTGCCCGCAGGCTTCACCGTGACGACGGAGGCCTGCCGCGAGTACATGCGGCAGGGCGGCACGCCCCCCGACGGTCTCGACGCCGAGGTCGCGGACGCGGTCGCGCGGCTGGAGGAACGGGCGGGCATGCGTTTCGGCGACTCCGCGGATCCGCTGCTCGTCTCCGTCCGCTCGGGGGCGGCCGTGTCCATGCCCGGGATGATGGACACGATCCTCAATCTCGGCCTGAACGACGAAGCCGTCGAGGGGCTCGCCCGGACTACCGGGAACGCGCGCTTCGCCTTCGACGCCTACCGGCGGCTCGTCCAGATGTTCGGCGAGGTCGTCGGCGGGGTCGACGGTCAGCGTTTCGAGCAGGAGCTGGCCTCCCTGAAGACCGAGCGCGACGTCACGCAGGACGTCGAGCTCGACGCGGACGGCCTGCGTCAGCTCCTCGCCCGCTTCAAGGATCTCTACCCCGAGTTCCCGCAGGACGCCCGCGTCCAGCTCGAGCGCTCCATCCGGGCCGTCTTCGACTCCTGGGAGACGCCGCGGGCGCAGGTCTACCGGCGCGCCAACGGGATCCCGGACGACCTCGGCACCGCGGTGAACGTCGTCCAGATGGTCTTCGGGAACAAGGGGGAGAGCTCGGGCACGGGCGTTGCCTTCACGCGCGATCCGTCCACCGGCGAGCCCGGCCTCTGGGGTGAATTCCTCGGGAACGCGCAGGGCGAGGACGTGGTCGCCGGCGTCCGCACGCCGGAGCCGATCGCGGCCATGCAGCAGCGCTTCCCCGAGGCGTTCGAGCAGCTGACCGCGACCATGGCGAGGCTCGAAGAGCACTACCGCGAGATGCAGGACATCGAGTTCACAGTCGAGGAAGGCATCCTCTACCTCCTCCAGACCCGCACCGGGAAGCGGACGGCCGCCGCCGCTCTGCGAATCGCCGTGGAGATGGTCTCGGAAGGGCTGCTGACCAAGGAGGAGGCCGTCGCCCGCGTCGATCCGCGGCAGCTCGACCAGCTGCTCCACCCGATGATCGACCCGAAGGCCGACTACGAGGTGGCCGCCAAGGGTCTGAACGCGTCGCCCGGGGCGGCGACCGGGAAGATCGCCCTCGAAGCCGACCGGGCCCAGGAGCAGGGAAGCGCCGGTGAGGCGGTAGTTCTCGTCCGCACCGAGACGACGCCGGACGACATCCACGGCATCATCGAGGCGCGCGGGGTGCTGACGGCGCGCGGGGGCATGACCTCGCATGCGGCAGTGGTGGCGCGGGGGATGGGGAAGCCGTGCGTCTCCGGCTGCGAGGCCCTCACGATCGACCTTGGTGCACGGCGCATCCGCCTCGGCGAGCACGAGCTGGCCGAGGGCGACGTGCTCACGGTCGACGGCGGCACCGGCGAGGTGATCGTCGGCGAGGTCGAGCTCGTCCCGCCGAGGATCGACCAGAACTTCGAGACGCTGCTCGGCTGGGCCGACGAGGTGCGCCGCCTGCGCGTGCGGGCGAACGCCGACACGCCCGAGGACGCGGCGAAGGCACGCGAGTTCGGCGCCGAGGGGATCGGCCTGTGCCGGACGGAGCACATGTTCATGGCCGACGACCGCCTGCCGCTCGTTCGCGCGATGATCCTGTCCTCTTCGGAGGAAGAGCGTCGCCGGGAGCTGGAGGGGCTTCTTCCCTTCCAGCAGTCCGACTTCGAGGGTATCTTCGCCGCCATGGCCGGATTGCCGGTGACGATCCGCCTGCTCGACCCGCCGCTGCACGAGTTTCTGCCGCCGCTGGAGGAGGCCGAGTCGGAGGAGATGGCGCGGAGGATCCGCGCGCTCCGCGAGGCGAATCCGATGCTGGGGACGCGCGGCTGCAGGCTCGGCCTCCTCTACCCCGAGATCTACGAGATGCAGGTGCGCGCGATCGTTCGGGCCGCGCTGGCCGTCGCCGACCGGACCGGCGAGCCGCCGCTCGTCGAGATCATGCATCCGCTCGTCGGCTTCGCCGAGGAGCTTCGGCGGCTGCGCCGGCTCACGCTGGACACCGCCTCGGCCGAGCTCGAGCAGGCCTCCCGTCAGCTCGACTACCAGGTAGGGACGATGATCGAGCTCCCGCGCGCCTGCGTCCGCGCCGACGAGATAGCGACCGAGGCCGACTTCTTCAGCTTCGGCACGAACGACCTCACGCAGACGACGCTCGGCTTTTCACGCGACGACGCCGAGGGGAAGTTCCTCACGCACTACCTGGAGGATCGCATCCTCGAGGCGAACCCGTTCGAGACGCTGGACGTGAGCGGTGTCGGCGACCTCATGCGCATTGCGGTCGAGCGGGCCCGCGGCGTCGACCCGGAGATCAAGCTCGGCATCTGCGGCGAGCACGGCGGCGACGCTTCGTCGGTCGCGTTCTGCCACGAGCTCGGGCTCGCGTACGTGTCCTGCTCGCCCTACCGGGTGCCGCTCGCCCGGCTGGCCGCGGCGCAGGCGGTGCTGGCCGAGCGCGGCGTCACCGCCGTCCAGGTCGGCGGCTAGTCAGCCTCGGGGACGGGCGCCGGCTCGTAGCGGGCTCGCACCTGGTCGATCCACCCGGCCAGGCGCTCCGCCAGCCCTGGGTCGCGGATCTCGAGGACGTTCTCGGCGTTCATCTCTCCCGAGTGCGAGAGGTTGTAGCTGCCCGCGAAGACGTGGTCGTCCGCGACCGTCACCTTGGCGTGCATGAAGTCGTGCACGTTGTCGCCGTCGCCGTAGGGCGTCGAGTCCTTCCCGGAGAAGCGCCCGCCTCCGAAGACGCGCGTCACGAGCGGGAGCTTCCACGTGGAGTTTCCGTTCAGGTGCCACTGGTGGAAGACGCCCCGCATCTGGGTGCCGTCGCACACCCCTGTGATGTCCACCTTGCCGTCCGAGACGCACTCGGCCAGCGCACCGAGGATCGGGCCCGAGGTGAGGACCGGCGAGCAAACGCGGATGCGGCTACGCGACCGCTTGATCCGGTGGGCGATTCGCGTGGCGAGTGCCTCGCCGTGCCCGGGCGAGAACCAGGCGCGCACCTCGCGCCCGCCGACGTCGATCGGGCTCGGGTCGACGAAACCGCTTTGCTCGACCGAGCCGGTCGTCCAGAGCTCCTCGAAGTTCTTCGTGTAGACGGCGGCGACCGGGGCGGACTCGACGGTCACGATGATGTTCTCGCAGCACGTCCACGAGTCGTCGGTCCAGTTCGTCGAGCCGGTCCACACCGTCCGGCCGTCCTGGATCGCGTACTTGTGGTGCATCAGGTCGGGAATGCCGGGGATCGGCTTCGTGGGTACGTCCAGGCTCTCGATCAGGCTCGGCTCGCCCCGGGGCGGAGGGAAGACGGGCGGCGGCTTCTCGCTGTCGACGTTGAAGGCGAGCCGGACCGCGACGCCCCGCTTCTCGGCCTCGACGACGGCGCCTGCGACGATCGCGGCGGTCGGCTGCAGGAGGTCGAAGTCGTAGAGCGCCAGGTCGAGGCTTTGCCGAGCTGCGTCGAGGAATCCGGCAAGGCGCTCGGCGACCTCGAGCGCCGGCTGGCCGCCGTCCGTGAGCGTGTGCGCCTCGATCACGAGGCGTCACCTTAGAGCTCCTAACGCGATGATGACGCGGCACCGCTTCTCAGTGCGTTGGGAGCTCTTACTCTTCGAGCGACGAGCAGCCGGTCACGGTCTCGGCGAGCCAGCCGCCGGCGCCGGCTTCGAAGAGGCTGACCGTTGCCAGAACCTCGCCGGCCCGTACGAGGCGATAGATCCGCTCTTGGGTGTCCGGATAGCCCGCCGGCTCGACGAGGTCGTCCTCCAGCATGTAGCCCGAGAGCGCCTCCTGCGCAGCCTCGACCGGGTCGGCCTTGCCGCGAGCCTCCCGCATGTAGTCGATGGTGCTCGAGAAGCCGACTTCGCAATCCAGCCTCGCCGGCGTCCAGAGCCCGTCCTGATCGACGATCTCCAGAGGCGTCTTGGCGACCTCGCTCCCGTCTTCGGTGTAGCCGTCGTAGCAGGCGATCGAGACCGTTCCGGGATGGAGGTCGAGCACCTGGGTAGACCTTCCCTGCGGCGCGCCCGAGCCCATACCGCTCCCGCTCGGATCCTCTACCGAGAACGCCAGCTCCTTGCCGGTCTCGTTCACGAACCGGATGTGGACTCCGTCGCGTCGAGGCTTCACCGCTGGCGTTGCGATCCTCGGAGCCTCGCCTGCTTGGCAGATGACCCGGGCGACTTCAGCGAGCGGCGCTTCGGGCTGTGTGCCCTGGGTCGACCCCGAAGGCAGAGCGTCCTGTCCGGCGCCGCAGGCCGACACCGCGAGCAGCGCGGCGGACACAAGCGCGAGTGGAAGGAGGGGCCTCACTTCTCTTACGACGAGCCGAGTGGTTCAGAAGTTCCGGGCTCAGGCGTAGCCGCGCACGCGGAAGTACGCGACCAGAACGCTTCCCGCTGCGATCGCCAGGAGCGCGAGGACCGAGAGCACGTCGAGCCGCCCGTAGACCGGGTGACGGCCGGCGGCGGAGAGCGCCAGCATGGCCAGGATTCCCCCGACGAGCCCGCCGAGGTGGCCGCCGATGGAGATGTTGGAGACGGCGAAGGTGAACGCGATGTTGAGGACGACCACGAAGAGCGCGCCGCCGCCGAAGACGTAGATCTGTCTCCGCTCGAGAACGAGCCCGGCGCCGAGGATCCCGAAGACCGCTCCGGAAGCCCCCACGGTGTTAACGAACTCGCCGCTGAGGAGAAGCGCGCCGGCCGAGCCCGCGAGCGCGGAGACGAGGTACACGCCGAGGAAGCGGCCTCGGCCGAGCGCCGCCTCGAGGGCCTGCCCGAACCACCAGAGCATGAGCATGTTGAAGGCAAGGTGGATGAGGCTCGCGTGCAGGAACGCGCCTGTGATCAGGCGGTACCACTCCCCGTCCGCGACGGCGAAGCCGTTCAGGGCCCAGCGGTTGATGAACGACTGCGCCGGTGAGAGCCCGCCGGATCCCTGCGCGATCGAGATCAGGTAGACGACGACATTGATCCCGATCAGCGTCTTCGCGACGAGCGCGCCCGTGCCCGTGCCGGCGGCGCGGCCCACGCGCCGAGTCGCCGCCCGGGCGCCGGTCGGCTGGCCCGCACAATCCGGGCACTTGATTCCGACCGCGGCGTAGACCATGCAGTCCGGGCAGATCGGCCGGCCGCAGTTCGAGCAGCTGACCGCAGTCTCCCGGCCCGGGTGCCGGTAGCACGTCCGCGTCTGCGTCTGCTCCGGAACGGCCATTCCGGCCATCGTATCGGCGCCGTGTAAGGTCACGGGCCGATGCGCGTGCACGTCGCCTTCACGCCGGCCGAGGCCGAGCGCGCGCCCACGGCGATCGTCGTCGACGTCCTCCGCGCCACCTCCACGATCGCCCAGGCTTTGGCCTCCGGGTACCGCCGCGTGCTCTGCTGCGCCGAGGTCGAGGAGGCCTGCGCGCTGCGCTCGCGCCTGGGCGAGGGGGTGCTGGCGGGCGAGCGTCAGGCGGTCGCGATTCCAGGCTTCGATCTGGGAAACTCGCCGCTCGAGTTCCGGGAGCCGCTCGGCGAGACCGTCATTCTCACGACCACGAACGGGACGAGGGCGATCCTGGCCGCCGCGGCGAGCGCCGAGACCGTGCTCGTCGGCAGCCTGCTCAACCTCGACGCGGTGTCCTACGCGGCGCGCCGGGGAGGAGACGTCGAGGTCGTCTGCGCGGGCCTGCAGGGCCGCTTCACGATCGACGACGCCTACGCCGCCGGACGGATCGCGGAGCTTCTCGAGGGCGAGCGCTCGGACGCCGCCGAGGCCGCCGTCCGCATCGCGCAGTCCTTCGTCGGTCCCCACGAGGCGCTGAGCGCGTCCGCGAATCCCGAACAGGCACGGCTCCGGGAGGACATCGCCTGGTGCGGGCAGGAAAGCGTGCTCGAGGTAGTCCCGCGCCTCGCGCGCCTAGAGGGGGCGGCGGCCGAGATCGTCCCGTAGAGAGAGCTTGCCGGCGCGCACGAACTCGGCGCAGTGCGCGCACATGCAGCCGCCGTCCGGGAGGGGCTCCCAACCGGAGGGCAACTCGCCCGCGCTCCGTCCGACCTCGGAGACCTTTGCGCCGCAGCGACAGGTGTAGACGGCGCAGAGTCGCGTCAGCGGCGAGTCGGGGGAGCTGTAGGCAACTCCCATGCCTCGAATTCTACGCTTCTGCTCAGAGCAGCGGGAGGAGCGCGAGCAGCGTCTTCCCGGCCGGCCCGAGGACGGTCGCCGTTCGGCGCAGGCTCTTGACGAGGCCGCTGCCGGCAGTGGCGAGCGCGCCCGCCTCGCCGAGGATCCGGGCCGCCCGCTCCACGAGCTGCACGATCTTCCCTCGATCGGGGGCCTTCTTCGCGGCCTCGGCTGTGGCAGCGGCGAGATCCTTCTCGACCGCGACCCGCGAGGCGGGTGGGAGCGGGACCCTGGATGCCTCATCCTCGAGCCGCGCGAGCTCGTTCCTGACGGCGGCGGCATCCCACGAGGCTGCGATCGTGACGTCGCCCATCGTCAGGTCGCCGCCGACGTTCTGGATCGAGCCGGCGTTCTGGCTGCCGATCGTGAACTCGGTCATCTCACTTGCCGGCGAAGAGCCGGCCGAAGCGGTTGAGGACGATGCCGGCGATCACGAGGATGCCGGCGGGGATCGCGTACCCCGGCACGGCGACCGCGTCCGTCTCGGAGAATCCGCCTGTCGTCTCGTAGACCTTCTGCGCGGCCGCACCGAGCATGAAGAGCCCGGCGAAGAAGAACGCCAGGCCGAGAGCTGCAAGCGCCCTGCCGATCGAGGCGCTGCGCCTCGGCTTGGGGCCGAAATACTGGTTGCCCCCGACGTTGTTCACCCATTCGCCGGATTGGTCGGCGATGCTGTAGCGTACTCCGTGCCCTTCTTGTGCCTTTGGTCTCATGATCAGGAGACGGTCGAGCGGGACGCCGTCTTCCCCTCGTTGACACGCCCGACCGAGCGGCTTACGGTTGCGTGCCCATCCCCTCGCATCGACTCATCTCGCGGGGCCTGCGTCCGCTCGCAGCCGGGCTCCTGATTTGCGCGACGCTGGCGTCGCCCGCGCCGGCGCGAAACGACGTGGAGGGCGAGGGCGGGGTCCGCCTGCGGGTGATGACGCTGAACATCTTCTACGGCGGCGACGAGCTCGACCTCCGAACCAAAGACTGGTGCACGAAGCGCAGGGGCTGCTCCGCGACCTTTGCCAAGGTGCTCGAGACGATCCGAGCGTCCGGCGCGGACGTCATCGGGCTCGAGGAGGCCGAGCACTCGACGCGCCGGATCGCCCGCGCGCTCGGCTGGTTCACCAGCGAGCGGCTGCAGGTCGTCTCCCGCTATCGGCTGATCGACCCGCCCGCGGGCAGCGGTGTCTTCATCTACGTCGAGCTGGGCCCTGGACGGGTCGTGGCGATCGCCAACGCGCACCTGCCTTCGACGCCGTACGGCCCCTACAGGGTGCGGGACGGGGCCACGCCCCAGGCGCTCGACAGCCTCGAACGGCGAATCCGGCTGCCCGCCGCCCAGGAGCACCTCAACGTCCTGCCGGCGCTCGTCTCGGACGGGATCCCCGTCTTCCTGACCGGAGACTTCAACTCGCCCTCACACCTCGACTGGACGCCGGCCCCGCCGCCGTCCGGCCGGAGGTCCCCTTCGCCTTCGACTGGCCCGTGAGCCGGGCCTATGCGGACGCGGGGTTCCGGGACTCCTACCGCGAGGTGCATCCGGATCCGGTAGCGGTGCCCGGCTTCACTTGGACTCCGGGCGGCCCCGAAGCGATCCGCCGTGAGGTCCATGACCGCATCGACTGGGTGCTCGCCTCCGGCAACGCGCGGGCGGTTGCGAGCGACCTCGTCGGCGAGCGCGGCGGGCCCGACGTGGACATCGCCGTTCGGCCGTATCCGAGCGACCACCGCGGCGTTGCCTCGACCTTCGTAGTCAGGCCCGGCGAGCCAGAGTTCTTTGCCGCGCCGGAGACGCGTAGCCTTTCGATCGGGGACACGCTTTCGGTCGTCTTCCACGGCACGGGCCGGGCAGGCGAGCGGGTGGCGATCGCGGCGACGACGACGCTCTCCCGTGCCTCTGAGGGCCCTTGGCCGCTGAGGCCGGGCACTTACGAGGTGCGGCTGCTGCTCGACGACGGCTACAGCTCGAGAGCGAAGTCGCATCGGTTCCGCATCGTGAGACGATCGGCCGAGTGACAACCGAGGAAGGGAGAGACGCGTGAGCGCCCTGGGGACGACCCACTACCGCTGGGAGGACATGCCCAAGGAGGAGTTGAAGCCGGACCTGCACCGGCGGCTCCTGAGCACGGAGCGGATGATGCTCTCGCACGTCTATCTGGACAAGGGCTGCATCGTCCCCCAGCACTCGCACGAGAACGAGCAGCTGACCTACATCCTCGAAGGAGCTCTCCGCTTCTGGCTGGGCGAGGACGAGTCCGAGGTCGTGGACGTCCACGCCGGCGAGGTCCTGCACCTTCCCTCCTGGGTGCCGCACAAGGCCCAGGCGCTCGAGGACACGCTGGATTGCGACATCTTCTGCCCGCCGCGGGAGGACTGGCTCGACGGCTCGGACGCCTACCTCCGCGACAGATGAACCTCGGGCTCGACGACAAGGTCGCGCTCGTCTGCGGGGCGAGCCGCGGCCTCGGCCGGGCGATCGCGGACGAGCTGGCGGCGGAGGGGTCGTCGCTGGCGCTCTGCTCCCGCGACGAGGAACGACTGCGGGTCGCCGCCAGCGAGCTCGGGCCGGAAGTGCTCGCGGTTCCCGCCGATCTCGCGGTCGCGGGCGAGCCGACGCGCGTGGTCGAGGCGACGCTCGAGCGCTTCGGCAGGCTCGACGTCCTCGTGACGAACACCGGCGGCCCGCCTGCAGGAACCCACGACACGCTCACGCTCGCAGACTGGGACGCGGCGACGGCCCTACTCCTCAGGAGCACGGTCGAGCTCGCGACCGCGGCGCTCCCGGGGATGAAGGAGCGAGGCTGGGGCCGCATCCTCGCCGTCACGTCGGTCGCCGTGAAGCAGCCGGTCGACAACCTCATCCTCTCG
>JBOHAB010000082.1:0-11047 GCA_050697655.1 Gaiellaceae bacterium
GGCGGTGCATGCCGCCCCCTTCGTCCCGCCGAGAGGCTGTCCTCCTACAAGCGGCCGGAGCGGAGGACTCCCCAGACGAGCCAGATGCTGAGGATGGTCGAGAGGAAGAGCCCGATCGCGGCCACGAGCGGAACCCCGAGGATCTCGAATCCGCCCTCGATCGAGGCCGCCAGGATCCCGGAGGTGACCGCGCCGCCCACGGCGACCATGGCGATCCCGAGGCGGTTGAAGACGATGTCCATGCGGCTGATCAGGTCCTCCAGGCCCTGGTGGCGGAAGCCGACCTCGATCTGGCCGTCGCGCACCTCCTGCAGGACGTCGTGCACCTGGTACGGGAGCTCGAGCATCATCCCGGCGTAGCTGCGGGCCTCCTGCTGGACGCGGGCGGCGACCCGCTGTGGAGTGAAGCGCTCGATCATCAGCTCGCGCGCGTACGGCTTCGCCACCTCGAAGACGTTGAAGTCCGGGTAGAGCTCGATCCCCACCGAGCCCAGCGTCGCGATCGCCCGGTCGAGCACGACGAAGCGGGTCGGCAGCGTCAGCTGCATGCGGTAGATGAGCGCGAACGCCTCGCGGATGATCTGGACCGGGTCGATCTCGGCGAGGCTGGCGCCGTAGTAGCGCTCGAAGACGACGCGCAGCTCGGCGACGAACTCCTCCTCCCGGTCCTTCGGATAGCGGACTCCGAGCGACGCCAGGCGGCGCGGAATCGCTTCGACGTTCTGGTTGACGACCTCGATGAAGAGCCCGGTCAGCTTGGACGAGTCGTCCGGCGCAAGCTGGCCGGCGGTACCGAAGTCGACGAGACCGATCTGGTCGCTCTGCTCGAGCACGAGGATGTTCGCGGGATGCGGGTCGCCGTGGAAGAACCCGTGGCGGAAGATCATCGCCATCCACGTCTCGGCGACGCGGTAGGCGATCTGGCGGCGCTCGGGCATCGTGTAGCGGTCCAGATTGAGGTCGCGGAGCTGCACGCCCTCGAGCAGCTCGAGGGTCAGCACCCGAGAGCGCGAGTAGCTCCAGTAGACCCGCGGCACGCGGACGTGCTGGTAGCCGGCGAAGTTCTTGTGAAACTGCTCGGCGTTCCGCGCCTCGTTCCGGTAGTCGAGCTCCAGCCTGATCGAGCGGGCGAACTCGTCCACGACAGCGACCGTGTCGATGAACTCGAGCGCGCGAACGCGCTCACGCGCGATCCGCGCGAGCTGGTACATCAGCTCCAGGTCCGCTTCGATCTGGCGAGGGGCGTTCGGGCGCTGCACCTTTACGACGACCTTGCGCCCGTTCGGCAGCGTCGCGCGATGCACCTGGCCGATCGAGGCCGCCGCCACGGGCGTCTCCTCGAAGTCGAGGTAGAGCTGCTCGAGGGTGAGCTCGAGCTCCTCCTCGACGACCTCGCGGGCCTGCTCGAACGGGAACGGCGTCACCGCGTCCTGCAGCGCCTTCAGCTCGAAGACGATGTCGGGCGGGACGATGTCCGGGCGCGTCGACAGGAGCTGGCCGAACTTGACGAAGGTCGGGCCGAGCTCGTCGAGCAGCTCCCGCAGACGAACGCCTCGCGGCGAGCCGCCGCCGTCGACGTCGACCTCGCGCCCCAGGCGGGAGCGGACGGCCGCCGGCCCGCGCGTCTCGAACAGGTAGCCGAATCCGTGCTTCGCCGCTACCTGGGCGATCTCGGACATCCGTCCCAGCTGCCGCACTGCGGGCCGGGAGCTCATCACTTCATTTCTTCTCTACGAGCCGGAGGCGGTGCTCGAGCTGCGCGAGGCGGAGCTCGAGCTCCTCGTACTCGCGCCGCGTCACGAGCCCGACTTCGCGGTAGAGGCCCGAAAACGTCGAGCTCGCGCGCTCTCCGACCCTGCCCGCCTCGCCGCGCCAACGGCCGACGACGTCGTCGACGATCGTGCGCGCCTCCTCGTGACTCACCTTCCCCCGATCGGCGAGCTGCTCGACGAGCTCCTCGGAGCGCTCCTTCGTCAGCGCGACGACGCCGACTCCCGCCAGGAACAGCTCCTCTGCGGTCGAGCGCAGCGACCGGTCGGAGTCGTTACCGGGCTCGACCATGCGGCCTCGCGCGCCGGCGCTTGCGCCGGGCTTCCCGCCGTGCCGCGGCGTCCTTGCTGCCGTCTCCTGCCGCCGACGGCTCGGGAGCGGCCTGGTCGCCGCTGCCGGCGAGCGTGGCGACGGCCTCTTCCTCCTCGGCGACCGGCTCCGGCTCTGCCGCGACGGCGGCCTCCTCGGCCGGCACCGTCCGGTCCGCCTGCTCGCCGACGGTGTCGAGCTTCTCCTGGAGGCCCGCGTCCTTCCGGCGGGCGAACTCGGGCTCGCGCTCCTTGAGGACCGCGAGGAAAGGCGTGGCGATGAAGATCGTCGAGAACGCGCCCGAGGCGATGCCGATCAGAAGCGCGAAGGCGAACTCCTTGAGCGTGTCCCCGCCGAAGAGGATCAACGAGACGATCGGGAGCAGCGTGATGAAGCTCGTCGCCAGCGACCGGCGGATCGTCTCCCAGAGCGACTGGTTGGCGATCGCCGCGAAGCTCGACTTCCGCATCAGCGGAATGTTCTCGCGAACCCGGTCGAAGATGATGATCGTGTCGTACATCGAGTACCCGAGGATGGTGAGGAGGGCGGCCACGGTCGCGGCCGTCACCTCCCAGCCGAAGAGCGCGTACACGCCCATCGCGACCGTGATGTCGTAGAAGAGGGCCCGGAAGATCGGGAGGGCGAAGACAAACTCGAAGCGGATCGTCACGTAGATGACGATGAGGACGAGCGAGGCGACGATCGCGTAGATGGCGCCGCGAAGGATCTGCTCGCTGAAGCTCCCCGAGACGTTCCGGATGCCGATCGACTCGGCGCCGAGGTCGTTCTCGAGCGCGAGCGTGAGCTCGTTCTGCTCGGCCGTCGTCAGCGACTCGGTCTTGATCTGGAACTGCTCGTACTCGCCGTTCGTCTCGTCGCCGCGGCCCTGGATGACCGCGTCGGCGAGCCCCAGCCCGGCGACCTCGGACCGGACCTCTTCCACCGACGTGGGCTCGGGAGTCTCGAACGAGACCTGGCTCCCTCCCTCGAAGTCGATCCCGAGGTTGAGGCCCTTGAAGATGATCGCGGCGACCGCGACCACGAGAACGACGGTGGCGGTCGTGAACCAGATGCGGCGCAGGCCGACGAAGTCGATCTTCTGCCACTCAGGGATCTTCTCGGCGCTCGCGCCCATGAACTTGGGGTTGTCGAACCAGCGGAAGCGGCTGAGGACCCCGAGCAGCGCACGGGTCGCGAGCACCGCCGTGAACATCGAGATCAGCGTCCCGAGCAGGAGCATCAGCGCGAAGCCGCGCACGCCGCCCGTGGCGACCATGAAGAGGACGCCCGCCGTGATCATGGTGACGACGTTGGCGTCGACGATCGTGGCGAAGCCCTTGCGGTAGCCCGTCGCGATCGCCGCGCGCACGGATTTGCCCGCGCGCACCTCTTCCTTGATGCGCTCGAAGATGACGATGTTCGCGTCGGCCGCGACCCCGATCGTGAGGATGATCCCCGCGATCCCCGGCAGCGTCATCGTCACGTTGAAGGCGAGGATGGCGCCGTAGAGGAAGACGCCGTAGACGGCGAGGCCGATGATCGCGACGACGCCCAGGAAGCGGTAGACGAGCAGAAGGAAGATGGCGACGGCGATGAGGCCGCCGATGCCCGCGATCAGCGCCTGGCGGAGCGAGTCCTCGCCGAGCGTCGCCGAGACCTGGGTCGAGTCGACCTGGACGAACTCGACGGGGAGCGCGCCGGTCTGGAGGACGAGCGCGAGGTCCTTAGCCTCATCGATGCTGTCGAGGCCGGTGATCTGCGCGCTTCCGCCGGCGATCCCGTCCGCGAGGGTCGGGTCGGTGAAGTCGATGATCGGGAACGACCGGATCTCGTTGTCGAGGACGATCGCGAAGCTCTGCGCGAACGCTCGGGCGTCCTCGCCCCGCCCGGTGATCCCGTTCTGCGCGGCCAGGAGTGCGCCCCGCTGCGACAGCTCGCGCGTGATGTCGTGGAACTTGTCCGCGCCGTCGTCCGTGAAGTCGAGGAGGACGATCGGCTCGCCCGTTTGCGGGTCGAAGTCCTGGCGCGTCCCGTCGGCGTTCAGGTCCTCGCCCGTCAGCTCCGGGATCGGGCTCTCGGCGTTGTCCGGCTGGTACTTGTAGAGGTAGTACCAAGGCTGGGTCGCGGCAACGTTGCCCGGGCAGGGCTTGGCCGCTGCGGCCTCGTCGTCCGCGCTCGCGTTCGCTCCGCAGGTGAGCACGGTCTGGTTGCTCGGAACGACGTAGAACTCGGCGCCCCTCGGCGCTTCGCCGCCCTCGACCTGCTGGAGCAGCTCCGCCTTCGTCCCCGCCGGGCCCGCCAGCCGCTGCTTCTCCTCCCCGTAGAGGTACCACTCGCGTGCGGTCGTCCCCTCGGGCAGGTCGTCCTCCGGCGTGAGCAAGGGAAGCAGCGTCGCACTCGGGACTGGGTTGCCGGCGGCGTCGGCCGAGACCGGCTCGACGTCGGCCTGCAGGTCGTAGAACTCGAGCTGTGCCGTCTGACCGATCAGCGCGGCCGCGCGCTGCGCATCGAAGACTCCGGCAAGATCGACGACGATCTGGTTCGGGTCCTGCGTGCGGATCTCGGGCTCGGAGACGCCGATCCGGTCGACGCGCTCGCGGATGATCTCGACCGAGCGGTCGAGATCGGCGTCGGTCAGCTCCTGTCCCGCCTCGGGTCGCGCTTCGAGCACGACCTCCAAGCCGCCCTGAAGGTCCAGGCCGAGCGTCGGCTCGCGGAAGTAGCCGAAGGTGACGACGCCGAGGATGGCGCCGACGAGGACAAGGAGGATGAGGAGATAGCGACGCACGTTGTCGGGTGGTGCCTAGCGGCTGGTCTGCTCCTCGGCGACGGGCTCGGGCTCGGGGGCGGTCTCGGGCTCGGGGGCCTCGTCGGGCTCCGGCGCCTCTTCCATCTGGGCGGCCTCCTCCTCCGTCACCTTGCTGGCAATCGCGCGCCGGGTGACGGCGACCTTGACGTCGGCGTCGATCTCGAGCTGCACGCGCTCGTCGTCGATGCCGGTGACCTCGCCGTAGATGCCCCCGGCGGTGATCACCTCGTCACCGACCTGCAGGTTCTGGAGCATCTCCTGGTGACGCTTGGCCTGCTGCCGCTGCGGGCGAATCAGCAGCAGATACAGGATCACGAGCATCACGAGGAAGAAGATGAAGATTGGATCCACTCGCCGAGCCTCCTAGCAGGCTGTCTCAACGACCCCGAACGCCGCGTGCAGCGGTCCCGAGGTCACGGGAGAACGCACATTTTCGCCGCACAAAGGTATCAGTCGAGAGCGCTCGGTCTGCCGGCGAGGCGAGCGAGCGCCTCGGCCTTGAACTCCGCGAGCCCGCCGCGCTCGACGGCGGCTCGCGTTCCCGCCGTCAGGTCGAGGAGGAAGCGGACGTTGTGCTCCGAGAGGAGGACGAGGCCGAGCAACTCCTGCTGGTTCACCAAGTGCCTCAGGTACGCGCGCGAGTAGCCGGTGCACGCGCGGCAGGGGCAGCCTTCCTGGAGCGGCCGCGGGTCGCGGGCGAAGCCGGAGTTGCGGAGGTTCAGGCGTCCTTCCCAAGTCTGTGCGGAGCCGGTGCGGCCGAGCCGCGTTGGCAGGACGCAGTCGAACATGTCGATCCCGCGCTCGATGACCTCGAGGATGCCGGCCGGATCGCCGATCCCCATGAAGTAGCGCGGCTTCTCGGCGGGCAGGAGCGGCGCCGCCCATGCGACCGTATCGAGCATCGCGACACGGTCCTCCCCCACGCTCAGGCCGCCGAGCGCGTGGCCGTCGAGCCCCAGGGCCCCGATTTCCTCGACTGAGCGGCGGCGCAGCTCGAGGTCCGTGCCCCCCTGGGCGATCCCGAAGAGGAGCTGCTCCTCGGCGCGGGGCGCCGCGAGCTGGCGCTCGGCCCAGCGCGTCGTGCGCTCCGTGGCAAGAGCAAGCTCCGCGCGGTCGACGCCGGCCGCCGGACAGATGTCGAGGCACATGGCGACGTCGGATCCCAGCCGCTCCTGGATCGCGGCGGCGAGCTCGGGCGTGAAACGCGCTTCCCGCCCGTCGTAGACCGAGCGGAAGGTAACGCCAGTGTCGTCGGCGCGCAGGATCGTGTCCCGCAGGGAGAAGACCTGGAAACCCCCCGAGTCCGTGAGGATCGGCCCGTCCCAGCCCATGAAGCGGTGCAGGCCGCCGAGCTCCGCGATCGTCTTGTCTCCCGGGCGAAAGTGCAGGTGATACGTGTTGCCGAGCAGGATCGTCGTCCCCAGCTCGCGCAGGCGGAGCGGGTCGAGCCCCTTCACGGTCCCCTTGGTGCCGACCGGCATGAACGCCGGCGTCGGCACATCGCCGTGCGCGGTACGGAGGACCCCCGCCCGCGCCTCCCCGTCCGTGGCCGTGACCGTGAAGCTCACGGCACGCTTCCGTTCCACTCTCGGCGCGATTCGTGACCCACGCGTGCGCTTTTCGTCGTTAGGCTCGAAAGCGGGTGGTGGGATGGGGTGCCCCGAGTGGGTAGACATGCGCGCGACCCCGTCATAGGAGCAGCATCGCGTCGCCGAAGGAATAGAACCGGTACCGCTCCTCGACGGCCAGGCGGTAGAGGCGGCGAGTCACCTCCACGCCGGCAAACGCCATCACGAGCGCGAGCAGGGTCGACCGGGGGAGGTGGAAGTTCGTGAGGAGCGCGTCCACGCGCTCGAACTCGAAGCCGGGCGTCACGAACAGGCTCGTGCGGCCCTCGAGCGGCGCGCCGCGCGCGAGCGACTCGAGCACGCGCACCGTCGTCGTCCCCACCGCGACGACGCGCTCGGCGCGCCGAATCCGCTCAAAGGCACGCTCCTCGACCCGATACCGCTCGCTGTGCAGCTCGTGCTCGCCGAGATCCTCGGCGGTGACCGGGCGGAACGTGTCCAGCCCCACGTGCAGCGTGATCCGCTCGACGTCGAGCTGGGCGAGCAGGTCCGGCGTGAAGTGGAGCCCCGCCGTGGGCGCGGCGGCCGAGCCCTCCTCCTCGGCATACACGGTCTGATAGCGCTCCGGATCGGCGAGAGGCTCCACGATGTAGGGCGGCAGCGGCGCCTCGCCGGACGGGCGCCCCGCGAGCCTGACGAGCCAACGCCCCTCGCCCCTGTGCTCGACGAGCTCGGCGACCCCGAGTCGCATGCCGGCTCGGAGCCGCCTCGTCGGGCGCGCCAGCGCCTCCCAGAGGCCGTCGCCGAGCGGCTCGAGCAGAAGCACCTCGGCCGCGCCTCCCCCCGGCCGGCGAACGTGTAGGCGCGCCGGAAGGACCCGCGTGTCGTTGATGACGACGAGAGCACCGTTCGGCAGCTCGTCGGGAAGATCACGAAAGGTCCGGTGCCGGGTTGCGCCGCCGGCGCGTTCGTGCACGAGGAGTCGCGAGTCGTCGCGCCGCGGCAAAGGTCGCTGGGCAACCAGCTCCGGCGGGAGGTCGTAGTCGAGCTCGGCCGTTCGCATGCGGTCCGACGCCAAGAGTAGATTCCGGGCCGATGGATCGCGACGCACTGGCACGTGCGCACGCTCGATTGGTCGAGGCTCGGGCGGAACGGCCGAACAGGATCGAGCTCGAGGCCGCGCTCGAGCGCGCGGAGGGCGCGCTCGACGCGCTCGCCCAGACGGCCGCCGAGCTCGAGGCAGGAGTCCCCGAGCGACTCGGCGCGGCGATCGAGGAAGGAATGCGATCCGAGGTCCTCCCCGTTGCCCGCCACATCGCCGAAGTCCGCGGGCTGACCGGCCAGGTCGTGCGGCGGCTCGAGGCTCTGCACACGGAGATCGCCGCCGAGCGGCGCGAGCGGCTCGAAGACCTGGCGCTCCTCGTCGACCTGATCGGATCGGGCTGGCGTGGCGTCGAACGGCGACTCGACCGCGCCGAGCGGATCCTCGACCGGATCGAGCGAGGGCTCGAGGAACGGCCGGGGGCAGCCCTCTACCGCATCGACGGCCTGAGCTCCTAAGAACTCGAACCAGAATGAAGCCTTTGCCGTCGCGGCGTCCTGGTTCGAGTTCAGGCAACGGGCAGGCGGAGCTCGAAGCGCGAGCCCCTGCCCAGCACGGAGTCCAGCGTCAGGTCGCCGCCGAGGGCCTGGGCGAGCTCGCGTGAGATCGCGAGCCCGAGCCCGGTGCCGTTCTCGCTGACGAAGGGCCTGAAGACGCGGTCGCGCTCGCCGGGCGGAATCCCCGGGCCGGAGTCGGTGACCGCTAGCGAGACCGAACCGTTCGCCTGCGAGAGCGCAAGCGAGATCGAGCCGCCGTCGGGCGTCCAGGAGAACGCGTTGGCGAGCAGGTTGGCGACGATCTGGAGGACGCGGTCGCCGTCGGTGCGGACGACGGGACTGGCGCCGAGCGTCAACTCGTACCGGATGTCGCGCCGGCGGGCCTCTTCCGCGAACGAGTGATAGCCCTGCTCGACCAGCCGCTTCAGCTCCACCTCCTCTTCGTCGAGCGTGAAGCTGTGCGCTTCGAGCCGGGCGAGCTCGACCAGGTCGCCCACGAGCCGCGCAAGCCGGTCGGTGGCGGCGCGGATGACGTCCAGTGAGGCGGCTCTGGCCTGTGGGTCGTCGGCGACGCCCTCGCCCAGGGCGGCAACGTGACCCCGGATCGCGGTCAACGGCGTTCGCAGCTCGTGGGAGACGCGGACGAGGAAGTTCCGTTCGTAGGCCTCGGCCTCGGCGAGACGCTCGGTCATCTCGCGAAAGCGCCCGGTCAGGTGCGCGATCTCGTCTCCCGACCTCGGCTCGGGGAGGTCTGCGGAGTAGCGCCTCGCTGCCACTTCGTCCGCGGCCTTCGAGAGCGCCAGCACGGGCTTGGTGATGCGCCTGCTCAGATACCAGACGAGACCGAGCGCGACGGCGAGGCCGGCGAGGAAGGCGAGGCCCAGACGCTTGGTCAGGTCCATCCAACGCGCCTGCAGCTCAGCCCGCGGCTTGGCGACGATGATCGCCCCGAAGGTCTCGCCCCCGAACCTGATCGGGTGGGCCGCGGCCAGATACGTGCGCTCGGTCCCCGGCGGTCGCAGCTCGAAGGTCTGCCCGCGTCCCTCGTCCAGCGCGGTCTCGTCGAGGAGGCTCAGCGGCAGCTTCTCGAGCCCGGACGACTGGCCCGGGAAGATCTCGACGCCGGCGTAGTAGAGGCGCGAGCCCGTCGCCTCCTCGAGCGACGGCGGCGCAAAGCGGGGCGCCCGCCGGCCTTCGTCGATGCCCGTCGTCGCCTGGAGCGTGTACAGCTCGGCGAGCCCTTCGGCCTGCCGGCGGAGCTCTGCCAGCGTGCGCGAGCGAGTGTCCTCCTGGAAGAAGTGAACCGCGATGATCGCGGTCACGAGCGCAGCGACCAGCATGCCGAGGAGAAAGATCGCCGGGAGCCGGAAGCGCAGCGAGCGCAGCACGGCTGCCTCAGGACGCGCGCGCGGCCTTGGGCTCGGTCGAGACCTTGTAGCCCACGCCCCAGACCGTCACGATCGGGCACGCGTCGCCGAGCTTCCGCCGCAGCTGGCGGACGTGGACGTCGACAGTCCGGGTGTCGCCGGCGAACGTGTAGCCCCACACTCGCTCGAGCAGCTGGTCGCGCGTGAGCACGAGCCCGCGGTGGTCGAGGAGGTCCCAGAGCAAGTCGAACTCCTTCGGCGCGAGCTGCACCTCGTCGTCGGCGACGGTGACCTCACGGCGGCCTGCATCGACCCGGAGGTCGCCGTGCTCCAGGATCGAGCTCACGAACTCCCGCCGCTGCGGGGTAGAGCGGCGCAGGATCGACTTCACCCGGGCGACCAGCTCACCCGGGTTGAACGGCTTCGTCAGGTAGTCGTCGGCACCGACCTCGAGGCCGATGATCTTGTCGATGTCCTCGTCGCGGGCGCTGAGCATGAGGATGGGCACGTCGGAGCGCTGGCGGATCCGGCGACAGACGTCGATCCCGTCGAGATCCGGGAGCATCAGGTCGAGAATGATCAGCGCCGGTGGCTCGGCGCTCGCCTTCTCGATCGCGTCCCCGCCGGTGCCCGCCACGCGGACGACGAAGCCGGCCCGCTTGAGGTACATCCCGACGAAGGACGCGATGCTCGACTCGTCCTCGACGACGAGAATCGCCTGCTTCTTCCCGACCACGACACGGTATGGTGGCACACCCCCCGGCCGCCCGGGGCGGAGTGCCCGCCTACTTTCGGTCGAGGACATAGGTCCGCACCGTACGCGGCCAGCGCCTCCAGTCTTCCTCACCGATCCTGAATCGGCCCCGCCGGCCGGTGTCGACCGCGTCGAGCGTGACCGAGCCCTTGACGCTTCCGCTGGCGCTGATCCGGCGTCCTCTCATGACCGCCTGCCACGGTCCGCCGTTGTGCTCCGACGAGATGAAGCACCCGATGTCCCGGCCGCGAATCTCCAGGGTGGTCGGGCTCACCCTCTCGGCGCGGCGTCGGCACCCGCGGTTCACGTTCGGCCGGTCGCCTCCTGGGCGGTCGACGAGCCGGACCTGGCCCCGGCGGAGGTGCAAGAGCAGAGCCCCACGGCCCGTGACGACCGCTCTGCCGTTGCCGTGTCGAAGCTCGACGAGCTCGGTGCCGGGCGTCCGCAGGAGGACGGGCGCAGCCGCGACCACGCTCGCGGCGGCGGCGAGCGCGAGGGCCGCGGCCGACACCACGAGCAGGATTCGCCACATTCTCGACGAACTATCTGCTCGGCCCGTGAGACTTCGATTACCAGTCTGTAAGGAATCCGTAAGCGCAGTCGAGCAGGATTCGCCCGTGGCCTCGAGGTCATCCGCGGGCGGCCGTACCATCGAATACGTCTCCGATGGACGAGCGAGCACGGCATGATCGCACCCTGCGCCTCCTCGAGGCGCGACTAGAGGCCCTTGCCCTGGCCTGCGAGCGCTCACCACAGGGCGAGCGCAGGCTCGATCCCGAGATCGTCGCGGCGGTGGCGGCGACCCGCCATGCGGTCGAGCTGGGGCTGATCAGCGCGCGCGAGGGCGACACCGTCTGGGCCGGGGTCGCCC
>JBOHAB010000083.1:0-10956 GCA_050697655.1 Gaiellaceae bacterium
TCACCGGCTCGACCGCCAAGACGTCCACGAAGGACATCCTCGGGGCGCTTTGCTCTCCGCACGCGCGGACGGTCGTCGCCGAGGGAAGCCAGAACAACGAGATCGGGCTTCCGCTCAGCCTGTTCCGCCTCGAGGAGGACACGGAGATCGCCATCGTCGAGATGGGGATGCGCGGCCTCGGCCAGATCGCCGAGCTCTGCGGGATCGCCAAGCCCGACGTCGGCATCGTCACGAGCATCGGTCCGGCTCACCTCGAGCTCCTCGGGACGATCGAGCGTGTGGCGCAGTCGAAGGCGGAGCTGATCGAGAGCCTCCCTCCCCGGGGGGCCGCCGTCGTCCCCGCGGGCGAGGCCTACCTCGATCCGTACCTCGATCGTGACGACCTTCAGATCTTCCGCTTCGGGGACGGGGGGGACGTGAGCCTCAGCAACTTCGTGGCGCAGGACGGCGCTGCGAATGTCAGCGTCGAGGCCTTCGGCCGTTCGCTCACGCTCGAGTTCAGCTTCTCGGCGCGCTACAACGCGAGGAACGCGCTCGCCGCGCTCGCCGCCTACCACGCGCTGGGCCTTCCGCTCGAGCGGGCCCAGGAGGGCGCCCGCCGCGTGCAGCTTTCGCGCCTGCGCGGCGAAGAGCTGCCGTTGCCCGGCGGGGGCGTCCTTTTGAACGACTGCTACAACGCGAACCCTCTCTCGATGGCGGCCGCGCTCGAGCACCTCGACGACCGAGCGGTCGGGCAGCGAAAGATCGCGGTGCTCGGCGACATGGCGGAGCTCGGCCCTGACGCCTCCTCCTACCACCGCGACATCGGCGCCGCCGCCGCGCGCGCCGGCGTCGACGTGCTCGTCGCGATCGGGCCGCTCGCGCGGAGCTACCTCGAGGGCGCGCACGGCGTCCCCGACACGCGCTGGGCGCCGACGGTCGAAAAGGGGCTCGCGGAGCTCCGTCCGGTCCTCCGGCCCGGCGACCTCGTGCTGGTCAAGGGCTCGCGGGCGCTGGGGCTCGAAGTGATCGCCGAGGCGCTCGCCGTCGTCCCGGCTCGGGCCTAGGCTTTAGCCAACTATGGTCGAGGTCTTGCTCGCGGGCGTGCTGGCGATGGTCATCTCCATCCTCTCCGGGCCGAAGTTCATCGACTTCCTCCGCAAGAACGAGTTCGGCCAGCAGATCAGGGAGGAGGGGCCGAAGGGCCACGTCGTCAAGCAGGGCACGCCGGCGATGGGCGGGCTCCTGATCATGATCTCGATGGCCGTGCCGTTCCTGATCTTCTCGCAGCGGACGGTGCCGGCCATCACCGCCTTCTTCGTCGCCCTCGGCTGCGCCGCGATCGGGTTCGTCGACGACTGGACGAAGGTCTCGCGCCGCCGCTCGCTCGGGCTCTCCGGCCGCTGGAAGCTGCTCTGGCTGGGCGGGATCACCGTGGTCGTCGCCTTCGTCGCCAGCCGCGGGCTCGACGACCCGCTCACGACCGACGTCTACCTCCCCCTTCTCGACGTCGACCTGCCGCTGGGGTGGGGCTGGTACGTCCTCCTCTACTTCATCATCGCGGGCTTCGCGAACGGGGTGAACCTGACGGACGGGATCGACGGTCTCGCCGCCGGGACGACGACGATCTCCCTCCTCACCTACACGGCGATGAGCCTGGTCGCCGCGCTCGCGGCCATCCGCGCGGGCGGCCGCGCCGACCAGGTGGACCTCGACCTCGCCATTCTGGGCGCCAGTCTGATCGGGGCCTCGATCGGATTCCTCTGGTACAACGCGTTCCCGGCGCAGGTCTTCATGGGAGACACCGGCTCGATGGGCCTGGGCGGCGCGATCGCAGCCTTCGCGATCATGACCAAGACCGAGTCGCTGCTCATCCTCATCGGCGGCATCTTCGTGATCGAGGCGCTCTCCGTGATCGTCCAGGTCGTGAGCTTCAAGTGGTTCGGCAGGCGCGTCCTCCTGATGGCGCCGCTCCACCACCACTTCGAGATGAAGGCCTGGTCGGAGACGCGGATCATGGTCCGCTTCTGGATCGTCACCGCGATCCTCTGCGCGTGCGGGTTCGTCCTCTACTACCGCTACGCGTCCGAGTTTGCTTCCTGAGCGAGTGCTGGTGCTCGGCCTTGCCCGATCGGGCGAGGCCGCGGCGCTCGCCCTCGCACGCCGCGGCGTCCGGGTGCTCGGGGTCGACCGAAACGGCGAGCTCGACGCCGGCAGGCTTCGCGAGAGCGGCGTCGAAGTCGTCCTGGGCGCGGAAGACCCCGCGCTCGTCAGCGACGTGGACCTACTGGTCAAGAGCCCCGGCATCCCGAGCGAGGCGCCCCTCGTGGCCGCGGCGCGCGCACGCGGCGTCACCGTCTGGAGCGAGGTCGAGCTCGGCTCGCGAATCCTCGCGAACCCGCTGCTCGGCGTCACCGGCACGAACGGGAAGACGACGACGAGCGTGCTCCTCGGGGAGATCTTCCGCGCGGCTGGGCGGCGCGTGGCCGTGGCCGGAAACGTCGGCCGGCCGCTGACCGGCCTCGACGGCGCGATCGCCACCGACGCCTGGATCGTCTGCGAGCTCTCGAGCTTCCAGCTCGAGGACACTCACGAGCTCCGCCCGCGCGTCGCCGTGCTTCTCAACATCACGCCGGACCACCTCGACCGGCACGCCGACCTCGAGGCCTATCGGGCGGCGAAGCTCCGGATCTTCGAGAACCAGGCGGACGAGGACGTCGCCGTCGTCCCGCGTGGCTTCCCGGCGGTCCCCGGCCGGGGACGGCGCGTCGAGTTCGCCGGGGACGACCCGCTTCCCGCCGAGCCGCGCATCCCCGGGGGGCACAACCGCGAGAACGCCGCCGCAGCCACCGCCGCCGCGCGCGCCGCCGGGATCCCGGACGACGCGATCGGCGCCGCGCTCGCGAGCTTCGCAGGGGTGCCGCATCGGCTCGAGCTCGTGCGCGAGCTCGACGGCGTGCGCTGGATCAACGACTCCAAGGCGACCAACCCGGAAGCTGCCGAACGCGCGCTCGGCTCGTACCCACCGGGACTGCGGATCATTCTCGGAGGCAGCCGCAAGGGGACGCCGTTCGCCGGCCTCGCCGCGCGGGCGCGCGAGGCGGGCGTGTCGTGCGCCTACCTGATCGGCGAGTCGGCCGACGAGATCGCCGAGGCGCTCGCGCGGGAGGGGGTTCGCTTCCGCCACTCGGTCGACCTCGAGCGGGCGGTCGCGGACGCGCGCGCAGACGCCGAGAGGGGGGACGTCGTTCTGCTCTCGCCGGCCTGCGCGAGCTACGACCAGTTCGAGAGCTTCGAGGAGCGCGGTGCGCGGTTCCGGCAGCTCGTGGAGGCGCTGTGAGGACCCCCGTCCGCGGCGGCCTCGAGTACCACCTCCTCGTCGTCGTCACGCTCGGGCTCGTCGCGTTCGGGCTCGTCATGGTCTACAGCGCGAGCTCCGCCCGGGCGGCGCTGGCCGCGGACGATCCCGCCTACTACCTCAAGCGCCAGGCCGCCTACGCCTTCCTCGGGCTGGTGGCGCTCGCCGTTCTCTCGCGCACCGACTACCGCCGCTTGCGCTACTTCGTGCCGCCGCTCCTGCTTGGCAGCTTTGCCCTCCTGCTCATCGTCCTCGTCGCCGGGACGCCGGTGAACGGCGCCAAGCGCTGGCTCACCATCGGGCCCGCGACTCTTCAGCCGTCGGAGCTCGCCAAGCTGGCGCTCGCCCTCTGGGTAGCTGCGTACCTCTCACGCTCGCCGGCGCCACGGTCGCTGGGCGAGCTCAGCCGGCCGATCGGCGTCGTCTTCGGCGCCTGCCTCGGGCTGATCCTGATCGAGCCGGACCTCGGAACCGCCATCTCCATCGCCGTGATGCTCGCGGCCGTCCTGGTCGTCGCCGGGACGCGACTTTCCACGCTCGCCGGCGCCGGGGCGATCGCCTTCTTCCTGATCGCCGCCGCCATCTGGCTGGAGCCGTACCGGCGGGAGCGGATACTGAGCTTCCTCGACCCGTGGCAGGACCCTCACGGCACCGGCTTCCAGAGCGTCCAGGCGATGCTCGCGCTCGGCTCCGGCGGCTTCTTCGGCGTGGGCCTCGGCGAGAGCGTGCAGAAGGTGTACTACCTCCCCGAAGCCTCGACCGACATGATCTTCGCGATCATCGGCGAAGAGCTCGGTCTCTTCGGCGCCTTCGCGGTCCTGGCGGCCTTCGTCGTCTTCGGCTACGCCGGCTTCAACGTCGCGCTCGCCTGCCGCGATCCCTTCGGGAAGCTCCTGGCGACGGGAATCACGGCGCTCATCTGCGGGCAGGCCGCCGTGAACGTCAGCGCGGTCATGGGCCTCGCGCCGTTGACGGGGATCCCGCTGCCGCTCGTCTCCTACGGCGGCTCGAGCCTCGTCGTCCTGCTCGCCTCCGTGGGCATCCTCCTTAACATCGCTGTCAACCATGCCGCCGAGTCGAGCGCCTCAGCTCCTGATCGCCGCCGGGGGGACCGCAGGCCACGTCCTGCCCGCGCTCGCGGTCGCCGAGTCCCTGCAGCGCCGCGGCGCGTCCGTCACGCTCGCCGGTCGGCCTGACTCCGTCGAGGAGCGCCTCGCCCGCTCCGACGGCCTCGAGTTCGACGCCTTCCAAGTCGAAGGCCTGCCGCGTCGGCCGAGCCTCCAGCTCGCCGGCGCGCTCGCGCGCGACCTTACGTCCCCCGTCGCGTGTGCTCGCATCCTTCGGCGGCGGCGGCCCGACGCCGTGCTGGGCGCCGGTGGATACGTGGGCGGCCCCATCGTGCTGGCCGCGGGCGTGCTGCGCGTTCCGGCCGCGCTCCTCGAGGCCGACGCCGAGCTCGGCCTTGCCAACCGCCTCGCGGCGCCGTTCGCAAAGCGCGTTTTTTGCGCCTTTCCGCTCGAGGGCGTGGAGGGCCCGAAGTACCGGGTGGTCGGGCGTCCGCTCCCGGCCCGCTCGCGCCCGTCCGACGGTGCGGAGGCGAGGGCGACCTTCGGGCTCCCGTCGGGCGACCCGGTCGTGCTGGTCTTCGGCGGCAGCCAGGGTGCACGGGCCCTCAACGTCGCGGCGCTCGCGGCCTTCGCAGAGAGCGGCCCGGCGATCCTCCATCTCGCCGGCGAGCGCGACTACCCCGAGCTCGCCCGCCGCCCGCGCCGTGACGACTATCGGCTGCTCGCCTTCACCGACGAGTTCGGCGCCGCTCTCGCCGCGGCCGATCTCGTCGTCGCCCGCGCCGGAGGCTCCGTCTGGGAGGTGGCCGCTGCGGGCAAGCCCGCGCTCCTCGTCCCCTACCCGCATGCGACCGCCGACCACCAGTGGAGGAACGCGAGCTACTTCGCGGAGCGGGGCGGAGCCGTCGTCGTGCCCGAGGCAGAGCTCGACCTCGAGCGGCAGGTCACGGAGCTCCTCGGAAGCCCCGAGCGGCTCGCCGCGATGAGGGAGTCGATGCTCGCCCTGGCGAAGCCGGATGCCGCCGACGTCGTCGCCGAGGAGCTGATCGCGCTTGCCGGAGCTTGACGGCCGCGTCCTCTGGTTCGCGGGAATCGGCGGTGCCGGCCTCTCCGGCTACGCCGTCTTGGCGAAAGCCTGGGGAGCCGAGGTTTCCGGCTGGGACCGTAACGAGACGCCGTATCTGGCGTACGTGCGGGCCGCCGGAATCCAGGTAACCGTCTCGCCCGAGCCGCCCGAGCCGCCTGCGGGCGCAGAGTCGGTCGTTTCCACGGCCTACGCCGGGCGTCTGCCCGGCCGCCGGCGGGCGGAGCTGCTCGCCGAGCTCGTCGCCCTGCGCCGGTCGATCGTGGTCTCCGGCGCACACGGGAAGACGACGACGGCCGCCATGATCGCCTACTGCCTCGGGGAGCTCGGCGACGACCCTTCGTTCGTCGTCGGGGGCGAGATCCCGCAGCTCGGCGGCAACGCGCGCGCGGGCCGCGGCTGGCTCGTCGTCGAGGGAGACGAGTCGGACGGGACGGTGTTCGAGCTGCCTGCAGAGATCGCGGTAGTGACGAACGTCGAGCTGGACCACCATGCGGCCTTCGCGTCGACTGCCGAGCTCGAGGAGCGGTTCGAGCGGTGGGCCGCCTCTCTGCCGGCCGGCCGGGTGATCTGGGGCCGGGACCTGGAACCGGTCGGCTTCGAGCTGGCCGTGCCCGGAGAGCACAACCGACTGAACGCCGCCTGCGCGCTCGCGGCGATCGAGCTCGCCGGCTTCGACCGGGCACGCGCGGCCGAGGCGCTCGCGGGCTTCCGCGGGGCGGGCCGCCGGCTGGAGGAGAGAGGGACGGCCGGCGGCGTGCGCCTCCTCGACGACTATGCGCACCATCCGACCGAGCTCGCGGCCACCATCGCCGCGGCGCGCGACCTTGCCGGGGGCGGCCGGCTCGTCGTCCTCTTCCAGCCGCATCTCTACTCGCGCACGCTCCACCTGGGCAGGGAGCTGGGGGAGGCTCTCGCCGCCGCGGACGCCGCAGTCGTCACGGAGATCTACGCGGCGCGGGAAGAGCCGGTCGCGGGGGTCAGCGCCAAGGTCATCGTCGACCGGCTCGTCCAGGTCCGTCCCGGCATGGCCGTCGGGTGGGCGCCGGGCCTCCAGGACGCCGCGCACCTGGCGGCGGACCTCGCCCGTCCGGGCGGCATCGTCCTGACGGCCGGCGCCGGGAACGTCGACGAGGCGATTCCGCTCGTGCTCGCAGAGCTCGGACGATGAAAGCGGACGTCTCCATCAGCCGCTACACGACGCTCGGCACCGGCGGCCCCGCGCGCTGGTTTGACACGCCGGAAACCGTCGACGAGCTCGTCGCGCGGCTCGCGTGGGCGGACAAAGAGGGCCTTCCCGTCGCCGTCGTCGGCCTCGGCTCCAATCTCCTCGTCGCTGACGAGGGGTTCCCCGGGGTGGTGCTGAAGCTCGGCGGCGCCCTAGCGCGCGCCGAGGCCTCGCAGGACGCGCTCGTCGCCGGCGGGGGAGCCCCGCTGGCCGTCTGTCTCCATCGAGCCCGCGCGGCCGAGCTGGGAGGCATCGAGTTCGTCTGCGCGATTCCGGGAACCGTCGGCGGGGCCATCTGGATGAACGCGGGCGCATACGGCGGCGATCTCGCCGGCGTGCTGCGGCGGGCGCTGATCGCGGACGCGCTGGGAGCTCGTTGGCAGACGCCCGCCGAGCTCGGCCTTCGCTACCGCTCCTCGAGCCTTCGTCACGGACAGGTTGTCGCGGAGGCGGAGCTCGCCCTCGAGCCGCGCCCGCTCGCCGCGATCAAGGAGACCGTCGCCGGGATGCAGTCCCTACGGAAGGCGGCGCAACCGACGAACAAGCGAACGTTCGGGAGCGTCTTCAAGAACACTGACCACGAGCTCACCGCCGGCCGGATGCTCGAAGCCTGCGGCCTGCGCGGCTTCGCCCTCGGCGGCGCGCAGATCTCGCCGAAGCACGCGAACTTCATCGAGAACGCCGGCGGGGCCCGTTCCGCCGACGCGATCGCGCTGATCGCCGAGGCGCGCCGCCGAGCCCGCGAGCAGTTCGGCGTCGTGCTTCAGCCCGAAGTCCAGCTGCTTGGCCCGATCGAGATCCCCCCGCTCGAGGCCGAGCCGGCTAACGCCTAGCTCCTTCTCGCAAGCACGCAGAGAACCGCAGCGCGACCATCGGGCTCCCGCGTCTCGACGACCTCGTCCCGTAGGAGCTCGAAACCGGCGTCTCGAAGTAGGGCTCGATTCGCGTCCGCGACATAGCTGCTGAAGAACATCGGAACGCCGAGCCATTGGTCCGTCCAGTCCGGAGTGCCCTCGGCCCCCAGAGTCGCGACGAAGAAGCCGCCTGGTTCGAGCCAACTCGCGACTCGTGTGAACAGGCGGGCATGCTCCTCGCGGGGTATGTGCGAGATCGAATAGAGGGCCACAACGGCATGAACGGTTTCGCTCGGCGCGTCCAGCTCGGCGAGGTCAGATCGAACGAAGGTCGCACCCGGAACGTTCCGGCGCGCGAGGCGAAGCTGGTCGCCCGAGATGTCGACGCCGACGACTTCGAACCGATCCGCGAGCCATCGAGTCCAGGGAACGCCCGTCCCGCACCCAAGATCGAGCACGCGTGTACCTTGTCGCAAGCGCATGGCGAGGTCGCCCAGCAGCTGCGCGCGCGGGTCGCCTTCGATTCGGTCGCTCCATTCCACATACCGCTCGCCCAGCTCGTCGTAACCGGCTTTGACAAGTCTCTTCCTCGGATCGCTCATGGCAAGACTCTAGAGAGCGAAGTACCGCCGGACAGACGATCCGCGGTGGCCGGGTAGGACCGAGCCGCTCTGCGGCGAACTCGGTCCCGTGGTTAGCAGACCGCACCTTGCACTCGTGCCCGCAGACGAGCTGGCGGGCCGCCTGCGTAACCTGGCAGGCCGCCTGCGGGAACCTCTCCTGCGCACGCTCGCCTTCCTCGCGATCGCCGCCGCCGTGGTCGGGCTCGGCTACGCTGCTGCCCGCTTCACGTCGCTCTTCGGCGTGCGCGAGCTCGACGTGAAGGGAGGCTCGCCCGACGTTCGCGAAGCGGTGCGAGTCGCCGGCCGACCATTTGTGGGCGAGAGCCTCGTCTCGCTCGATCAGGACGAGCTTCGGAGCAGTCTCGCCGCCCTCCCGACGGTTCGGTCGGTCAGAATAGACCGCGCGTTTCCCCACACCCTCCGGATCTTCGTCGTTCCCGAGCAGGCACTGGCCGTGGTCAGGAACGGGCAGGAGACCTGGCTCGTCTCCAGGCAAGGTCGCGTCATTCGCCCGGCGAATCCCGAAACGAGGCGCCCTGTCGTGTGGACTGCGCCCGACGTTGTCTTCGAGCCCGGAGAGCTGGTCGCCGACGAGAGCGTCCACCTGGCGCTCGCAGGGCTCCGCCACCTGCCTCGGGGCTTCCCGGAAGAGATCGCGACCGCCCGCGCGACCGACGGAACGGTCGTCCTCGAGCTCGAGAACGGAATGGAGCTGCGCCTCGGGAAGCCGCATGCCATGCGCCTGAAGCTGACGGCCGCCGCCCGCGTTCTCAGGCCGATGACGGCGTCCGAGCGCGACGCCCTCGCCTACCTCGACGTCTCGGTGCCCGAACGGGTTGTCGGGAACTCAACCCTCAACTCTCAACTAGAGGGTTAGAATCTTCGCGCAATTGAGCTGCAAATGCGGTTTGACAACCCGCTCTTGCGGTCGTAACCTCATCCCGACCGTCAAGCTGAGCTTCAATGTCAGCGTGACACGAGAGGATTCACAGTGAGAGATCAATCGGGCAATTACCTGGCAGTCATCAAGGTCGTCGGCACCGGCGGCGGCGGCTCGAACGCCGTCAACCGGATGGTCGAGGCCGGCCTCCGCGGTTGCGAGTTCATCGCCGTCAACACCGACGCACAGGCGCTCCTCATGGTCGAGGCGGACCAGAAGATTCATATCGGCGCGACGGCGACCCGGGGTCTCGGCGCGGGCGCGGATCCCCAGAAGGGCTTCGAGGCCGCCATGGAGACGCGCGATGAGCTCAAGGAGGCACTCAAGGGCGCCGACATGGTCTTCGTGACCGCCGGCGAAGGAGGTGGCACGGGGACGGGTTCTGCCCCCGTGATCGCCGAGATCGCCCGTGAGCTGGGCGCGCTGACCGTCGGCGTCGTCACCCGACCCTTCGGATTCGAGGGTGGTCGTCGAGCCGAGCAGGCACAGGCCGGGATCGGCAAGCTGCGCGACCACGTCGACACCCTGATCATCATCCCGAACGACCGCCTGCTTCAGGTGGTCGAGAAGGAAACCTCGGTCGTCGACGCCTTCCGGATGGCCGACGAGGTTCTTCGCCAGGGCGTCCAGGGGATCACCGACCTGATCACGATCCCGGGTCTCGTGAACCTCGACTTCGCAGACGTCCGGACGATCATGACCGACGCCGGCTCCGCCTTGATGGGCATCGGCGAGGCGGAGGGAGAGAACCGCGCCGCCGAAGCAGCTCGCGCGGCCGTCTCCTCGCCACTGCTCGAAGCCTCCGTCGCAGGCGCGACCGGAGTCCTCCTCAACATCACCGGCGGGCCCGATCTCGGCCTCTTCGAGGTGAACGAAGCCGCCGAGGTGGTCACGGGCGCCTCCGATCTGAACGCGAACGTCATCTTCGGCGCCGTCATCGACGAAGCGATGGGCGGCCGGGTGCGGGTGACGGTGATCGCCACCGGATTCGACAAGGCCTATCGGCGCGAGCCTCGCGCGCGCGACCGCGAGGAGTCGGTCGAGCGCGAGGCCGCCGGCGAAGAGTTCGACGTTCCTTCCGGGGTGCTCGAGGTGCCGTCCTTCCTCCGTCGCCCGTAGGGCCCGCCTCATCCGGACGACCTCGCGTGGGTGCGCCAGGTTCGCGCCGCGCGGGGCGCACACACGAGCGGCGGTGGACGGATCTCCGTGTGCGGCAGGACATTTTGCTCGCTCTTGACACGCTCTCGTGTGCCACTCGCGCGCCGCCCGGCGATAGCGTTTGGATGGGGGCGTCGAAGCCCCCTTGGGGGGCGCCGGGAGTCTGGCCGCTGCGGATAGGATCCCCGCCGGTGCAGACGCTTCGGCGCACGCCCCTCTACGAGCGACATGCCGCACTCGGCGCGCGTCTCGTTCCCTTCGCGGGGTGGGAGATGCCGGTGCAGTACTCGGGCATCGGGGAGGAACATCGCGCTGTCCGGACCCGGGCGGGCGTCTTCGACGTCTCGCACATGGGCGAGCTTCGAGTCGCCGGAGAGGGCGCCCGCGAGTATCTGCAGGCGCGGCTTTCCAACGATCTCGACCGGATCGGCGCCGGGGAAGCGCAGTACACGCTTCTGACCAACGACGGTGGTGGGATCGTCGACGACCTGATCGTCTATCGGCGAGGAGGAGACGACTATCTCCTGGTCGTCAACGCCGCGAACGTGGAGGCCGATCACGACGCGCTCTCCCAGGCCGAAGACGTTTCCGGCGAGTGGGCGTACCTGGCAGTCCAGGGGCCACAGGCGTTTACTCGAATCGAGGTCGAGATCGAGCCGTTTGCC
>JBOHAB010000084.1:0-10820 GCA_050697655.1 Gaiellaceae bacterium
CGCCAGACGACTGCTCGCCCTCACCGCCTCCATCCTGCACAACTGGCACCTCGGCACACCCGGACGCACGCTCACCGCCTACGACCACTAAGGAATCAATCGTCTAGGCGGGCGCGGCGACGCCCAGCTTGGTGGCGAGCGGCCCGATCGAGAGCTCCATCAGGAAGCGAAGCTCATCGGTCGGAAGGATGCGGGTCATCCGCTCGACGACCGACGCCTTCGCCGCGTCCGGTTGCGACCAGTCGGCGCTGCGGACGACCTCGACGAAGGTCTCCACGTACTCGCGCTGCTTGTCGAAGTGCGCCGGCGTGACCGGTCCGCCGTGCCCGATGTGGAGCGTGGCGTCCGCCGGCAGCTCGTCCCGGAGGCGCTCAAGGTGGCCCAGCCACTCCTGGTGGAAGCCGTCGGCCAGGTACGCGTGCTTGCGGTCGTAGACCTGGTCGCCCAGGAAGACCGTCCGACGATCGTCGCCGAGGAACCAGATGCTGTCGTGAGGCGACTCGCCCGGCCCGAGGTCGAGCACGGTGAAGCGAGCGCCTCCGAGCTCGAGCGTCTCCCCGTCGGAGACGGCGCGGTTGGGGAAGGTGCGCTCGCGAGGCCACTCCTCCCCGAACATGGGGCGCAGGATCTCCTCCTTGACCGCGTCGTCTCGCCGGATCACCGCATCTACCCCGGCGGTCGCGATCACGGGAACGTCGTCGGTCCCGACCAGCTCGACGATCCCGCCGTAGTGGTCCGGGTGCGCGTGCGTGACGAGCACCGCCAGGAGCGGCTTGCCGAGGGACTCGAGCTGCGCGCGAAGGGCACGCCCGTCGGAGACGGTGAGCGTGCCGTCGACCGCGACGACTCCCTCTTCCGTCTCGACGAGATAGGCGTTGACAAGCGCTCCCTCGGGCCCGGTCGCATGGCGGTGGATGCGAGTCTCGAAGCTCACGCTGCCGCCTGGGTCGGGAGCCCGTGGCGCGCGATGACGCGCTCGTAGTTGAGGCGCAGCAGCGCGATCACGTCGTCGACGTCGGCCTCGCTCACGAGCGCGCGGGCGCCGAAGCCCGGCCTGCCCGGAAAGACCGGGTGATAGTCGATGCGCGCCTGCTCGAAGAGGAGCTTCCACACGTCCTTGGGAAAGCCGAAGTGGGCGACGTGGTCGCCGTGCAGGTGCCCGATCTCGCGCTTGCCCACCGTGAATGCGAACTCGCCCCGCCTGCCGGGCCCTGCCGCCACGCCCGGCCAGGACGTGACTTCTTCGGTAATTCGCTCGCTCGGTCTCTGTTCGATCGTCATGGCGGCTCCTTCTGGGCGTCTCTTGGTGGACGAGCCAGGCTACTAGTTAAAGTTAACTTGAAGTCAAATTGCCCAGCCTGCTCCCCATCGGCGAGGTCGCGCGCCGCAGCGGCCTGGCGGCTTCGGCGCTTCGCTTCTATGAAGAGCGAGGCCTGATCAGCTCGGAACGAGCCGGCTCGGGCCACCGCCGGTTCCCGCGGCCCGTCCTCCGGAGGATTGCGTTCATCGTCTTCGCCCAGCGCATCGGGCTGACGCTCGAGGAGATCGGCGCCGAGCTCGCCAAGCTACCTCCCCAGCACGCGCCTACCCGTCGCGATTGGTCTCGGCTCTCGGCCACGTGGACGTCGAGGATCGACGACCGGATCGCCGAGCTGGAACGCCTCAAGCTCGGGCTCACGGAGTGCATCGGCTGCGGCTGTCTCTCGCTCGACCGCTGCCGCCTCGCCAACCCCGGCGACCGCGCCGCCGCTTACGGTCCCGGCCCCCGCTACTGGATCGGCGATCGGCCGGCGGGCTGACGGCCACCCACTTAAATGCCGAGACCTGCGAACCCGAAGGCCCACAGGTCTCGACGCGCATAGGTTTCCAGACCGTCTCCTACGTGTCAAGCTGGCGCCGAAAGGAGCGCCTCCTGACGGACGCAACGGTAGGCAGCAACGACACGCGGCTCTTTCCTCCCGAGCTCGACCGCCGGTATCCGGTCGTCGTCCGGGGCGAGGGCGTCTGGCTCGAGGACGCGGCCGGGAGGCGCTACCTCGACGCCATGAGCGGCGGCTCGATGGCGGCGACCCTCGGCTACGCCGCTACCACGAGTTCGTCTCGGCCCTCGCCCCGGCGCTCGAAACGCTCGGGATCGAGCTCTCTGCCATACACACGGAAGCCGGGCCGGGCCTGCTCGAGCTCAAGCTCGCCGCGCAGGACGGCGTTCGCGCGGCAGACGACGCCGCCCTACGCCAAGCTCGCCGTCAAAGGCGTTGCCGACTCGCTCGGGCTTCGGGCAAGCTTCCTCGCCAAGACCGTCGCCGGCGAGGAAGGCTCGAGCGGACATCTGCACCTCTCGTGCTGGCAGGACGGCGCGAACGCCTTCGCGGCGGAGCCTGGTGGCGATCTACCCCCGGCCTGCACGGCTGCCGTCGCCACGACCGACGGGATGCGCCGCCGCGCCGAGCCGCCGGAGCCCGTGGTCGGCGACGCCTACGCGCGCGACGAACTGCCCGCGCTGCCGGGATCCCTCGAGAGCGCCCTCGCCGCCTTCCGGGCGGACGAGGTGCTCCGAGCCGGCCTCGGCAAGCAGTTCAGCGACTACTACACAACCTCCCGCGAGTGGGAGCTTCAGGCCTGGCGCGAGACGGTCAGCGACTGGGAGCGCGAGCGGTACGAGCGCGCGGTCTAGCGTTGGAACACTAGGCAACAAGCGGAATAGAGTACGAGCATGCGCATCCTCTACGGCGCCGTCGGGGAAGGGCTCGGCCACGCCACCCGCTCGCGCGTCGTCGCCTCGCATCTGCTCGACCGAGGGCACGAGGTGAAGATGGTCGCCTCCGGGCGGGCGCTGCCGTACCTGAAGGAGCATCTGCCGGACGTGGAGGAGATCTGGGGCACCTCGTTCGTCCTCGAGCACGGGACCGTGAACTCGTGGAAGACGCTGACGTCGAACGTCAGGGGCGGCGCCCACGGGGTTCCTGCCGACTGGAAGCGCGGCGCCGAGATCGCCAGATCCTTCGCGCCCGAGCTCGTGATCACCGACTTCGACGGCTTCGCGTATCTCTTCGCCAAATCGCACCGCAAGCCGGTGCTCTCGGTCGACAACATCCAGATGGTCGACCGCTGCAAGCACGACTCCGGGATCCTCGAGGGAATTCACCGCGACTACCGCATGGCTCGTACGTTTATCGACGCAAAGCTCGGCTGGGCCAGCCACTACGTGATCACTACCTTCTTCTATCCGCCGCCTCGAAAGAAGCGAACGACGCTCGTGCCGTCGCTCCTCCGCCCCGAGATCCTCGCGGCCAAGCCCGAACGGGGTGATCACCTGCTCGTGTACGGGCGCATCAGCGAGACGTCGATCGCAGCGCTGGAGGCAAGCGGCGTCACGTGCCACGTCTACGGAGCGCGCGACGGGCTCACCGACGAGGAAGTCGAGGGGCCGCTGCACTACCGCCCGTTCGCCAACGAGGCGTTCATCGACGACCTCCGTACGGCGCGAGGCGTCGTCGGCTCGGCCGGCTACTCGCTCATGAGCGAGGCCGTCTACCTGCGCAAGCCCATGCTGGCATTGCCGCTCGCCCACCAATTCGAGCAGGAGATGAACGCCCGCTACCTCGAGCGACTCGGCTTCGGCACCGCTGCATACACGCTCGACGAAGCCTCGCTCGAGCGCTTCCTCACCCGGGAGCCCGTGCACGAAAAGGCTCTCGGCGAGTACGAGCAGGACGGAAACACCGAGGCGCTGAGGACGATCGACGGTCTCGTCGACGAGCTCGCGCGCGGGCGGCGAGGGTGAGCGAGCTCGAGCTCGGGCGCACCCTGCTCCTCTTCGCCTGGGCCTTCGGGCTGGCGGCGATCGAGGTCGAGATCGAAGGCGGGTGGGGCTGGGCCGAGCGTCTGCCCACCTGGTGGCGCTCGCGTGGGCTGGTCGGGCGCGTCTACGGCGTGGCCATGGGCCGCCGCCCGCTCACGGGGTACCACGTCTGGGCGTTCGCGATCCCCCTGATCGTCCTCCACCTGCCGTATGTGATGGGCGTCGAGTGGACGCTCGCGGGCGAGCTGCGGACGCTCGCCACCTTCTTCGCGCTGGCGGTCGTGTGGGACTACCTCTGGTTCGTCCTCAACCCCGCCTACACGGCCAGGCGCTTCGAGCGCGGCAAGGTCTGGTGGTTCGAGGTGCCCTGGATCTGGCGCTTCCCTCTCGACTACTACTCAGGGATCGGGGTGTCCATAGGGCTGGCCGCTCTCTCGGCCTGGGCGGCCGGAGACGCCGAGCCGCTTCGACGCCACCTCTGGATGCTCGCGGGGCTCGCGATCCTCGTCGCGTTGACCGTGCTCGCGGCGCCTCTCTACCACCGCTGGTACCGGCACATGCGCCGGCCGGGCAGCGACGACCGCGGGGCGGTCCGCACCTATCCGCCCCCGGCGCCCGGCGCAGCCTGGGCGGGCGGCCGACCCGAGATGAAGCTCGACGACGAAGGGAGCTCGAGATGAGGAAATGGCCGCTTGCGGCCGGCGCGGCAGTGGGCGCCGGCGCCTGGAGCATCTACAACGCCATCTCGCCGACGGGGCAGGGCTTCGGCAAGTCCTTCGTCGGCACGCCGGGCAAGGGGAGGCTGATGGCGCTCACCTTCGACGACGGGCCCAACACCGCCTGGACGCCCAAGCTCCTCGAGGTGCTGGACAAGCACGGCGTCAAGGCGACGTTCTTCTCGATCGGCCACTACGCGCGCGAGCAACCGTCCCTCCTTAAAGAGGTGGCCGATGCCGGCCACGCGATCGGCAATCACACATACACGCACGTGACGATGCCGCTTCACACGGACGAGACGATCCGCCGCCAGCTTCGCGACACGACTCAGGCGATCGAGGACGCGGGCGTCGAGATGGCGAAGGTGAACGGCCACCGCCTGATGCGCCCGCCGTACGGCCGCCGCCGTCCCGGGACGCTTCGCGTCCTCTGGGAGGAGGGCTACGTGCCGATTATCTGGTCGGTGACGCTCTGGGACTGGAACAAGGGCGTGACCACCGAGAAGATCATGCGCAAAGTCGAGAAGCAAGCGCGCGGGGGCGGCCATGTCATCCTGCTCCACGACGGGTGCAACTTGGCGATGGGCTGGGATCGCAGCCACTCGGTGCGCTCGGCGGACCTGATCCTGCAGCAATGGAAGGAGCAGGAGGGCTACGAGTTCGTGACGATCCCGGAGATGATCGAGCGCTCCGGCTTCTCGGTTCCTTGATGCGGATCTTCGTCTGGCACGGCTACCTGCTCGGCGGCACGGGCTCGAACATCTACGCACGGCTGCTCTCGCGCCAGTGGAGCCGCGAGGGCCACGAGGTCGTCGTCTTTTCCCAGGAGCCCCATCCCGAGCGATTCGACCTCGGCGGCGCCGAGACGGTCAGGCCCGACGTCGGCGGGTTCCTGCCGGTCTTCGTCATCGACGAGTACGAGGGCTACGAGGTGAAGCGCGTCCAGGACTCGACCCGCGAGGAGCTCGACGCCTGGGTGGCCGCGAACGCCGAGGCCATGCGCGGGCGGCTTCCCGCGGACTTCGTCTTCCTCAACCACGTGCTCATGGGGGGCCCTGTGGGCGCGGCCGTGGGGCCGCCCTATCTCGTGGCAGCCCACGGTTCCGAGCTCGAGTACTCGCTGCGCGGGAACGCCGCCCTCGCGGCCTGGGGGCAGGAAGCCTTGGCGGGCGCGAAGGCGACGATCGTCGGCTCGGAGCACATCCGCCAGGTCGTCGCCGACGTGTGCGGACAGACGGAGAACGTCTTCGAGATCCCGCCCGGGGTGGACGTCGAGCTCTGGCAGCCGGCTCCGCGGGACGAGGCGCTTGCAGCCCTGCTCGCCGAGAGCCGGAAGGATCCACCGAACCCGGGGAACGCCGACGAGCGGCTTGCGGACGAGGACAACGCCGAGCGGCTTGAGCCTTTCCTTGCGGGCGACCGATCGACCGTCGTCTACTTCGGGAAGCTGATCGAGAACAAGGGGGTGCAAGTCCTCTTCGAGGCGCTGCGGGGCGTGGACGCGAGGGCCGTGATCGTCGGTTTCGGCGACTACCGCGCCGAGCTCGAGAAGCTGGCGGAGGGCCTCGACGTCCTCTTCACCGGGCCGCTCGAGCACCGGCACCTGGTCCACCTGCTCGCGCTCGCCGACGCCGCCGTCGTGCCGTCGATCTTCCCGGAGGCCTTCGGGATGGTCGCCGCCGAGGCTGCCGCGGCCGGCTGCCCGCCGCTCGTCGCGAACCACTCCGGCCTCGCCGAGATCGCCCAGGGTCTCGAGCGCCACTACCCGGTGGACCTCGAGCACCTGCCGGCCTTCGCCAACGGCGACGCCGACGAGCTCCGGGCCAAGCTCCAGGAGCAGCTCGCCCTGGTGCCGGAGGAGCGGGCCGCCCTGCGCGCCGCGGCGCGGGAAGCCGCCGTCGAGCTGTGGAGCTGGACGAGCGTCGCGCGCCGCATCCTCGCGGTCGCGACCTAGGCCGGACGGGGCGCCGCGGCCGCCTTCGCCCGCGCGACCAGCACGAGCCCGAACAGCGCTGCCGCAAGCGAGAGCCCCGTGACGGTGTAGCCGAGGACGGTCTCGTGCAGAGCTTCGTCGAAGACGACGATGCCGAAGACGAGGCTGGAGAGCGCGTCGAAGGACATCGTCGTCGCCACGGCAGCCGCGAGCGCACCGGTTTGGAGCGCGGCTTGCTCGAGCCAGAAGGCGGCCACGCTGATCACGACGATGGCGTAGAGGTGCCAGTCCGTGACGACGGCGACGAAGCCTTCGTCGAAATCGGAGACGACCGTCTTGGTCAGCGCGGCCGCGAAGCCGAAGAGAATGCCGCCCGCGATGCCGAGCAGCGCACCGCGCACGCTGGGCGAGCGGCCGTGCGCGAGCAGGAACAGCACGACCGCGATCCCCCCGGTGATGCCCCCGGCGATCGCCCAGCGGGCGAAGGAGGCGTCGTCGGATCCCTCATCGGTCTTGGCGGTGATCAGGAGCACGGCGAGCCCGCCCGTGACCAGCGCGGCGCCGATCCACTCGTTCCGCTTGATCCGCCGGCCTTCGAGCAGCCGTCCGAGCGGGAGCGCGAACACGATCGAGAGGATCAGGAGCGGCTGAACGACGACCATGCGACCGATGCCGAGCGCCCACGCCTGCGCCCCGAAGCCCGCCATCTGCGCGGCACCGCCCAGGAGCCACAGGGGTTGGCGGGCTAGACGGACGAGGAATCCGGTGCCGACCGCCTCGCTCGGCAGCGTCGAGGCCGACTTCTCCTGGAGCACCAGCCCGAGCGCGAAGAAGAAGGCAGCGACGACCGCGAGGATGATGTCCATCGCGGGATCCTAGGGAACGGCGTGCCCGGGGACGATCCGGTCTACCGCGGCGGCTGGTCGGGCAGCGGCACGTAGTAGCGGAGGTAAACCATGCCGTTGCCGAAGCGGCGTTCGTCCAGCAGCTCGAGCTTCAGGCGGACACCGTCGGGGAAGGCCTGCTTGACGCCTCCCACCACGATAGGCGCGAGGAACAGGTGGCACTCGTCGATCAACCCGGCCGCGAGCGCCTGGGCGGCGAGATCGGGTCCGCCGACGCCGAGGTCACGCTCCGCCGTCGCCTTCAGCTGCCGGACCGCGTCGGGGTCGAAGTCCCGCTCGATGCGCGTTCTCGCGCTGGACGCCGTCTCCAGGGTCTTCGAGTAGACGAGCTTGTCGGCCGCCCGCCAGATCTCTGCGAAGTCCCGGATGTGGGCCGGCTGGTCGGCGAGGCCCAGCGTCTCCCAGAAGAGCATGACCTCGTACATCCGGCGTCCGTAGAGGTAGGTGCCGACCGGACGCTCGAGGTCGTTGACGAAGGCGTGCACCTCCTCGTCCGGCTCGGCCCAGCCGAACTTGCCCTCCTCGTCCTCGATGTAGCCGTCCAGCGAGGCGAGCGCCGAGTAGATCAGCTTGGCCACAGCAAGGTCCCGGATGCTCGCTGCTCGCTGGTCATTCCGTCGGGATCGCGGACATGTCCATGTAGATGAACGACCACTGGTGCCCGTCTAGGTCGCGGAAGCCGCGCATGTACATGAACTCGTCGTCCTGCGGGTCGCCCAAGCTCTCACCGCCGGCGGCGAGAGCCTTGTCCGTGAGCTCGTCCACCTGCTCCTTGCTCTCGGCCGAGAGGCCGACGAGCACCTCCCGGCTCTTCGACGTGTCCGCGATCTCCTGGGGCTCGACGAAGCTCTTGAAGAACGGCTCCGCGACAAGCATGACGGACGCGTCGTCGCTGACGATCATGCGGGTCGCGTTCTCGTCTGTGAACACCGGATCGAAAGAGAAGCCGATCGCTCCGAAGAACCCGGTCGCCTTGGTCAGATCCTTCACGGGCAGGTTGACGAATGTCTGCATGGCCATCGTGAGCTCCTTTCTCGCGGGCTGCACTAGTACCGACCGGCGCCGGCGCCGAAACTCATCGCCCGTTCGAACTCCTCTGGGTTCTCCCCGCGCGATCGAGATGACAACCCGCACCGCCGGCCCTATCGTGTGGAGCATGACACGTCGGTTCGGCGTGCCGCTGTTGCTCCTGGTCGGCGGAGTCGGGTGGGCAGGCGTTCACTTGCTCGCGCATCGCGCCACGGCCGGACCCGCGCCCTCCGCCCACGCTCACGGGACAAGCGAGATGTCGTACCTGCCGACGTCGCTCTCCCTCTGTCTCTCGCTCGCACTCGCCCTCGCGGCGATGACCAGCGTGTACCCGCGCTGGCGCCGCGCCTCGGGGCGCTCCCTCTGGCTGTTCGGGCTGGCGCCCGTGCTCGGATTCGTCGCCGGGGCAGTCGTCGATTCCGGGGCCTCGCTCCCGAGCCTCCAGGCGAACCTCGCTGGGCTCCTGCCTGTTGCGACGCTCGTCCTCGTCGTACAGGTCGCCGTGGCCGTCGGCGGCGTGCGTCTTGCCCGAAGCTTCCTCGAGCTCGTCGTCGTCTTCGAAGTCTTCGTCGGCCCACGCCTCAGGTTTCCGGGCTGCGGTCGAGGAGACCGCGTCCCGTCTGATCCGGTTAGGCGCCCGATCTCCCGGCGGGCGTTCGCCGGGAGCCCCCGCGGCCCTCCGGCGTTCGCCGCAGCGACCCAGGCGTGACCTAACGGGCCGCGCGGACGGTCCGCCCCTGGCGCCACTGTGGCGCCCAACGGCGCGGCGGGGGCCGGGCATACGAATCTCTGACGAACACGACGTGATGCACGTACGCGACGCTGAAGATAGCCACACGAAGAGGCCCGCCGCGGCAGGAGCTCGCCGCCGGTTTTGGGCGTACTCGGTCGCGGCCGCGGTCGCCGTCCTCGGGACGGTCGTCCTCGCGGTCGCGTTCCTCTCGCGCAGCTCGAACGAGGGAAGCACCGAGGCCGCCACGGGCGCTTCCGGCGCCCAGACTGGCGTGATCTTCTTCGAGGAGGTGCACGCCACCGTCGTGGTGACGCCCGCCGCCGTCGGCGGAAACACGGTCGACGTCGCCGTCGCGAGTCACGATGGAACGACGCCGACCGACATCACAGAGGTGACGGTTTCCGCCTCCCAGGACGGCGCCCAGGTCGAGGCTGCCGCGGCGGAGCCCGTCGCGGGTAGCCCGGGTACCTTCCGGGTCTCGCGCCTGCTCATCCCGTCGGCCGGCGACTGGCAGGTCGAGTTATCCCTTCGCCAGGGCAACTCGGACCCTGTCAGCGACACGACAGTCATTCCGATCGAGGCGCCATCGAGCAACTGAGCTCACCACGGCCGGCGCCGATGACCCACCTCCCTTCGGCGTCGGCCCTCCTCCCCCGAGCCCGGTCGCGGCTGGCTGCCTGACAAGGGCCGCGACCGGGCGCGCCTACCCACGTCGTGCCGCCGGTCGCGCTACCTACGATTCCGGGGCTGACGCTCTTCCGCTACGACCCGACCCTGCTCGAGCGCTATCCGACGATCGTCGGGGGTCTTGTCCACGCGCGCGGGGTTGCGAACGGACCGACGCCGCCCGGGCTCGCTGACGCCTACCGCGCGGAGCAGGCACGCGCCCTCGAACGCATCGGCGAGCAACCGCTCGGCACGGTGCCGAGCCTCGCCGCGTGGCGGCGCGCGTTCTCCGCCTTCGGCGTCGAGCCGACTCGCTACCGAAGCGCTGCCGAAGCATTGCTGCGGCGACTGACGAAGCACGGGGAGATACCGAGCGTGAGCCTGCTGGTCGACCTCGGGAACCTGGTCAGCGTCCGCTACGGCCTCCCCGTCGCAGTGCTCGACCTCGCGGGCATCGCCGGTGGGATCACCGTACGCTTTGCCGAGGGCAGCGAGGAGTACACCGACCTGGGCGCGACCACCGTCGAGCACCCGGGCCCCGGGGAGGTGGTCTTCGTCGACGAGGCAGGCGTCGTGCACGCGCGCCGCTGGTGCTGGCGCCAGAGCGCCCAGTCGGCAACGAGGCCGGCGACGAGAGAGGCCCTGATCGCCGTTGAGGGCCTGCACGAGACGGCGGCCCAGGAGGTCTCGGCCGCGCTCGCCGACCTCGAGCGTCTGCTCGCGGAGCAGGCACCGGGAGCGAAGCTCTCAGCGAGGCTCGAAGACCAGCGCGCTCACGATCGGCCGTGACTCGGGAAAAGCCTGATCCTGGGTCGAGTACGGGCGGTTGAGGAGGTGCCTGCGGTGGACGAGCGTCGTCGAGCCGCCTCCGTCGAGGTTGATGGCGCTCTCCGCTCCCAGCTCGACCATCACGTCGGCGAGCTCGAGCATCGACAGTCCTCCGTCGACGCGGGAGCGCCGTCCGTCGCAAGCGACGGCCACCAGGAAGTCCCGCGAGATTCCGAGGGCGGCACGCGGATAGCGACCCTCCGTGATG
>JBOHAB010000085.1:0-2368 GCA_050697655.1 Gaiellaceae bacterium
ACCTTGGCCTCCGCCACCTGGCCCGGGTCCGCAAGGTCGGACCAGACCTTCACGGTCCAGGCCTTGGTCTCTTCGTCGAACGTTCCCTCCTCGGTCAGGCTGCCCTTCGGATAACGGTCGAGCCAGTCGGCGACCTTCTCGTCGGCGAGCGCCCGGCCGATCGCTTCCTTCTCGGAGAGAACCGGCTCCGCCGGCTGCGGCGCGAACGGCGTCTGTACCAGGTTCCCGCGCGAGTCGTACACCGGCGTGGTCGGGACCGCCGCGTGCGCGGCACCGGCGAACGCCAGGGCGCCGAGCAGCGCCGAGACTAGGGCTTGAAGAGCCCGTTTCAAAACGAAGCCCTTTCCCGCCGGGCCGCGCTGGACGGCACGATGCGGCGTCCTCGGCTGCGCCCGTAGCCTCCGGCTACGAACGCGCCCTGCGTCCTTGCCTCGCACTCGCCCAGCACACCCCGACGGGGAGGCGTCATTTCAGAACGGGTTCTGTGCGCCGTCGGAAGCTCCAGAGCTTGTTGGCGACGAAGTTCCACGGCGTCACGAGCGCGATGGCGATCGCCTGCGCCGGCAGCTTCGGGACGCCGAGAGCGACGAGGATGCTCAGGAACACCAGGTTCGCGGCGAGCGCGACGGTCGAGACGAGCAGGAATCGGAAGCCTTGGAAGACGAGGTGGCCGCGCTGGTGCCTGAACGTCCAGACGCGGTTCCACAGGTAGTTGTTCGTCACCGCGACGAGGAAGGAGCAGACCGCCGCCGGCAGGTAGTGGAGGCCGACGGCGAGCAGGGTCGCGTAGACGGCCAGGTTGACGACGTAGCCCGACGCCCCGACGGTGCAGAACTTCGCCAGCTGAACCCAGTTGGCCGGCCGCCTGAGGGCGCCCGAGGCCGCATCGGTGAACGCACTCGTGCGGGAGGAGGTCAGCTGGGCTCCTTTCGCCACCGAGAGAAGGTTAGATCGTCAGTTCAGACGGCCGGTCGGAGAACGTGGTCCCCGACGACCAATCCCGGGCCCGGCTCGACCTCGGCGACGCCCGCAGTCGCGGAGACGACGAGCCGCCGGACGCTCCCCTCCTCGTCGACGAGCAGGTCGGCGAGCGAGCCCAGCTGCCGTCCGTCGAGACCGACAGGCCGGTCGCGGAGATCCGAGAAGGTGTTGCCGCCGGCGTGATGGAAGCCGAGCTCCCGGTCGAGGACGACGAGCGGCGACTCGATGGCGAGGCGGTCGCCCTTCACCTCGCAGGCCGGGAAGGGAAGGAAGCGGTGAGCGCCGTCACCCCCGCGGACCTCGAGCCCGAGCAGGCGAGCCAGGCTCTCGTCGAAGAGCGCATCCACGGCGGCGCCGAGACGCACGACCCCGACGACCACGGGTCGACGGACAAGCGCTCCCGTCCGGTGGAGAGACCTCATTCCGCTCAGGGAGTGCCCCGCTCACCGCAGGGGCAAACGCGGGCTCAGTAGCCCTCCTCCCCCACGAGCGGGACGAAGCGGCACTCGACGAAGTGCGCGACCGCCGGGCCTTCCGGGCTCTTGACCACGACCTCGAGCCGTTGGCCGCGCCGGTCGCCGATGGGGATGACGAGGCGGCCGCTGGGAACGAGCTGGGCGTAGAGGGAGCGCGGCAGCTCCGGCGCCGCCGCGGCGACCGTGATCGCGTCGAAGGGCCCGTGCTCCGGGTCGCCGAGCGAGCCGTCCCCCAGGTGCACCTGCACTCCCCCGTAGCCGGCGGCAGCGAGCTTTTCCTCCGCACGGTCCGCAAGCTGGCGCAGGCGCTCGACCGTGTGGACCTCCCGCGCGAGCTCGGCGAGCACCGCCGCCTGATAGCCGGATCCGGTGCCCACGTCGAGGACGCGCTCGCGCGGCCGGACGGCGGCCGCCTCGCAGATGAGAGCGACCATGTACGGCTGCGAGATCGTCTGGCCCCACCCGATCTGGATGGGGATGTCCTCGTAGGCCCGCTTGCGATCGTCGGCGTCGGTGAACGCCTCGCGCGGGACCTTCCCCATCGCCTCGAGGACCCGCGGATCGGAGATCCCGCGTCGCTCGAGCTGCTCCGCGACCATGCGCGCGCGCAGCTCGGCGAAGTCAGGCTCGGGCCGGCTCATTCGCCTTCCGCATCGACTCCGGGGCCGGCACGCCGAAGTGAGCGAGGACGAACGGCGCGAGGTCCGTGATCCGCGGATCCGGCGGAAACCCACGCTCGTCGAGCCCGGCGGCGATGAGAGGTACATACGAGTCCCCGGCGACGAGCGAGCCGTGGCTTCCGCCGCCGAGGTGGTGCCTCCCGCCGCCATCGGCGAGCTCCCAGCCCTCCGTCGCCGAGACGAGCACGTCGCCGGCCGTCGGCGCGAGCAGTGCATGCCAGGCGCGCTCGA
>JBOHAB010000085.1:2378-10660 GCA_050697655.1 Gaiellaceae bacterium
GCTCGACCCCGTTCGGGTAGCGCTCGGGGTCGAGCACCGCGGGGTCACCCTCCAGCCTCCACTGGTTGCCTTCGCGGGCGAAGCGCAGCTCCCGGCCCTCGCGGCGAGCGACCGCGGCACCGTCCTCGCGGAAGAGCACGACGTCGGCGGCAGGTCGGTCCTCCAGTTTCTCCGCAAGCGCCCGCACGGCGAGACCGCAGCCCGGGAGCCGGTAGACCATGCCGGCGCGGTTCGAGGCGAGCGGGAGCACATCGTCGCGGCCCGCCGGAAACGCGTCTTGCAGGCGGCCGACGTGTTCGACCCTCGTCTGACCGTGATCGGAGAGGACGATCATCGCGTAGCGCTCGAGGAAGGAGGCCGGCCCGCCGGCAGCGTCGAGAAGCCGTGCGAGCGCGCGGTCCGTGCGCTCGAGCGCATCGAGCGACCCGTCTGGCCCCGCGAGGTGGGAGGCGTAGTCGTAGTCGGGGAGGTAGAAGACGAGGAAATCGAAGGCATCGCGCGTGACGAGCCAGCGGCCCACTACCGCCGCGTACTCGTCGATCGAGCCCTCGAGCCGCGAGCGGACCGCAAGCGGCGCGCCGGTCCGCTCGGATTCGAAGAGGTTGAAGAAGAAGAAGTGCCTCGGCCCGTAGACCGCTTCGTACCAGCGGTTCCTCCGAGCCAGGGTCGGGAGCTTGATGGGATGGCGCGTCCGGCCCCGGTAGCACGTGAAGTTGATGGCGGCCGGCTCGAGGCCGGCATCCTCCAACGCCTCGAAGACGGTCGTCGCGCGTGGAGACAGGTGCTCGCCGCTCATCCCGAAGATGGTGTCCCTGATCGCCCGCCGCGCGCCCACGGCGCGCATGGCCGGGAACGAGGAGCCGTACTCGACGACGCGCTCTTCCCCACGGTGATACCAGACGAGATGCGGGATGTGGTGGACGTCCGGGAACGCGCCGGTCGCGATCGAGGTGAGGCAGACCGGCGTCAGCGAAGGGAAGACGCTCGTCCCGCGCCCCGTCCAACCGGCTTCCGCGAGCGCCGCGAGCGTGGGGAGCCGGCCTGCGGCGAGGCCATGCTCGAGCGCCTCCGGCGTCAGCCCGTCGATGACGGCGAGGACGAGCTTCCGTCGATCGTCGTCCGTCGGTTCAGTCCTTGGCGAGGATTCTGAGGCCTGCGTGGCGCGACTCGGCCCGCCGGCTCAGACGGGCGCCCGCGATCGGCGTCGCCACGACCGCCGCGTAGCCGAGAAGCGGAATCGCCGCCGCAACGACCGCGCCGAGGATCGCCGCCGGTACCGCGTCCACCGAGAGCCGGCGGAGTGAGACGAACGCGATGAGCAGAGCGAGGACGAACGCGGCGATCGTCCACCACGGGAGGACAGCCAGCACGAGGGCGAGCGCGCCGATCGCCGCGACCACGGCGAGCGCGACCCAGGCCGGGGCACGCAGAGCGCCGACGGCAGCGGCGCCCGCGGCGATGCCGAGCCCGAAGACGACGCCGAGCACGTACCAGTCGAGGACTCCGTCCACCGAGGTGAGTCTAGCCGTGGTGGTCCGTATCCTCGCGAGATCGACCTGGGCACCGTCTTCGCCATCGGGACCTTCGTCCTCATCGCCGTTCTCTTCGGCACGCCGGTGCTCGCCCAGCGAGCCCTGCGGGCACGGAGACGGCGCGCGTTCGCTGCACTCGAGCGGGCGCGCGGCACGCGGGTGATCGCCATCATCCACCGCCAGGAGACCGTAGGGGTCTTCGGCGTCCCCTTCTACCGCTTCATCGACATCGACGACTCGGAGGCGATGCTGCGCGCCATCCGCCAGACTCCCGCCGACGCGGCAATCGACCTTCTCCTGCACACGCCCGGCGGCCTCGTGCTCGCCTCGGAGCAGATCGCCTACGCGGTGCGCGCGCATCCGGGCAAGGTCACCGTGCTCGTCCCCCACTACGCCATGTCCGGCGGGACGCTGATCGCTCTGGCGGCGGACGAGATCGTCATGGACGAATCCGCGGTGCTGGGGCCCGTCGACCCGCAGCTCGGCGACGTCCCTGCCGCCGCGCTCGTGCGCGTCTCGGCGAAGAAGCCCGTCGAGCGGCTGGACGACCGCACGCTGCTCATGGCGGACGTCGCCGAGAAGGCGCTGCGGCACATGAAGCAGCTGGTGGGAGACCTGCTCGCCGACCGGCCGGATCGAGAGCGCGCAGGCACGATTGCCGAAGAGCTCGCAGGCGGCCACTACACGCACGACGATCCGATCACGGTCGCCGAGGCGACGGCCCTCGGCCTGCCGGTGTCGACCGGCCTCCCCGCGGAGGCCTACGACCTCATGGCGCTCTATCCGCAGGAAGGCCGGCGCCGGCCGAGCGTCCAGTTTGTCCCGCTGCCCGACCGGATGTCGCCGGACGGGCGCTCCTGACGGTTTCAGAATCGGCGTCACGGGCATCTCATGCGCGATGCACGGCAACGTCTTGCCGCATCTCCTCTTCTTCACCTCCCTGCGCTCGGGCCCGGGCCGGCGGATGGAAAGCTTGCTGGCCCAGCTCGAGCGCAGGGAGCGGGATCGCCTGCGCATCACACGCGTGGACGCCGAGGCTTCGCCGAAGCTCTCGGAGTGTCTCGACATCAGTGAGGTTCCGGCGCTCGTGCTGCTCGTCGACAAGAGGCCTGTGGGCCGGATCGACGGCCGAGCGAGCGCCCCCGAGATCGAGCGCCTGCTCGCCTGTCACCTCGTGCGGGGCAATCCAGAAGGCAGTCTCGCCGCGTAGTACCGGCTGAACTCGCGTGGTGCGGGTTGAACCAGTAGGGGGAACGGGAGGTTGCCATGCGCAGACGCAGTGTTCTCTTGGCCATCGCCGTCCTCGCGGCCGGGTTACTGGTCGCGTCACTGGCGGGTGCCGCCGGCGGCAAGAAGAGCTTCAAGGCCAACCTGGACGGCTACAACGAGGTGCCGGCAGTCTCGTCGAACGGCTCCGGGAAGCTCCGGATCATGATCGACGACGACGCACAGACGATCAGCTACCAACTCTCGTACGGCGGCCTGAACGCTGCCGCGTTCGCGGCCCACATCCACCTCGGTCAGAGGAGCGTCAACGGCGGCGTCTCCGCCTTCCTCTGCGGCGGCGGCGACAAGCCGGCGTGCCCGGCAGGAACGGGCGGCGAGGAATCGGTGTCGGGCGTCATCGACGCCGCGGACGTCATCGGCCCGGCGGGCCAGGGAATCGCAGCGGGCGAGTTCGACGAGCTCGTGCGCGCGATCCGCGCCGGCGTCACTTACGGGAACGTGCACACGAGCGCGCACCCCGGCGGCGAGATCCGCGATCAGCTGCGCTGAGGGCGACCTGCGGAGAGAGCCCGGCGGCGCTCGCGGCCGCCGGGCTCTCGCGTTCTAGGGGTTTTCTAGCCGGCCGATCACGTGGAGCAGGAACGTGCTCGCGCGCGCGCCGTCCACGACGCGGTGGTCGAAGGTGCAGGCGAGCCAGCCGATCTCGCGGGCGACGATCTCGCCCTCGACGACCGCCGGCCGCGGGCCGATGCGGTGCAGGCCGAGGATGCCGACCTCGGGATAGTTGACGAGCGGGGTGGCGAAGAGCCCGCCCAGCTTGCCCGGGCTCGTCACCGTGAAAGTCGAGCCTTTCAGCTCCTCGGACTTGAGAGTGCCGGCGCGAGCGCCGTCGGCCAGCCGCCGGGCCTCGGCCTCCAGCGCGTCGAGCGACTTCTCGTCGGCGGCGCGGATGACTGGGACGACGAGGCCTTCGTCCGTCTGCACGGCGAGGCCGAGGTCGTAGCGCTCCCAGAAGACGATCTCCTCCCCCTCGAGCGTCGCGTTCAGCTCCGGAACCTCCTTCAAGCCTGCGACGGCCGCCTGCAGGACATACGGGAGGTACGACCGCTCGCCGCGCGCCTCCGCGAGGGCAGTGAAGTCGCACTCCTCGACCACCGTTACGGCCGGAACCTCGCGATGCGCGGTCGTCAGGTGCTGCGCGATCGTCCGCCGGACGCCGCGCAAGGGAACACGTCGCTGCGGGCCATGCCCAGGGGTCTGACCCCCGGAGAAGCTCGAGAAGCGCCGGACGTCCTCCTCGGTGATGCGCCCGTCCGGGCCGGTGCCCGCAAGGAGAGTGAGGTGGACGCCCAGCTCGGCAGCGATCCTGCGAACGATAGGCGTCGCCTTCACACGTTCGGTCGGGGCGGGCGCGGGGGCCGCCGCGGCGGGCTCAGCCGCTGCGACCTCTCCGTCGCCGATGACGACAAGCGGAGTGCCGACGGGAACGAGCTCGCCCTCCTGCACGAGAATGCGCGCCACCTTGCCGCCGGCAGGAGAAGGGATCTCGACCGTCGTCTTGTCGGTCTGGACCTCGACGAGCGGGTCGTCCTCGTCGATCACCTGGCCGACCTCGACGAGCCAGCGGGCGATCTCCCCTTCGGCCACCCCCTCGCCGAGGTCCGGAAGCTTGAACTCGTAGGCCACGGCGCCTAGTAAGCCAGAACTCTGCGAGCCGCGTCGGCGACGCGCTCGGGCGTCGGCAGGTACTCGTGCTCGATCGACCAGTACGGGAAGGGAACGTCGTAGCCGGTGACGCGCAGGACCGGGCCCTGGAGGTCGAGGATCGCCTTCTCCGCGATCACCGCCGCGATCTCGGCGCCGAAGCCGGCAACTCGCGGCGCCTCCTGGACGACGACGACCCGGCCGGTCCTGCCGACCGAAGCCAGGATCGCCTCTTCGTCGAGCGGCTTCAGGGAGCGGATGTCGAGCACCTCGGCGCTCGCGTCGAGCAGGTCGGCGGCGTCGAGGCAAACCGGCACCATGCCGCCGTAGGCGATCAGGGTGACGTCGCTCCCCTCCCTCGCGATCCGTGCCCGCCCGAGCGGGATGACGTGCTCGCCTTCGGGCACCTCGCCGCGCGGGCTCCGATACAGAACCTTCGGCTCGAGCACGACGACGGGATCCGGGTCACGGATCGCCGCCGCGAGCAGGCCCTTCGCGTCGGCGGGAGTCGACGGGATCGCCACCTTCACTCCGGGCGTGTGGACGTAGTACGTCTCCGGGGAGTCCTCGTGCAGCTCCGGCGCCCGCACCCCGCCGCCGGTCGGCATGCGGATGGTCAGCGGGAACTCCATCGCCCCGCCCGTGCGCCAGCGGTAGCGGCCCACGTGGGTGATCAGCTGGTCGAGGCAGGGATAGCTGAACGACTCGTACTGCATCTCGCACACGGGCCTCCAGCCGGCCATCGCGAGCCCGACGGCCGTTCCCAGGATCCCGGCTTCGGCGAGCGGCGTGTCGACGCAGCGGTCGGCGCCGAAGCGGTCGCGGAGCCCTGCGGTCGCGCGGAAGACGCCACCGGCCCGGCCCACGTCCTCCCCCAGGACCATGATCGCCCCGTCACGTTCCATCTCGACGTGGAGCGCGTCGTTCACGGCCTCGACGAGGGTCTGGTCAGCCATCGCGGAGGCCAGGGGGCGGATCGACATAGGCGTGTGCGAAGACGACGTCCGGGTCGGGCGGAGGCAGCGCTTCGACCGCGGCTATCCCCTGCCTCATGCGGTCGAGCGCGTCGGCCTTCGCTTCGTCTGCAAGCTCGTCGGTGAGGATCCCTGCCCGGCGCAGGTAGCGCTCGTAGCGCCCCAGGCACTCGTTGGCGCGCTCGGCCTCCACCCGTTCCTCGTCCCAGTAGGCGCTCGGATCGTCGGCGGTCGCATGAGGCGCGGCGCGATAGGTGAGCGCCTCGACGAAGGTCGGGCCGTCCCCGGCGCGCGCCCGCGCGAGCGCCTCTGCCGTCGCCTGGTAGATGGCGAGCACGTCGCCGCCGTCGACACGGACGCCGGGCATTCCGTAGCCGGCGGCCTTGTCCGCAAGCGACTCGGCCCTCGTCTGCGCGGACAGAGGCGTCGAGATCGCCCACTGATTGTTGTTGCAGAGGAGAACGACCGGCGCGCGCATCACGGCCGCGAAGTTCGCCCCCTCGTGGAAGGCGCCCTCGGAGGTGGCCCCGTCGCCGAAATAGGCGATCGCGCAATCGCTTCGACCCTTCAGCCGCGCGCCCCAAGCGTAGCCGACCGCGTGCGGCACGTGCGTCGCGATCGGCACCGTGATCGAGGCGACGCGGAACTCGCGCGGGTCCCACCAGCCGGCCGGGTGACCACGCCACCAGGCGAGCACCGTCTGGGGCGGCAGGCCGCGCAGGAGCCCGATCGCGGACTCGCGGTAGGAGGGGAAGATCCAGTCTTCCTCGGCCAGGGCGAGCGCCGAGCCGACCTGGATCGCCTCGTGGCCCCAGAAGATCGCGTACGTGCCGATCCGGCCCTGCCGGTGGTAGACGAGCGAACGCTCGTCATAGGTTCGGAGGAGCACCATCCCGCGGTAGAGATCGAGGAGCGCAGCGTCGTCGAGACCCTCGACTTCGCCGTCCGCCACCTCTTCCCCATCGCCGATGATCCGCCGAACGTCGTGCTCGGCCGGAAGCACCTGTGCCACGTTCCTAAGTATCGCCTACGACTACGCGGAGCGCATCGCGCTCCGCCTCGAAGTGGGCGGAAGAGACGTCACCTAAGTCTTCGCCGTCCACCTGGAGCGGTTGCGGAACCTCGCATTCGACCTCGATCTCGTCCATGTCGTGGAGGTAGAGGGCGTGCGGCGACGAGACCTGGCCGCGTCCGGCGAAGGCCCAGGCCACGAGCCGCGGGAGCTGCCAGGGCGCGACCGCGCGGGGGGCGACGAGGTCGAGGCCGAGGTCGAAACGCGCCCGGGGCGCGGCGTGCACGGGGACCGCTCCGACGTACGTGTACGGATCACAGTTGGCAACCAGCACGAGGGCGACGCTGCCGTGCCCCACCACGTTCATGACCGGCTGGAGCCGACCGCCCCGGCGCGCGAGCAGGCCGGCCAGGGCCCGAACGAAGGCAATGTCGCCGGGCCGCTTCCCGTCGTCGCGGCCGAGCTCGTCGATGCGGCGGATCAGCTCCGCATCGAGGCCGAGGCCGGCGCTGAACGTAAACCGGCGGCCGTTGACGCGTCCGAGCGAGATCCGGCGCTCGCGCCGCGAGGTGGCGAGCAGCCGTGCGCACTCGACAGGGTCGCGGGGCAACCCGAGCGCGCGGGAGAGGACGCTCGTGCCGCCGCCGGGCACGAAGCCGACAGGGACGTCGACGTCGATCCCGTTCACCACCTCGTTGAAGGCGCCGTCGCCGCCGAAGACGTACAGGCGCTCGTAGGTGTGCGCGGCCGCCGCGGCGAGGTCGGCGGCATGCCGCGGGCGCTCCGTGAGCAGCGTCTCGACCTCGTCGCCACCGGCGGTGAGCGCACGCTCGACGGCCACGGTCAGCTCCGGCGTGACCCTCGTCGCCCGCGGGTTGACGATCAAGGCGCTCGGCACGCAGCCACTGTAGTCGCGCCCGGCACGAGGGAGGGGGCCCTGAGGCCCCCTCCCTGCTCTTGCCGATGTGCCTGTGCCTAGTCCACCCGAGAGCTGGCGCTGAAGGCCTGGAGCTCGGCGGCCCGGACGAAGTTCCGGGACGAGGTGGGAGCGACGTTCGAGTCGCAGTCCGCGTTGACTGCCGGGTCGGCGTCCTGGTCACCCTGGAACGCCGGACCGCCCGTGCACTGGTTCGTCGTGACGACGAGACGCAGGTGCGTCGCGCTGGTAGCCAGGATGTCGAACGTTCGCAGGATCATGTGCGGCGCGATCGGGCGCGGCGGGTCGCCTGGGAAGGCGTCCGCCGGGCTCGTGTAGGCGAGCGAGAAGCCCGTGCCGCCCGCACAGTCGTCCCCTTCGCTCGCATCGCACGCCCAGATCTCGAACTGGCGCAACGCGGCGAAGCGGTTGTGGCCGGGACCGATCAACGCGCTGACCTGCACCTGGCGGATCTTCTGCGAGTCGGTTCCGGCCAGGTCGACGGTGACCTGCTTTCCGCTCACAGACAGATTGCCCATGGCGTCGACGGTGCCCGCCGTGGCCCACGAGCTGGCCTCGGTGTCGTCGATCAGGTTCCTGAGCGTCGCCGCCTGCGCGGCAGGCGTCGACCCGCTCGTGTCGCCGGTCGCCGTCGCGCCGGCGTTGGCAGAGGCCCAGTTGGTCGCGAACCGGATCCGGATCGTCTTCGACTGCCCCGCCCGGAACTGCTCGCGGAAGCGAACATGCCCGTAGCCGGGGGCGACGGCGACGAACTCGTACCTGCCGGGGGCGAACCTGGCGAAGTCGTCCAGGTTGATCCCCGCGCTCGTCGTCGGGTCGGTGTCCGCGATGGGCGACGCGCGGCCTTCGTAGTGGCCGACGAAGATCCGCGCGTTGACCGGATCGTTGCCCTCACG
>JBOHAB010000086.1:0-10399 GCA_050697655.1 Gaiellaceae bacterium
GAGCATTCGCGTGACGAAGACCGTCGTGTCGCCGTAGCGCTCGAACCACTGCTCGGTCTTGTCGAGCTTCTCGGGCGTGACGTGAAGCCAGCGGCCGTGTTTCTCCAGATACGGCCTGCCGCCGTAGAGTCCGATCGCCCAGCCGAGCACCGAGCCGAGCGTGTAGCCGATCGTGCCGGCGAGGGCGATCGTCACGTAGGCCCAGCCCGTCGACTCGATCGGCTCGCCGAAGAACGTGACCTCGGAGCCGGCGAACGCACCCGCGGCCACCGCGCCGCCGTAGACCATCACGAGCTCGCTCGCCGCGGGGAGGATCGCGTCCACGAACATGAGCAGGAACACGGCGTAGAGGCCGTAGTCCCCGATGACCCCGGTGACGGCCTCGGTGATCGCGTGCACCGAAGAGACTCTACCGGCGCGTCGAACGGATCACGCGCACCGACCGGCGCAGCGACACGGCCCCGAGCCCGTTGCGGGCGGTCACCCGGATCGCGAACGTTCCCGCGCGGACGACGGCGCCTGACCTCCTGCGGCCGTTCCAGCGCCACGCCTGCCGAGCCGGCTCGACTTGGCCGCGGAAGAGCGCGCGCCGGCTGCGGCCGTCGGCTCCGAGCACGACGACGCCCAGCCGGGCCCGCCGGGTCACATTCACGGATATGCGGAGGCGGCCGCCCCGGCGGGGCCTGACTCGCATGGTCTCGCGCGAGAGGCGTAGGTAGCCGAGCGTCTTGTTCACGCGGAAGGTCCGCGCCATGCGGGTCTCGTGCCCGGCGGCGGTGTCGGTAGCCTCGACCACCCATCGCCAGCGTCCCTCGGGCATCCCCGCGTTGGAGACGGCTCGGGTGATCCATCCCGGCTCGACGACTCGGGTCCGGCGCCAGGCCACCGACCCGTTCGGGCGGAGCAGCCGCAGGCGGATCCGCGACCTCCGGACGACCTTGGCGACAAGCGTCTTCCTGTCTCCGACCCCGTCGCCGTTCGGCGAGAGGATCGTGCCGCCGGGACTTGGCGCATAGATCCCGTAGTAGTGGAGAAAGAGCCCGGTGGCGACTCTCCGCGGCGCTCCGTCGGAGGGAGCGTTCAGGACGCGGGCGTCGAAGGCGATGGTGGAGGAACCGCCTCCGTCGAGCGCCATCGCGGTGGTCGCGCCCAGGTCGATCATGACCTCGGCCAGGGCCCGCGTCGTCAAGCCGTAGCTCGAGCCGCTCCGCCCGTCGGCGACGACGAAGAGCAGGCGGCCGTTGGCCAGTTGGCCGACCGCGGTGCGCGGATGGCGCACCGCGTACCCGGCCGGCGAAAACCCCTGGTCCGCTTGGCGAACGACTCTTCCGTTACGTACGAGCCCGGGACCGCCCCCGATCCCGTCGAGCGTGCCCGCCGGGAGATCGGGGATCCGCAGGCGCACCCTGACTACCGACCCGACCGGAGCCTCGGCCAGCAGCAACCGCCGGTAGGCGCCGCGTGCCTGGAGAACCGCACCGCCGGCTGGAATCGCCGTGCGGCCGCCTCGTTCGACGGCCGCGACCGTGCCGGTCAGGACGGCATCGAGCCTGGTCTTGGAGATCCCGGACAAGACGACCTCGACGGCGTTGCGGGCACGGGGCGTCGCCTCTCCCCAGAAACGCGTGAAGAGCCCGACTCGCGGGCTCACAACCGGCCGGTTGAGCTCTCGGATCGGATGCCTGCTCCCAGTCCCGCGCCACTCTCCGCGGAAGGGGAGCACGTCCAGGAGCAGGCGGCCGTCCTGGCCGAGAGCCAGCGCCGACCGCGCTCGGCTTGGGCGCGCCGAGAGGACGCCTTTGCTGAGGAAGAGGCCCGAGGTGTGGCCGGTCTCGAAGCTGAAGTAGTCGCCGTTCACGCCCACCGCGGTCGCCTGCGGAGAAACGCGCGCCTGCATCGCGGGCACCGTCTGACGCCGGTCGGGCCCTCTGGCGCGAACGGGGCGCAGGCGGTAGAGGTCGCTCGGGCGAGGCGTCCGGACGACGTGGAGGACGACCGGGCGCCCTCCGTTGAAGATGAGCTTGCGTTCGTGTGTGACGCCGGGGGCGAGCACGCTCCGGGCGCCGCCCGCCGCAGGGAAGATGAGGATGGCGGCGAGCCCGGCGCAGAGAGGACCCACGGTGAGCCTCGAGGTGCCTAGGCCCAGACTTTGACCTCGCGGTAGAGCGTGTCGCGCTGCACCGGCACCTTGCCGAGCGCCTTGATCGCGCGCACGAAGTCCTCGGTGTCGGCTCGGTGCGTCGTCCCGGCCGCCGAGACGACGTTCTCCTCGATCATCACGGAGCCCATGTCGTCTGCGCCGAAGCCGAGCGCTACCTGACCCACCTTCATTCCCTGGGTCACCCAGCTCGACTGGATGTGATCCACGTTGTCGAGATAGATGCGGCTGACCGCCTGTGTCAGCAGGTAGTCGAACGAGGTCGGGTAGTCGCTGACCTTGTCCGCGAGGCGCGTTCCGTCGGGCTGGAACGTCCACGAGATGAAGGCGCGAAAGCCGCCGGTCTCGTCCTGGAGCGCGCGGATCTTGCGCATGTGCTCCACCCGCTCCCCGATCGTCTCGACGTGGCCGTACATCATCGTCGCGGTCGAGGAGATGCCGAGACGGTGAGCGTCCCGCATGACTCCGAGCCACTCGGCCGACTTCGTCTTCTTCGGCGCGATGATGTCGCGCACCCTGTCGACGAGGATCTCCGCTCCACCGCCCGGCAGCGAGTCGAGCCCGGCGTCGCGCAGGCGGGTCAACGTCTCCGGAATCGTCAGCTTCGAGCGCCGGGCAATGTGCTGGATCTCCGGCGGCGAGAGCGCGTGGAGGTGGATCCGATAGCGCTCCTTGATCGAGCTGAAGAGATCCTCGTAGAACTCGACGCCGAGGTCGGGATGGTGGCCGCCCTGCATGAGGAGGGCGGTGCCGCCGATGGCCAGCGTCTCCTCGATCTTCTTGAAGATGACCGGCTTGGGCAGGAGATAGCCCTCCTTGCGGTCGCCCGGCCGGCGATAGAAGGCGCAGAAGTCGCAATCCGTGTGGCAGATGTTCGTGTAGTTGACGTTCCGGTCGATGATGAACGTCACGCGCCTTGGGTCGACCCTGCGGTTCTTGAGCTCGTCGGCGGCGCGGCCGATCCGGACGAGATCGCGGCTCTGGAGGAGGACGAGCGCGTCCGCGTCGGCGAGCCGCTCCCCGGCGAGCGCTCGCTCGAGGGTCGCGGCAACGCGGCCGTTCGCGTTCGTCGACGCGAACCCAGTCATGCCGACACCGCCTCGGGCACGACGAAGCGGAGCTCCGGCACCCGCTCCAGTTCGCCCACGTCGCGCGCGAGCTCGAAGAACGTGATCAGCCCCGCCCGCTCGCGCGGACCGAAGCTGTAGCGGAGCTTCTCGAAGTACCGGGCGAGGAAACCAGCCGGATAGCCGTAGTGAATGCTCGCTTCGTGGGCGAGGCGCTCTGGCTCGGACCGCGCAAGCCGCACGGACGAGACGAGGGCCTCTTCGAGCTCGAGGATGCCCGGAGGCGGCGGGTCGGGGCAGGCCCACACGGCGAAGACCATCGGCAGGCCGGTGCGCTCGAGCCAGAGCCGGCCGAGGTCGTAGTGCGGCGTCGGGTCCTCGAAGGCGCTCTTGAGCGCGGCGTCGCCGATCAGAAGCTTCGCCTCGGCCTTCTTGCCGAGCGGGACGAGCAGCGCCTCGGGCAGGAGCACCTTGGTGAGAACGACCGAGGTCGCGCTCTCCGGGGTGACGGCCACGGAGTCGATGTGCTCCAGGGGCGTCCGCGAGACGAGCTGGATGGAGTCGACCGCGCCCTCGGACGAGACGCAGAGCCGGGGCAGGATCCGGAGCCGACCGGCGTGGCGCGCGTACTCGATCGAGGAGATGGGCGCGAGGTCGATCTCCCCCGCGAGCAGACGCGCGTTCAGCTCGGTGGGTACGCCGGGCACCTCCTCGACGTCGGCCTCGAGCCGGTGGAAGACCGGCGCCATGTTCACATAGGAGATGCGCCCGAGCCGGATCATGCCGCTGCCTCCTTCGGCGGCCGGGGTGTTTCTGTTAGACGCGAGTAACCACGGGTCCCGACCCGCCCCCTGCTCGGCTTCAGCCTATCGCCGCCGGGCGCACGGGTGTGGGCACGCATGTGCCGAAGGTGTGTCAACTCGCGGACACCCATTCGAAGAACGTGACGAGGTTCCCGTCGGAGTCGAGGGTGGCAAACTCCCGCGTTCCGAAGTCGGTCTCGTCGACGCCTCGCTGCGAGACCGGATGAAGGACGTCCTTGGCGGCGAGCTCGCCGTAGAGCTCGTCGACCCCGTCGGCGACGATGCGGCAGCTCGCGGTGCCGGCAATGAACGACTCCGCCCCGGAGCGGACCGGCTGCTCGAGCGAGTCGCGCTCGTGCCAGGTCTCGTCACCTGCCTGCCAGAGGTGAATCACCGCCTCGTCGCGCGCGAGCACGGCGAAGTCGTCGTCGTCGTGAAGCACCTCGAAGCCGAGCCGTTCGCGGTAGAAACCGACCGACGCCGCGACGTCGCGGACCGGCAGCGCGGGAATCGTCTGGCCCAGGCTCACCATCGGCGCAGCTCGTTGTAGAGGGTGTCCCGCTGCACGGGGATCCGCCCCGCCTCCTGCACGAAGCGGACGAGCTCCTCGACCTTCTGCTCGGTCTCGGTCGTCGCGCCCGCGGCGTGGAAGATCTCCTCGCGGACGACCGTGCCCTGCACGTCATTGGCGCCGAAGTGGAGCGCGACGGCCGCCAGCGGCATGCCCATCATGATCCAGTACGCCTTCACGTTCTCGACGTTGTCGAGCAGGAGCCGCGATACGGCGATCATCTTCAAGTCGTCGGAGCCGGCCGTGTGCGTCCAACCCCGCCGTTCGAAGACGGTGTTCTCGGGGTGGAACGCGAGCGGGATGAAGGCGAGGAAGCCACCGGTCTCGTCCTGGAGCTCGCGCAGCCGGAGCAGATGGTCGACGCGTTCCTCGTAGGTCTCCACGTGACCGTAGAGCATCGTGCAGTGCGTCGGGATTCCGAGCCCGTGCGCCGTTCGGTGCGTGTGGAACCAGAAATCCGGGTGCTCCTTCCCGGGCGCGATCAGCCGGCGCACGCGGTCGGCGAAGACCTCCGCGCCGCCGCCCGGAAGCGATCCGAGGCCCGCGGCCTTGAGCTCGACGAGCACCTGCTCGTGCGTGAGCCCGGAGAGCTTCGTCATGTGGTGGATCTCGCTGGCCGTGTAGCACTTGAGATGGACGTCCGGCATCGCCTCGTGCAGCGAGCGGATCGTGTCCACATAGAAGTCGAAGCCAACATGCGGGTTCTCGCCGTTCACCATGTGGATCTCGGTGAAGCCCGTGAGCTCGCGCTGCCGGCGGGCATCCTCGACGAGCTCTGCCGGCGTGATCGTGTAGGCGCTCTCCTGCTTCTGCGTGACGGCGAACGCGCAGAACTTGCACTTCACGCGGCAAACGTTGGTCTGGTTCAAGTAGAGGTTCTGGACGAAGTAGACCTCGTCGGTGCCGCCGCGGACCCGGCGCGCGGCGTCCGCCAGCTCGCCGAGCTGGAGGAGGTCGTCGGACTCCATCAGCGTGAGGCCGTCCTCCAGGTCGAGCCGCTCGCTCGCCTCCACCTTCTCCCAGATGGAGTCGAGCGCGGATTGCCGGGTGACGACTGCCATCATCCGTCCCGGTCGACGACGAGGTGGGTCAAGGCTTCGAGTGAGGCGCGGTCAGGCTCGCCGTCGAGCGCGGCGCGGGCACGGGCGGCGTACTCGAGCGCGAAGGCTCGGGCGGTCTCGATCGCGCCGGTTCCGGGAACCCGCTCCAGCGCGCCGTCGACCTGCTCTCCCGCGAGAGCACGGCGAATCCCCTCGTCCTCACGGGCGGCGAGGATCAGCGGCAGCGTCGGCGTGCCGTCGCGCAGGTCGACGCCGGGCGCCTTCCCGGTCGTGTCGAAGTCGCCGGTGCAGTCGAGGATGTCGTCCGCGATCTGAAAGGCGACGCCGAGCGCGAGGCCAAAGGCGCCGAAGTCGGGCCGGCCACCGCCGATCACGCACGCCGCCTCGAAGAGCTTCCCCGTCTTGAGCGAGCAGCGGGCCAGGTACTCGTCAACGGTGGTGTCGGGGCAGAACGCCTGCCGCCGCTGGAGCGCCTCACCGCGCGCGAGCGCAAGCGCGGCGTCGGCCAGCACGGCGACGGCGCGCGCGTCTCCCGTGCTCGCCAGCTCCGCGAACGCGCGCGCGAACAGGTAGTCGCCCGTCGCCTTCGCCGCGCCTTCGCCGTGCTCGGCCCAGGCGGTCGGCCGGCCCCGGCGGAGATCGGCGCCGTCGAGGAGGTCGTCGTGGACGAGGGTCGCCATGTGCACGAGCTCGACGGAGGCGCCGCCCGCGACGGCCCGCTCACCGCCACGCTCCTCGACAGGCGTGCAGAGAAAGACGAGCACGGGACGGAGGCGCTTGCCGCCCGCTGCGAGCGTGTCCGTTCCGATCTCGCCGACGAGCCCGGGGTGCGACCCTACAGAGCCCTGAAGTCGTTCCTCGAGTCGTTCGAGGTAGTGGTCGAGCCCTCGAGTTGATCGCACGGTCGCGATTGCAGCCGTCATCGGGCGATGACCCTTTCACGTCGCGACGCAGTCGCGACGTGAAGACAGACGATGCCGCCGCCGAGGAGGCGCCAGCCGATCTCCGCGAAGCCCGCCCTCCGCATGGCCCCACCGAGGTCCTCCGGGCCGGGGAAGCGGCGCACGCTCGCCGGCAGGTAGGTGTAGGCCTCCCCGCCCGGGAGCACTTTGCCGGCGAGCGGCACCAGGCCGTCGAACCAGAGGGCGAAGAAGGGACGCAGAGCTCCGCGTGGACGTGTGATCTCGAGACAGCCGAGCCGCCCGCCGGGGCGCAGCACACGCGCCAGCTCGCGGAGGCCCGCCTCCAGGTTCTCCACGTTGCGGATCCCGAAGCCGACTGTGACCGCGTCGAAGCTCCCGTCGGCGAACGGGAGCGCGAGCACGTCGCCGCGCACCCACTCCACGTCGGCCGACTTCTGCCGGGCGCGTTCGAGCATGCGCTCCGAGAAGTCGAGCCCGGTCACGCGGCCCCCGGCCCGCTGGGCCTCGATCGCGAGGTCGCCCGTACCGCAGCAGGCGTCGAGCACCCGTTCGCCAGGTCGAACCACGGCACCAACGGTGAGGCGCCGCCAGCGGCGATCGAGGCCCGCCGTCATCAGCCTGTTCATCGGGTCGTAGACCGGCGAGATGCGGTCGAACATGGCTTCGACCGCGGCGGGGGCGAGCGTCCCGGAGGTCACTGACCCCACCGGCTGACGAGCGTCTGGTCGATTCCCAGCTGATCGAGACATCGGGCCACGACGAAGTTGACCAGATCGTCGATGGTTTGGGGGGCATGGTAGAAGCCCGGAGCCGCGAAGACGACCGTCGCCCCGGCCCGCCGCAGGCGCAGCAAGTTCTCCAGGTGGATGGTCGAGAGCGGCGACTCGCGGGGAACGAGCACGAGCTTCCGCTCCTCCTTCAAGGCCACCGAGGCGGCGCGGTGGACGAGATTTGCCATCGCGCCGGCGGCGATGCTGGCCGCCGTCGACATCGAGCACGGGCAGACGACGTAGCCGTCCACGCGGGCCGACCCGCTCGCGTAGGGGGTCGTGTAGTCCCGCAGGCCGACGACCGTCACCCCGTCGAGGCCCTCCACCAACCGCTCTGTCACGTCCTCGCGAGGGAGCGAGATGTCGCCGTAGAGCTCGGTCGCGCAGACCTGCACGCCGGCGTCGGAAAGACAGACTCCGACCTCGGCGCCCGAGGCCGACAGCGCCCGCAGGAGTCGTGCCGCATAGGGCGCCCCCGAGGCGCCGGTGATTCCCAGAAAGATCTGCACGGCTCCAGAGGAGGGTTTACTCGCCGCCGCCCTCGCCCTTCGACTCTTCGAGGAAGATGCCGAGGACCCGGAGGTTCTCCTCACCGAGGTCCGCATACGGAGGCATCACGGTGTTCCCAAACTCCGCCGGGTTGGCGACGTACGTCGAGAATTCCTCCGCGCTTTGACCCGAGGCGCCGATCTCCGAGAGGTCGGGAGCTCCCAGGTTGCTCGAGCCCGCGCCCAGGTACGTGTGGCAGTTCATGCAGCCCGACTCGGCGAAGAGCGTCGCCCCGGCTTCGCCGTCCTCGGACAGCCCCTGCGTCTCCACCCACTCGCCCACGAGCTCGACGTTCTCGGAGGCGAGCGACTCCTCGGCGGTCGCGCCCTTGTAGGTGAGGACGCCCATCGAGGCGATGACGAGGAGAGCGCCGACGACCGCGACGGGCCTGCGCACGAGCCGTCGTTCGCGGCGGCGGTCGATGAACGGCAGCACGAGCAGGAGGATGAGCGCGATCGTCGGAATGCCGACCGTTCCGAGCACCACCGACTCCGGCCACTTGAAGATCCGGAGGAGGTAGAAGAGAAAGTAGAAGTACCAGTCCGGGCGAGGCACGAACGAGGTCGTTCCCGGGTCGGCCTCCTCGGTGTAGCGCGGCCCGAGGATGCCGGCGTCGCCGGCCTCTTCGCCGGAGGTGAAGTACCAGACGCACGCGAGCCCGACGATCACGCAGACCACGACCAGGCTCATGACCGTGTCGTGGAACATCGCCCACGGGTAGAACGGCTTCCCTTCCCGCTCGACGTCCGCCTTGTACCGCTTGAAGTAGGCGCGTTCCTTCTCGTTGCTCATCTCTAGGCCTCCGACCTCCCGCGCGCGCCGGCCGCTGCGCCCCCGTCCCCGCGCGGCCTCGGCTCGACGAGACCGCGCTTGGCGGTGATGACCTCCTCTTGCTCCCGCCCAGCCGCTTCCTTCGACCACGGGGGCGAGGAGACGCCGAGCCGGATGACGAGGTGGATGTGCAGCGTGATCAGTAGGATCAGCGCGCCGGGAATCAGCAGCATGTGCATCGAGTAGAAGATCGAGAGCGTGTTGGTGCCTATTTCCTGACCTCCGCGCAGGAAGTCGGAAAGCAAGGGACCGAGGAAGGGCGCGGTCGCGTTCAGGTTGATGCCGACCACGGTGGCCCAGTACGCCGTCTGGTCCCAGGGCAGCAGGTAGCCGGTGAATCCTTCGAGCATCGCCAGCACCAGGAGGAGGACGCCCAGGAGCCAGTTCAACTCACGCGGGTACTTGTAGGCGCCGAAGAGGAACACGCGCCCCATGTGCAGGAAGAGGAGGATGATGAAGACGCTCGCGCCCCAGCGGTGCATGCCGCGGACGAGCCAGCCGAGCGTCAGGTCGTTCGTGATGTACTGGATCGAGTCATAGGCCTCGTTGGGCGAGGGCTTGTAGTAGAAGGCGAGCACGACGCCGGTGACGAGCTGGACGAGGAAGGCGGTCAGCGTCGCCGAGCCGAGCGTGTGGAACCAGTTCGTGTCTCGAGGAACCCTGCGGAAGAGGAAGTACTTGATTGCGCCGACGTAGCCCGAGCGCTCCTCGAGCCAGTCGATCGGGACGAACAGAAGATGCTCGAGCTGCTGACGCCGCTTCGACTTCGCTCGTGCCATCAGCGGCTCCTCACGCTCCTCACGGCACGATCGGGTAGAAGATCTGCTCCGGCCCGTCCACGTGGACGCCCGGGTCGGCGGCCCTGTACTTGACGATCACGGCGTCGGCGCCCTCACCTTCGACCTTGGCGACGCTGTACGGCGTTCCGAGCACGAGGCTCCCCTCGACGATCGAGTACTCGTAGCGATCGAGCGCGCGCACGGGCGGTCCCGCCGTCCGGTTTCCCTCGATGTCGTAGGCGCCGCCGTGACACGGACAGCCGTAGCCCGAAGGCTGCGTCGGCGTCAGCGTGATGGGATCCATGGACGTCTCGACGTCCTTCGGCTCCCCGGGCGGGCCTTGCGGCTGGGTCGGACACCCGAGGTGCACGCAGCGGTTCGAGATGATCGAGAAGCTCGGGACGCTGTCCTTGAGGCCGTTGTAGCGGACGAAGGCCGTGCGGCGACTGACCTTGCCGTCCTCGGGCACCGAGGTGAACGTGGCGATCTGCCACTCGCCCTCGGCATAGTTGTCGAGCGGCCCGAGGTCGACATTCGGGTAGTCCTGGTCGACGAAGGCGGGCGCGACGGCGAACCCGAGCACGGGCAGCGTCACGACCCCGCCGATGACCGCGCCCAGGCCGAGCGTGGCGCCCTCGAGGAACTTCGAGCGCTCGTATCGTGGCGGTCCTTCCTCCTCCTCGACCTCGGCGAGCTCCGCGGTGACCGGCTCCGGGGCTTCGACGGGCTCGGGCTCGCCGCGGACCTCCCGGGTCACCTGACGGATCCAGAGGAAGCCGAAGACGACGGCGAGGATGACGCCGATCACCGTCGCCCACAAGTTCACGATCAGGCCGAGAAGGATGAGCGCGACGGCGCCGGCGAAGGCGAACGGCCAGATCGTCGGC
>JBOHAB010000087.1:0-10369 GCA_050697655.1 Gaiellaceae bacterium
GAGAAGCTGCGGTCATGACGCACCACGACTTCCTCAGCCCCGACCTCGCCTCGCCGGAGGCGGTGTGGCGCTCGCCGCTCGAGCGGGCGCTCGCTCACGCTCCCGCGGGGATCGAAGACCTGTCGCGCACGGGCGTTCTCGAGGTACGGGGCGAGCTCGACGGCCTCGACGCCGGCAGCGCCGAGGTCGTGCGGCTGACACCGGCGCGGGCGCTCGTCCTCTGTCCGTTCGAGGACGCGGGCAGACTGCGGGCCCGGCTCGCCGGTGAGGACTGCCTGGTCGTCGACCTCTCCGCAGGCTGGGCGGGCCTCCGGATCCGGGGCGAGACCCTGCTCCGCCGCCTCGCCGATCTCGACCCGGACGCACTCCCTGCCGCCGGCTCTCTCGGCCACGTCCACGCGCTCGTGCTCCGGGACGAGGGCGAGACCTTCCGCGTCTACTTCCCCCAGGAGTACGGCCACTCGGTGGCGGAGGCCGTCATCGACGCGGCCGAAGGGCTGGCGAAGCCGTGAAGGACGTCTTCCGGGTCAGGCGCATGTGGCGGCCGCGGTCGGAGCTCAAGGATCGCTACGACGTCGTCGTCGTCGGGGGCGGCTCGCACGGGCTGGCGACGGCCTACTACCTCGCCAAGAACCACGGCATCACGGACGTGGCCGTCCTGGAGAAGGGCTACATCGGCTCCGGCGCCGCCGGGCGCAACACGACGATCATCCGCGCGAACTACCGCACCCCCGAGGGGGCGGAGTTCTACAAAGAGAGCGTCAAGCTCTACGAGGGCCTCGGCGCCGACCTCGACTTCAACCTCCTCTTTTCCCAGCAGGGGCACCTGACGCTCGCGCACTCCGACCGCGGGATCATCACCGCCAACGAGCGCGCCGAGGTCAACCAGCTCCTCGGCATCGACTCGCGCGTCATCTATCCGGACGAGATCGCCGAGCTCTGCCCCGAGATGGACCTATCCGAGAACGTCACGTGGCCGGTGCAGGCGGCCCTCTACCACCCTCCGGGCGGGATCATCCGCCACGACGCGGTCGTCTGGGGCTACGCGCGCGGCGCCGACCGGCAGGGGATCGAGATCCACCCGAACACGGAGGTAACGGGGATCGAGCGCTCGAACGGGCGCGTCACCGGGGTCGAGACGACCCGCGGGCACGTGCGGACCGACATGGTCGTCAGCGCCACGGCGGGCTGGTCCAGCCTCGTCGCCGACCTGGCCGGCGTCCCGCTCCCGATCACGACGCACATCCTCCAGGCCTTCGTCACGGAGCCGGTGAAGCCGTTCATCGACGTGGTCGTCGTCTCCTCGCAGATGCACGTCTACGTCTCGCAGACCGATCGCGGCGAGTTCCTGATCGGCGCCGAAATCGAGCCGTACACCACGTACTGCGGCAAGGGGACGTTCTCGTTCCTCGAGTATTCCGCGCGCCACGTCCTCGAGCTCTTCCCGCAGCTCGAGCGCATCCGTGTGCTGCGCTCGTGGACCGGCCTCTGCGACCTCTCGCCCGACTACAGCCCCATCCTCGGGAAGACGGAGCTCGACGGCTTCCTCGTCTCGACGGGGTGGGGAACGTACGGCTTCAAGGCGGCGCCGATCGTCGGGACGACGCTCGCGGAGCTCGTCGCCACCGGCGAGACGCCGACGTTGATCGCCCCGTTCGCGCTCGAGCGCTTCCACACCGACACCCTCGTCTCCGAGCTGGCCGCCGCGGCCGTGTCTCACTAGACATCGAACAAAGGAGCCCCATGGCGACGCAGATGCCGAGCAGCCTGGAGATCGCGCAGGAAGCCACCCTCCGCCCGATCGCGGAGATCGCCGAGGAGCTGGGCCTCCAGCCCGACGAGTACGACCTCTACGGGAAGCACAAGGCCAAGGTCGACCTGTCGGTCGTGGAGCGCCTCGCCGACCGTCCGGACGGAAAGCTCATCTGCGTGACGGCGATCACGCCCACCAAGGCCGGCGAGGGGAAAACGACCACGTCGGTCTCGCTGACCCAGGGGCTGGGGCACATCGGCGAGAAGGTAGCGCTGTGCCTGCGCGAGGCCTCGCTCGGCCCCGTCTTCGGGATCAAGGGCGGCGCCGCCGGCGGCGGCTACGCGCAGGTCGTCCCCATGGAGGACCTGAATCTCCACTTCACAGGCGACCTGCACGCCATCACCGCCGCGAACAACCTGCTTGCGGCCATGCTCGAAGCTCACCTCCTGCACGGAAACGCGCTCGGCATCGACCCGCTGACGGTGAGCTGGCGGCGCTGCGTAGACATCAACGACCGCGCCCTCCGGCAGATCGTCGTCGGCCTGGGCGGGCGGACGAACGGCTACGTCCGGGAGACGGGATTCGATATCACCGCTGCCTCGGAGGTCATGGCCATCCTGGCCGTCGCGCGCGACCTCCACGACCTGCGCAGGCGGCTTGGCGCGATCACGGTCGGCTACACGTGGGAGGGCGAGCCGATGACGGCCGAGCAGCTGCACGCGGCAGGTTCCCTGACGGTGCTCCTGAAGGACGCGATCAAGCCGAACCTCGTCCAGACGCTCGAAGGCCAGCCGGCGTTCGTCCACTGCGGGCCCTTCGCCAACATCGCGCACGGGAACAACTCGCTCGTTGCCGACCTCGTGGGGCTCAAGCTCGCCGACTACGTCGTCACCGAAAGCGGCTTCGGCTCCGACATGGGTATGGAGAAGTTCCTCGACATCGTCTGCCGCATCGGCGGCCTCTCGCCCAGCGCGGTCGTGCTCGTGACGACGGCGCGCGCGCTCAAGCACCACGGCGGCGAGCCCGACGGCGGCGTCGAGGCAATCGAGCGCGGCGCGGCCAACCTCCAGCGCCACCTCGGAATCGTCGGCGAGTTCGGGCTCAAGGCGGTCGTCGCGGTCAACCGGTTCCCGGGCGACACCGACGAGGAGGTCGAGACCCTCAGGCGCCTCGCGCTCGAGTACGGCGCGCACGCAGCCGAGCTGAACGAGGCGTTCGAGCGCGGCGGCGAGGGCGCCGCCGGCCTCGCCGAGGCGGTCGTCGACGCCGCGTCTCAGCCCTCCTCGTTCGACTTCGTCTATCCCCTCGACGCCCCGATCGACGCGAAGGTCGAGGCGATCTGCAAGCGTGTGTACGGCGCAGACGGCGTCGTCTTCCTGCCCGCCGCGCAGGAGAAGATCCGCGTCTTCACCGAGAAGGGGCTCGACAACCTGCCGGTCTGCATGGCGAAGACCCACCTCTCGCTCTCCCACGACCCGGGGCTCCTGAACGCCCCGACCGGCTTCACCGTCACCGTGCGGGACATCCGGGCCTACACCGGCGCCGGCTGGCTCGTCCCGCTCCTCGGCGACATGCAGACGATGCCGGGCCTGGGCGTAAAGCCGGCCGCATTCGAGGTCGACATCGACGAAAGCGGGACCACGGTCGGGCTGTTCTGAGCAGCGCGCGGGCCTTCGGCCCGAAAATCGAGAAGAATCCCGCCGTGGCCTACACGGACGTGCCCTTCGAGGAGCTGCTCGACACGATCGCCGCGGAGACGCCGGCGCCGGGCGGAGGCTCCGTCGCGGCGCTGGTGACGGAGATGGCGGCGTCGCTCGCGGCGATGGCGGCCCGCTTCGCCCACGACTGGGACGGCGCGGCCGGCGCCATTGCCCAGGCGGAAACGCTCCGGCACCGGGCAGCACCGCTGGCGGTCGAGGACGCCGTCGCCTACGAGAACGTCCTCACGGCGATGCGGATGCCGAAGGACCTCGAGCCGGAGGTGCGCAACACGCTGATCGGCGAGACGCTCTCGCGCGCGGCCGACGTGCCGCTCGCGATCGCCGAATGCGCCGCCACGGTCGCCGAGCTCGCCGCCGAGATCGCCGTCGAAGGGAACCAGAACCTGCGCGGTGACGCGGCCGCCGCCGCGATCCTGGCATCGGCAGCGGCCCGCACAGCGGTCAATCTCGTCGAGATCAACCTCTCGACGACGGAGGAAGACGACCGGATCGAGCGCGCGCGCGCCTTCCTCGAAAGCGCGGAGAAGGCGGCTCGCAAGGCCGTCGGCGACAGCGAGTGAACGTCGCCCGCCTTCGGCTCGCTCCCGTGGGGGAAACCATGTTTCCCCCACGAGCCCCCTTCTTTGAGACTGTGAGGGAACCTCCCGGTTCCCTCACACATCTTCCCCACGCTCACAGGCCGGTCGGCCAGTGAGCGCCACCGTCATCGACGGCGCCCAGCTCGCGCAAGAGCTCCGCGCCGACGTCGAGCGCCGCCTCGTGGAGCTGGGAGCCGCAGGTGTCGAGCCCGGGCTCGCCACCGTGCTCGTGGGCGACGACTACGCGGCGCAAGCCTACGAGCGCCGCGTCCGCAAGCTCGCGGAGGAGATCGGGTCCCGTTACGTCTCGGAAGTGCTGGCGCCGGACGTGGAGGAGGCTGACGCGCTGGCGCTCGTCGGGAAGCTGAACGCAGACCCCCGCGTCTCGGGCATCCTCATCCTCCGGCCGCTTCCGGCGCAGGTCTCCGAGGAGCAACTGTACCGTCAGCTCCATCCTCTCAAGGACGTGGAGGCGGTGCACCCGGAGAACGCGGGCCTCCTCGCTCTCGGGGAGCCGCGCTATACGCCCTCGACCCCGGCGAGCATCTTCTACCTCCTCGACCGCTACGTGGCGGAGAGCAGGCGCGACCCGGCGACCTTCTACAACGGGCTCGACCTCGTGCTCGTCGGGCGCTCGAACAACGTGGGCAAGCCGGCCCTCTGGCTCGGGCTGGCGCGGGGCGCAACGGTCGTCTCCTGCCACCGCTTCACCGCCCAGGCGGGCCGCCTGGAGGAGCACACGCGGCAGGCCGACATCCTCGTCGTCGCCGCGGGCGTGCCCGGGCTCGTCACCGGAGAGATGGTCAAGGAGGGTGTGATCGCGGTGGATGTCGGCATCAACCCGGTGCGAGACGAGGAGAGCGGAAAGGTGCGGCTCGTCGGCGACTTGGACTTCGAGAGCGTGGCCGAGAAGGCAGAAGCGGTCACGCCGGTGCCCGGCGGGGTCGGGCCGATCACGGACGTCTGGCTGCTCCGCAACACGGCCGAGGCCGCCGCGCTGCAGGCCGCAAGCGGCCGCCGCTAGATCAGTCCGCGCGAGCCGTCGGCGTACGGGAAGGCGGAGGCGTCGAGCGCACTCGGGTTGGTATTGGCCCGCAGTTGGGTCTCCCAGTCCGAATGCTGCTCCTTGCAGGTCGGGCAGGCACGGAGCGCGTGCCCGTTTCCCGCGTCGAGGTGCCCCCAGTACCCACGCGACAGGAGGCCGTCAGCCTGCTGTCGCCCGCAGAGGCCGCAGTAGAGATAGAGGCGCGACATCCCTTCTTATACCACCGCCGAGACGTCCTCGCCCGCCTACCAGGGGCCGATGAACGCGCCGTCGTCGAGGGCGAGGACGAGGATGACCACCAGCACGATGCAGACGATCGACCCCACGAGCAGCGCCGGCGTCAGCCAGGGGACCTGAGTCTGCTCGGGCGGGAACTCGATTTGCTTCTCGCGAGCCATCGTCCCTCCTTTCTAGGGGCCGGGGTCGGTCGAGGGCCCGGCCAGCGGCGGCTCCGCGAAGCCCGAGCCGGGGGCCGTCGGGGCGGCGGGGGGCAGCGTGCCGCTCCCGCGCAGGAGCTGCGCCTGCGCGTTCAGCTTCCTGGACTCGAGCAGGACGAAGCCGATGAACGAGGCCACCATGAGGATGATGCCGAGGACGGTCAGGACGTAGGTCCCGTTCGAGCCGCCCGGCCCGAAGGTCCAGTAGGCGGTGATGTCTCCAGCCCACTCGTCGAAGGGAAAGCTGTCGATCACGGCTACCTCCTCTCCGCGGTCATCGCCGCAGTGTGGGCGCTCGCCTCGCCAAACGACTCAATGAGGACCGGGGCGGCCTCGACCTCCTGCCCGTTGGGCAGGACGATCGACTCGGGCACGCGCTCGAACTCGGGGAAGAAGTCGTGCTGGAACTCGGCCATGTCGAGGCCCTCGAGCTCGACCTCGGGCGGCACGCGCAGCAGGTTCAGCTTCTTCAGGATCCAGCTGACGACGTAGGCAGGGAGGAACGCAAGCGGAAAGAACGCCAGCATGCCCATGAGCTGGCCGCCGAACGAGACCGGGATGTTGTTGACGCCGGTCGGGAATCCGCCCGCGAAAATGCCGACGAGCAAGACGCCGTAGAAGCCGCAGACGCCGTGGACGGCTACCGCCCCCACCGCGTCGTCGACCCGCAGCTTTTTCTCGATGTACGTTCCCGCCCAGACGGCCACGAGACCGCCGGTGAACGCGAGGATGTAGGCGAGGGAGGGGTGGTACACGTCGGCGCCGGCCGACACGGAGATGACGCCGGCCAGACCGCCGGAGAGCGTCCAGAACGGGTCGCCCCGGCTCGCGAACCAGCCGCCCGTGAACCCTCCGGCGAAGCCGACCGTGATCACGAAGGCGATCGCTCCGAGCGTGGCCGGCGAGAGGTAGATGTTGAGCCAGCCCGGAACCACGGTGGACTGGATCACGAGGCAGGCTGCGTAGAAGCCGTAGAAGCCGGTGAAGATCAGCATCAGCCCCATAAGGGTCAAGTGCGTGTTCACAGGCCTGAAGGCTCTCGCGCGCCCTCGTATGTCGAACTTCCCGATGCGTGGGCCGAGGTTGACGAGGACCCCGAGCGCGAAGGCACCCGCCACGCCGTGGACGACGAGCGAGGCAATCGCGTCGTGGAAGCCGAACTTCGTCACCAGCCAGCCCTGGGAGCTCCAGCCCCAGGCCGCGTCCATGATCCAGACTGCCGAGCCGAGCAGCGCGGTGAGAATCAGGTATGCGGAGAGCCGGATCCGCTCGATGACCGCCCCCGACATGATCGAGCCGGTCGTCCAGGAGAAGAGCAGGAAAGCGAGGAAGAAGACGGCGCTCACGTGGTCGGCGAGGTTCGGCCCCATGGCGTCGGACCACGGAGCGGTCGCGCCGCAGAAGCCGCTGTCGGCCGGTCCGGAGTGCCCCTGCGCCGGGCCGCCGGGCTGGAAGCAGCCGTAGATGTACCAGCCGAAGTAGTAGAACGTCGGAGTGACGACGGCGATGGTGAGGATGTTCTTCATCGCCGTGGACATGATGTTCTTGCGCCTCGAGGCGCCACCCTCATACGCCATGAAGCCGACGTGGATCAGCCACATGATCACGACGGTGAAGAAGTAGAACTGCTCCGTCAGGATCTGCGAGTCGAGGGAGACCTGTTCCTCGAGCTGCGCGAAGAGCGAGGACAGCACGTTAGCGAGCGACGACATCAAGCCCTCCTCGGGACGGACGCCACAAGAGCGCTGCTACACACCAGACGGGCACAAACGTACGAGACCGGCCGGACGTGGCCCAGGTACGCTTGCCCCACCTTTTCCCCGTGCAGGTGTCGATGATCTACATACGCAAGGGACTCAGCGCTGCCCGTGCTGGACCTGCTCGACCTCGCCCGTCCTGGCGTTGACGAGAACGACGGTGATCTCCTCCGGCAGACCGTCCTCGTCCAGCGTGGACAGGGAGACCGACCAGAACGGGCGCGAGTCGAACCCGCGCGGGGTGAAGCGGACCATCACGCGGTCCGGCGCGTAGTCGACCTCCTCACGGGCGATCGCAATCGCCTCGTCGGAGTCGATTTCAGTATCCCTGGAAGCACAGCTCTTGACGGCGACGAACGCCAGGGCCAGGACGGCGAGCAGGATCAGGATCCGGCCGAGGGGCCGGTCCCGGAACGACCGGCTAGGCTCGGGCTCGCTGCCGGCGTCGGTAGGCAAGGTAGATCCTCAGCGCGAGGTAGCCGATGAAGTGCGTCAGGAAGACGAGCGAGAGCCACCAGCCCCACCAGACGAAGTGCGGGCGCGGCTCCATGTCGCGCAGCTCGATCACGGTCAGGTACAGGGCGACGACGAGCGTGAGCACCATGAGAAGCGCGCCCTGACCGGGCGCGAAGTAGACGAGAAGCATCCGACCATCGTGAGCGAACGCGCCGCGGCGCGCAACCGTCATCGGCGAAGAGCAGAATCCACGCGGTGTCGGCGCGCGACGTCATCGAGACTTTGGCGATCCTGCTGGGAGCCGGGCTGGTCTCCGAGGTCGTGGCAGGGCTCCTGCGGATCCCGCGGATGGTCGTGCTCGTCGCGGCGGGCGCCCTCCTCGGCCCGGACGCGGCGGGGCTGCTCGAGCTGCCGTTGGACTCGGTCGCCGTCCAGATCCTCCTCACCCTCGGCGTCTCGCTGATCCTCTTCTACGGCGGGCTCGGCCTCTCGTTCAGCGTTCTTCGGCCGGTCGCGGTAGGGCTGGGGCTCCTGGCAGTCCCCGGCGTCGTGCTCACCGCCGTCGTGACCGGCGGGGTCGCCGCGTTGGCCTTCGACGTGCCGATCGAGGTGGGTCTCCTCCTCGGCGCCGTCCTCGCCCCGACCGACCCCGCCATCCTGATCCCGCTCTTCGAGCGCCTGCGCATCCGGGCGAAGGTGGCCCAGACGGTCATCGCCGAGTCCGCGCTGAACGACGTCACCGGCGCGGTGCTCGCGCTGGCGCTCGCGACCTTCGTGATCGAGGGCGGCGGCTCGCTGGCCTCGCCGCTGGGAGAGTTTCTGCTCGACCTGCTCGTCTCCACGGCGCTCGGAGCGGTGTTCGGGGTCGCGCTCGCGATCGCGATCTCGACCAGGCGCCTCGGGTTCTGGCGCGAGTCGCCGACGATCGCCGTCCTGCTCGTGGTCGTCGCCGGCTACTTCACGATCGACTACGCCGGGGGCAGCGGCTACCTGGGGGCGTTCCTCGCCGGGCTGATCGTCTCCAACATGGACGAGCTGGGGCTCGGGATGCACTCGCACCGTGAGGCGGAGATGCGCACCTTCACCGAGGCGGCTGTGGGCATCGTCGTCATCTTCGTCTTCATCACCCTGGGCGCGAACCTGCCCTTCGACTCGATGGCAGACGAAGCCGTTCCTGCGCTGATCACGCTGGCCGCGCTCATCTTCGTGGCGCGTCCGCTCACGGTCCTCGCGTGCCTGCTCCCCGACCGGCCGGGGCGCTGGCGCCGCGACGAGCTTCTCTTTCTCTCGTGGACGCGCGAGACCGGGGTCGTCCCCGCGGCTCTGGTCGGCCTCCTCGTCGCCGAAGGGGTGCCGTACGAGACGGAGCTCGCGACTGTCGTCGCGCTCGCCATCGTCGTCACGCTCGCGCTGCAGTCGACGACGAAGGCCTGGCTGGCCCGCCGGCTCGGGCTCGACTAAGACCAGGGGTAGGGCGAATGCGAGACCGGGTGGAGTTCGCCCGTGGCGAAGCGCTCGAACCGGAAGGGGTAGAGGAGGCTCGAGTGGTCGCCGAGGAGGACCTTCGCCACCTCGCGGCCGACCCCGATCATCTTGTAGCCGTGGTTCGAGTCGAGGATCGCGTACGTGTTCGGCCGCATATAGTCGAAGACCGGGAAGCTGTCCGCGGTAAAGGCGCCCACCCCGCCCGACCGGGCCTGCCTGTAGTGCGGCCGGCACCCCTCGAAGCGGCCCATCGCGTGTGAGAGCGCCGCGCACCACATGTCGGCGAAGCCGGGGTCGACGTCGGTCGTGGACGGGTACGGATCGAGCTCGACGTCGCCCTCGACGACGAGCGGCGAGGCGCCGCCCTGCACCCCGTGGCGGTCGCGCTTGTAGTAGATCCCCCAGAGCTCGTCCGTGACGAGCTCGCCCTCGTCGGTGTAGAGCGGCGCGTCGGTGTCGAGGTGGACGACGGGCGGCGCGCCCCCCTCGGCAGTGGCGAACATCTGCGGCTCGACCGTGATCTCGCCCTCCTGGAGGTTCCAGTACGTCCACATCGGCCTGTCGGGGACGACCTCCCCCGACGGCGTCCGCACGTTGATCGTGGCCGGCAGCTCGAGGAGCGACCAGAAGCGCTTCGCCCACGGGCCCGGGGCGATCACGAGCTGCTCGCCCACCTGGATCCGGCCCCGGCTCGTCTCCAGGGCGCTTGCAGTGCCGTCCGCCTCGAGCTCGATCGCGCGCACCTCGGCTCCGCTCACGATCTCGACGCCCTCCTCGGCGCACTTGCCGGCGAGGCCGAGCACCGATTCGCGGTTGAAGGCGAAGCCGCCCTGGTGCTCGTGAAGGAGCGCGGTCACGCCCTGAGCGCGCCAGTCGGGAAAGATCTCCCGCATGTACGCGCCGACCTTGGCCTCGCCCGAGACGAGCGTCGAGCGGTAGCCGATCTGCTCCTGGCGCTCGAAGGTGGCGGCGAGATCGGGCTCCTGCACCGCGGGCCCGAGCGCCAGATAGCCGACCGGATTGTAGGCGTACGCAGCCGGGTCCGACTCCCAGACCTCGACGCACGCCCGCATGAGCTCGCTCATGGCCGGCTGGAAGTAGTTGTTGCGGACGACGCCGCAGGCGATGCCCGAAGCG
>JBOHAB010000088.1:0-10317 GCA_050697655.1 Gaiellaceae bacterium
CCGGCCGGAACGGGTTCCGGCTCGGTGCCGACGGCCGGCAGGTCCTCCTGGCGGAGGACGACCAGCGTCGTGATCAGCGAGGCGAGCGCGAAGCCGGCGGCGACCCAGAAGCCCCAGCTGAAGCCGGAGGTGAGCGCCTCGGCCTGCGGCGTCCCGCCCTCGAGCAGGGTCGTCGTGTGCGTCGTGGCGACGGTCGTCAGGAGCGCGAGCCCCAGCGCGCCGCCGATCTGCTGGCTCGTGTTGATGAGCCCGGACGCGAGCCCGGCCTCGGGCCCCTGCACGCCCGCGAGCGCGGCGATCGAGATCGGCACGAACGAGAAGCCCATGCCGACTCCGATGATCAGGAACCCGGGCAGGAGGTCCACGGCGTAGGAGCCGTTGGGCGAGACCTGCGTGAAGTAGACCATGCCCACGGTGAGGAGGGCCATGCCCGCCACCAGCACCGGCTTGACGCCGAGCTTCGTGACGAGCCCCTGCGAGATCGTGGCCGCGACGACGCTCGTCAGCGCGACGGCGAGGTAAGCGACCCCGGCCTCCATCGCCGAGAAGCCGAGTACCTGCTGCATGTAGAGCGAGAGCAGGAAGAAGACCCCGAAGATGACGGTTCCGAGGCCGAAGCCGATCACGTTCGCGCCCGTGAGCGTGCGCCGTCTGAAGATGCCGAGCGGCACGAGCGGCGAGCGGGAGCGCGTCTCGTTCCAGAGGAAGACCGCCATCAGCACGGCCGAGCCGATGAAGACGCCGATCGTCTGGGCCGAGCCCCAGCCGACCCGGTTCGCCTGCGTCAGGCCGAAGACGAGCAGCATCAAGCTGGCCGTCACGCTGACAGCGCCGAACGAGTCGAAGTGGCGAGTCAGGCCGTCAGCCTTGCTCTCGCGCACGTAGCGCGGGACCAGTGCGAGTGCGGCTGCGGCGATCGGGATGTTCACGAAGAAGATCCACTCCCAGCCGATGTACTCGGTGAAAACCCCGCCCAGGAGCACCCCGAGGGCAGCGCCCGAGCCGGCGATGCCGCCGAGGATGCCGAGAGCCTTGTTCCGCTCGGCTCCCTCCTCGAAGGTGACGAGCGTGATCGAGAACACGGACGGAGAGAGGATCGCGCCCGCGGCGCCCTGCAGGAGCCGCGCCACGATCAGCATCTCGGACGACGTCGAAAGCCCCGCCAGGAGCGAGGTGACGAGGAAGAGCCCGAGGCCGACCATGAAGACTGCCCGCCGTCCGAGCAGGTCGCCCATGCGTCCTCCGAGCAAGAGGAATCCGCCGAACGTGAGGGCGTAGCCGGAGACGACCCACTGGAGGTCCTCGGTCGAGAACCCGAGGTCGCTCTGGATCGAGGGCAGCGCCACGTTCACGATCGCGATGTCGAGCACAACCATGAGGTACGCGACACCGAGGACAGCAAGCGCTTTCCAGCGCCGAGGATCAGCCATGGTGTCAGTCATAAGTTCTCCCGTGCTTTGAGTTCTGAGCGGTCACTCAGAGGAGAACGATGCCGACGCCGGGGCTATGCCGTGAGGGTGTGAGCGCGAGACCGAGGGTGCGGTTACCCGCACCATTCCGCAAGCCGGGTGGCCAACTCCAGCGGTCGGCTGAGCATGATGTAGTGGCCGCCGTCCATCTCGTCGGCCTCGATGCCGAGACGCTCGCGGGCGTGGCGGCGGGCCCACTCGGGCCGTGAACAGGCGGTCGTCCCGCCCACCGCCTCGACGACGGTGTCGGCGTAGTCCCACCAACCGGCAGAGGCGTCCTCGTTGGGCAGGTCGACGGCGACCGGCTCGTGCCCGCTCTTGCTCAGGTGCGCTGCCACCAGGTGCCAGTCCCAGGCGCTCCCTCCGCCGCCGTGGACCAGCGCGAAGATAGCCACTTACGCGCGCGAGGCCCTGTGGAGCCGCACGGCCTTCGAGACGCCCTTGAGGGGGACGTCGCCGATCAGCTCGAACTCGACCCCGTCCGCGCCACAGCTCTCCCGGGCGGCGTCGCTCACGAGCACCTCGTGCGGGCGGGCGTAGTCGGCGATCCGGGCGGCGACGTTGACGGTGCGCCCGAAGTAGTCGCCCTCCTGGACGATCACCGACCCGGCGTCGATACCGATCCGCGCAGGCACGGAGACCGCTTTCTCGGTCTTCTCGATCAGGTCGAGGCCGCTGCTGATGGCGTTGCCGGCGTTCGAGAAGTGGAACATGACGCCGTCGCCGAGCCACTTCACCGGCCGGCAGCCCTGCGTCTGCGCCGCCTCCTGGACGACGCCCGCGAGGTCCGAGGCGAGCGCGGCCGCAGCCTGGTCGCCGCGCTCCTCGGCGAGGGCCGTGTAACCCGCGAGGTCGAGAAAGGCGATCGCAGGCGGCTGCCTGGCCTGCCTGAGTGTGATTCCCCGCTCCTCCATGAACTGCTCGGTGACGCCGACGATGTACTCGAGCACGGCGTGCTCCCGGTGCCGCCGCTGCAGCCAGGAGACCATGTCCTGGACGAGCTGGGTGTAGCCGGCGGCCCGCTGGTAGATCATGCCGTCTTTCTCCTCGTTCGAGAGGCCCTCGCGAGCCGCGACCTTCTGCCGAACGGCCAGATCGAAGAACTGAAGCCCGGAGCCGACAAGCCGCTGGATCGTCCCGCCGTAGAGCCGCGCGAAGCGCGAGAGCTCGTCGTCGTCCGCCAGGTCGAGCGTCGTGACGGCGAGCTTCAGCATCTCGGCGTCCTCGTCACGGAGCCGGTCGTCCTCGGGCGGCGGGAAGCCGAGCTCCCCGCCCAATCTTCTGAGTTGGTTGGGGTCGCGGCCAAGCTCGTCGCCGAGTCCTTCGTAGGTCGCGGTCGCCTCGACCGGCTCGGGCAGAAAGAGCCCGAGCGGAAAGGAGAGCTCGCCGGTGGCAACGCCGCGCGCGACGTCCTCTAGCGAGATCCCCGCATCCTCGAACGCGGCCATGAGGCGGACCACGTGAACGTCGGAGGTCGCAAAGAGTCCCTGCTCGTCGGGCTCCAGTAGCCCGAGCTGCTCGAGCCGCCGAACGTGGTCGGCCGAGCAAGGGACGAGCGCCGCGAGCTCCTGCGCCGGAATCCGGTGCACGGCTCGGAGGCTAGCTAGACGACGTCGCGGCGGCGGAGGAGCCAGCCCGCGGCGGCGACGAAAACAGCCGTGTAGGCCAGCAGTACGAGCGTTGCCTGACCGCCGGCGACGAATGGGCCGGAGAACGAGCCCGGGCCTCGGTCGCCAACGTCATCGGGCGAGACGCCGAGCACGGCGACCAGCGAGTAGCCGTTCGCTCGCACGAAGAACTCCACGAGACGGTCGAGGACGCTGATCTCGCCCGCCAGCGCGCTGAAGAGCCCCTCGATGACGAACGCGTAGAGGATGCCGATGCCGGTCGCAAGCGCGGTGCCGCGCGTCACCACTGCCAGCAGCATCCCGAGCGCGGCCCAGGCGGCGAAGATCAACCAGCCGCCGGCGAGCCCGCGGACGAGGAGCCACGCGGACGGCCACGCGACGTCGGCGTCCTCGGCCGCTGCGATCGCCCAGCTCGACACCGTGCCGAGCGCGAAGGCGACGAGCACGAACACGGCGAGCGCAGCCGCGACGGCGATCAGCTTGGCACCGAAGACCTGCAGGCGCCCGGGGCCCTGGGTGAACAGGGTCTTGAGCGTCCCCCACCCATACTCGCTGCCGACGGTGAGAACGCCGAGCATGAGCGCCAGCACGCCGCCGAAGAACGGGAAGCCGGCGAGCAGCTGCCCGACCAGGCTCTCCGGCAACAGGTCGGCGAGGGACGAGCGGCCCGAGTCGTTCGTGTACTGGATGTACGGGACGACGTAGGCGAACGTGAGCGCAAGCGCCGCCCAGATCCCGAGCAGGACCCAGGTGCTCACGCGCTTGCCGAGCAAGAGGAGCTCGGCGTGGATCATGCGGGTCATGCTGCCTCCTCTTCGTTCGTGAGCTCGAGAAAGACCTTCTCCAGGGACGCGCGCTCGGGGCGGAGCTCGCTCACGGCGATCCCGGCCTCGACGAGCGCGCGGTTGATTGTCGGCGCCGCGGCCGGCTCGGCCGCGATGCGGAGGCCGCCGTCGTGGTGCGCGACCTCCTCGACTCCCCGCAGGGTGACGAGCAGTCGCTCGGCCTCGCTCAAGGGCTGAGCCCGGAGCCAAAGGCCTTCCCGGCCGCGCAGCTCGTCCACGGTTCCCTCGCCGACGAGCCTGCCGCGGCTGATGACCCCGACGCGGTCGGCGACCTGCTCGACCTCGCTCATGAGGTGGCTGGAGAGGAGGACGGTGCGCTCGCCCCGGCCGAGGCTGCGGATGAACGGGCGCATCTCGGCGATGCCGACGGGGTCCATGCCGTTCGTCGGCTCGTCGAGGATGAGGAGCTCAGGATCCTTGAGCAGCGCCGCGGCGATGCCGAGGCGCTGCTTCATCCCGAGCGAGTAGGTACGGAAGCGGTCTCCTGCCCTCGTGGACAGGTCGACCTCCTCGAGCACCGTCGCGATGCGTGTCTCCGGCACCCTGGCGTAGCGGGCGAGGACGCGCAGGTTGTCACGGCCGGACAGGTATGGGTAGAAGGTCGGCGTCTCGATGAGGGCGCCGACGCGGCCGAGCCCATCCGGCGTTCCCGGGTCCGCGCCGAGGACACGCGCACTGCCGGTCGTGGGGCGGATGAGACCCAGAAGCATGCGCAGCGTCGTCGTCTTGCCCGCGCCGTTCGGGCCGAGGAACCCGTACACCTCGCCCCGCCGCACCTCGAGGTTCAGGCCGTCCACAGCGACGATCCGCTCGCCGTAGCGCTTGCCGAGGTCGTTCGTCTCTACAACCAGATGCCTGTTCTCAGTCATGCCTCCACGGTACGGAGACGAGACCCGCCGCCACAACGCCCCCAAGGAGGAACTTCGGCGTACCCCCGCAGGAGGACGAAGATCCTCCCCGGGGGCGACTCGGCGGCGGCGTTTCGCCGGTACCGTCAATGGCGTGAGAGTGCGAGGCACAAGGCTTTCCGTCGACGCGCTCATCGCAGTCGTCGTGCTGACGTTCTCGCTCGCCGCGATCGCGCGCGGCAGCTTCGATGACGACGGCAAGAGCCTCGACGCCCTCGCGGTCGTGCTGGTCGCGCTGACCGCCCTGCCGCTCGTTACCCGGCGTCTCGCGCCGCTGCCGGTCTTCGCCCTCGTGACCGCGGCGACGGCCACGCTGTACGGGTTTCGCTACGGGCTCGGGCCGCCGCTCGGCTTCGCCGTCGCGCTCTACACCGTGGCGGACGAGCGTGCCGAGGATGCCCGACTACGCAGGACCGCTCTCGCGGCCAGCGCCGTCGTTCTCCTGGGCCCGCACCTCGTGCGGGACGGCTTCGCGCCCGAGGTCTTCCTCGGCGCCGGCGTATGGGCGGCGGCCTGGTTCGCCGGTGACCGGGCGCGGCTGCGGCGAGAGCGGATCGCCGAGCTCGAGGAGCGCGCCCGGAACGCCGAGCGCGAGGCCGAGCGCGAGCGCCGCCTTGCCGCGGCGGAGGAGCGCATGCGCATCGCCCGCGACCTGCACGACTCGGCCGGGCACGCGATCAACGTAATCCTCGTCCAGGCTGGGGCGGCCCGCCTGCTCCAGGAGCGGGATCCCGCAGGCGCCCAGGCCGCGCTCCAGACGGTGGAGGACGTCGCGCGCGGCACGCTCGGCGAGATCGACCAGCTCGTGCGCGCTCTCCGCGACGACCTCCCGGCCGGCGAGGTCGAGCCGCCGCCGGGGCTCGCCGCGCTCGAGGCCCTCGCCGAGCGCTACCGCGTCTCGGGACTGTCCGTGGACGTCACGATCGACGGCGAACGGGGACCGCTGAGCCCGGCGGTCGACCGGGCCGCCTTCCGGATCCTGCAGGAGGCGCTCACGAACGCGGCGTGGCACGGCGGCGGCAGCGCCGACGTCGCGATCGAGTTCGCGCCGAGGGCGCTCGAGATCGCGGTAACCAACCCGACGGCGCCGGGCCCGTCCGAGCGCGACGGCGGAGGCCACGGAATCGTGGGCATGCGCGAGCGGGCCCAGCTCCTCGGCGGTACCGTCGAGGCCGGCGCGGACGACGGCTCCTTCCGCGTCCACGCCCGGCTGCCGTACGGGGAGACGAGAGCGTGAGCGAGGCGCCGGTCCGCGTCCTGCTCGTGGACGACGACGACCTCATGCGCGCCGGGCTCAAGGCGGTGCTCTCGAGCGACGAGACGATCGAGGTCGTCGGCGAGGCCTCCGACGGCCGCGCCGCGCTCGAGCAGGTACGGCCGTCGGCGCCGGCCGTCGTCCTCATGGACGTCCGCATGCCCGACCTCGACGGCATCGCGGCGACGCGGGAGGTTCTGGCGAGCTCGCCCGAGGTCAAGGTGCTGATCCTCACGACCTTCGAGCGGGACGACTACATCTTCGGCGCACTCAACGCCGGCGCCTCGGGCTTCCTCCTCAAGCGCACGAGCCCCGAGGACCTCATCGCCGCGATCCACACCGTCGCCGTCGGTGATGCGCTCCTCTCACCGTCGGTGACCCGCCGCGTGATCGACCGGATGGCGAGACAGCCGACGGTGGACAGGCCGTACGACGAGCGCCTCGCAGAGCTCACCCCGCGAGAGCGCGAGGTCCTGGCCCAGGTCGCGCGCGGCCTCTCGAACAGCGAGATCGCGGTGGAGCTGGTGATCGAGGAGTCCACGGTGAAGACCCACGTCAAGCGGATCCTCATGAAGCTCCGCCTGCGCGACCGCGTGCAGGCGGTGATCTTCGCCTACGAGAGCGGTCTCACACGGGCCGGGTCCGGCTGATCACTTCGACGCGGCTTCTCCCTCCAAGCCGCTCCCATAGCAAGGCAATCCGTTCGTCCACCGTGGCATCTCAGCCGGTTCAAGGGTGCGGTTACCCGCACGGCAGGTGTGGAGCCCGCCGCCTATCCCTGCCCTGGGAGGCCTGGGAGGATCGTCTGCCTGACGTTGAAGCTCAAGCTCTTCGTGTGGCTCCTCGCCCTGTCCGTCATCGCGCTCGCCGTCGGCGGCTGGACGGTCAAGGGCGTGCGCCGCGCCCTGCACGTGCCCGCCCTCGCTCTCGTCGCCATCCGCCCGCTCCGGGCCGGCGCCGAAGCCTAGGCGGCGCGATCCGAAAGGAGATGCCATGTCCACCCCTCTGTCCGAGCAGACCGGCCGCTTCCTCCATCGCCCCGTCGCGACAGGACCCGCATACTGGGGCCCCGGCGACCACTACACCTTCCTCGTCACCGGAGAGGAGTCGGGCGGCGCCTACTTCGCCATGGAAGCGCTCGTGCCCCCGGGCGGCGGGCCGCCGCCGCACGTCCACACCCGCGAGGACGAGACCTTCTACCTGCTCGAGGGCGAGATCGAGTTCCTCCTGGGCGCGGAGACGATCCTCGCCGGCCCCGGCGACTTCGTCCACGTCCCCCGCGGTACTGTCCACCGCTTTCTGAGCACGGGCACCGACACGGCAAGGCTCGTGCTGACGTTCACGCCTGCCGGCATCGAGCGCTGGTTCGAGGAGACGCTCGAGCCCGCGCCGAACGAGGTGCGAGCCGAGGACGTGCCCGACAACGTCGAGGAGGTCGCGGCGCGCTACGTCGCCACCGCGGCGCGCTACGGCATCGAGTTCGTTCCGCCTGATCCAGCTGCTACGAGCTAGCTACAACCGGTGTTCTGGCCGCAGTCTCGGCACGTGTAGCAACTCCCGGTCCTCACCATTCGGCCGCCGCACTTGGCGCACTCGACGGCGTCCTCGAAGGCGTTGAACAGGGCGGTCTGGCCCGGGGGTGGGGCCGGCGCGGCCTCAGCCTCCGCGGCGCCGTTCTCGAGGATGTCGTTGGCCTCCGCTAGGCGTTTGCGGACCTCGGGGCTCAGGATGCCGAGCTCCTGCTGGGTGTCCGTGTCGAGGAACTTCTTGCCCATCCAGCGGAAGATGTAGTCGACGAGGGACTTGGCGGCGCGGATGTCCGCGTCGTTCGTGAGGCCGCTCGGCTCGAAGCGCATGTGCGCGAACTTGGAGACGTAGACCTCGAGCGGGACGCCGTACTGGAGGCCGAGCGAGACCGAGATCATGAACGAGTTCATGAGGCCGGCGAGGGTCGTGCCCTCCTTGGCGATGTCCACGAAGATGTCGCCGGGGGTGCCGTCGTCGTAGAGGCCGACGTGGATGTAGCCCTCGTAGTCGCCGACACGGAACTTCCGGCCGATCTCGGTGCGGTCGTCGGGAAGGCGCCGCCGCTCCTCACGTGGGGCGGGGGCCGGCGCGGCTGCGTCCGACTTCTTGGAGAGCGGCTGCGCGACTTTGCAGTTGTCGCGGTAGATGGCGATCGCCTTGACGCCGAGCTTCCACGCATCCGAGAAGAGGTCGGCGACCTCGTCGACCGTCGTCTCCTCAGGGAGGTTGACCGTCTTGCTGATGGCCCCGCTGATGAATGGCTGGACGGCGCCCATCATCTTCACGTGCCCCATGTGGTGGATGGCGCGCTCGCCGATCGCGCAGTCGAAGACCGGGTAGTACTCGGTCTTCAGGAACGGCGCGCCGACGACCGTGTTGCGGTCGTCGATGAAGGCGACGACCTGGTCGCGCTCCTCGGGCGCGTAGCCGAGCCGGTCAAGCGCCATCGGGACGGTCTTGTTCACGATCGTGAGGTCACCGCCGCCGACGAGCTTCTTCTGCTTCACCAGCGAGAAGTCGGGCTCGACCCCGGTCGTGTCGCAGTCCATCATGAAGCTGATCGTGTTGTGGCTGACGAAGCCGTTGGCCACGTACGTGACGTTGTCCGGCACGGAAAGGTCGTACGTGGGCTGGTCGTCGAGAACCTCGATCGTGGCGACGTCGTCGTAGTAGAACCCAAGCAGTCGATCGAGCTCCGGGCTCTCCGTGCGCGCGAGGAGCGCACTCGCCGACCGGCGTGAGACGTCTCGACGGCGTGCGAGCGCCATGAGAATCGTCTTTCGCAGCGAGTCGTTCTCCGGGGCGAGCTCGTCGACGAGAGCCCTTCCTACCGGGATGTGGTCGTGGCGAGAGGCCTGCCGATGGTTGCCGGCCGGGAGCGCGTCGCTCTTCCGCGAGGAGATGAACCCGATCTCCTCGAGGTAGTCGTCGGCTGCGGCGACGTTGAGAAGCCGCAGGACGTAGCGGTCGTGCGGGCCCCAGTTCGAACTCGCATCGTCGACCTTGCGCGTTGTGACGAAGCCGAGCGCGAGGAGAAGCGTCTGGACATCCCGGCTGAACTGCTCGGTAACCGTGCTCCACGAGACATAGCCGTTGCTCGTTTTGCCGTCGGCCTCGAAGAGGCCGCGGACGAACGCCGCGTAGACCTCGCGGTCGTTGGTGTGGAGGATCGCGTCGGGGATGTTCGCGTGCCAGCCCTTGCCGGCGTGATCCGCGGCGGGCGGAAGCTTGGCGAAGCCGGCCGCCTCCCACCAGTGGGCAAGGGCAACGGAGTGAAGCGCGACCTCCGTGTAGCCGCACCTTTCGGCGACGTGGGCATCGAGGCCGAAGAGCTCGGCGCCGAGGGCGACGAGCCGATCGACGACATCGTCGTCGCCGGCCGCGACACAGAAGCGCAGACCCTTGGCGTGCAGCGAGCCGTCGCCCATGAAGTAGCCAACGAGCTCGGCGAGATCTGCCGTGACCGTCTCGGGCACACGCGTGCGGAAGTCCGCCGTCCAGTTGAGCTCGCCGAGGAGCGGGAGCCTGACCTCCTGCCGCTCGCCGACCATGCCGTCGAGCATCAGCGGGACTCGGTCGCCTTCGGCAAGGTCACCGAACCGACGCCAAACGAATTCGCCGTCGGCGCCGACGACCCGGATCCGATGCGTCGCTGTCCCCTGGATCCGGTACCCACGGCCCGTCTCCGCCGAGATCACGCGCTCGAAGCCGTTGACGTAGAACTGCGTCGCCTGCCGGGGGCCCTCGTCGGTGGCAACCTCGAGATCGAGCGGCTGCCACTTGGCGCCGACTGGATCGCCGAGGCTGCGGAGCCGGACGAGCCCGCGGCTGGTCGAAACGAGGCTGTCACCGACGAGGCAGCCCGTGGGCGCGAGCACGGTCGCCTGCGCGTTCCGGTAGCCGCTCACCTCGCCGAGGTCGAGCGCATCGTCCCAGGACTGCCGGGCAGCCGAGAGGAGATCGTCGGGCGCGGCGTGGGCGTGCTCTATGTTCCCGACCGCGGCGCGGTGCTTGGCGATGACGCCGATCATCGCGCCGGCGTTCGGCTGGTAGCCGGCGAAGGGGCCCATGCGGCCGGCGATCTCCGCCGACTTGCGGTACGCGCGGCCGGTCATGAGCGCAGTCACGGCCGCGGCGAAGGCGCGGCCCTCGTCCGAGTCGTACGGAAGCCCGCGCGACATGAGG
>JBOHAB010000089.1:0-10306 GCA_050697655.1 Gaiellaceae bacterium
TCTCAGGGTGGCGCCGAGCTCGGGGAGCCGCACCGTCTCGCCCGGTCGTCGACGCGCGCCGAGCTCGGGCGGGCCGCCTCTCCAGGCGCCCGCGGTGATCGGGCCGACGGGGAAACCGTCCTCGGCGGCCGCGACGGCGTCCTCGAGCAGCGCATCGAGGCCGAGGCGCGCGAAGCGGTCGGCAAGCGCCCCCCAGCCGGCGACTGTGCCGGGCACGGTCACCGACCTCGGTCCGCGCTCGGCGACGGGCTCGACCGGATCGGCGTTCGCCGGCGCCGGTCCCGCGGCGTCGAGCCCGTTGAGCTTCTCGCCGTCCCAGACGAGCGCGAAGGCGTCGCCGCCGACGCCGGTGGACATCGGCTCGGTGACGCAGAGCACGGCGGCCGCGGCGAGGGCCGCGTCGACCGCGTTGCCACCCCGCTCGAGCGCGCGCAGGCCCGCCCGGGTAGCGAGCGGCTGACTGGTGGCGACCATCGCCTCGCGGGCGACGACGGGCGGTCGGGCGGGCGCAAGCTGGAGCGTCATCCGGCTAGCATCGCACCCGTGGCGCGCCCGACCGTCCTCCTCCTGCACGCGTTCCCGCTCGACGCGCGCATGTGGGACGGGGTCCAGCCCTCGCTGGAAGGCGCCGGCTTCGACGTCGCCGCCCCGAACCTTCCCGGCGACGAGCTCGAGCTTGGCTTCGATTCCTGGGCGCGGCGCCTGCTCGGTCTGGTCGCGGGCGACCTCGTCCCGGTCGGCTCCTCGATGGGCGGCTATCTCTCCTTCGAGCTCTGGCGGCAGGCACCTGAGCGGATTGCGGCGATCGCGCTCGTCGGCACCCGCGCGACGGCGGACTCGCCCGCGCAGCGGGAAGCCCGGGAGGACTCGATCCGACTCCTGGGCGAGGCGGGACGAGAGCCGTTCTGGGAGGAGCTCGCGCCGCGGATGTTCGCCGAGGAAGCCGATCCCGCCGTCGCCGCCGCAGCCCGAGCGCTGGCTCTCGAGCAGCCGATCACGGCCCTCGTCACCGCACAGGAGACGATTCGTGACCGGGTCGACTCGCGGCCGACCCTGCCCACGATCGACGTGCCCGTGTTCGTCGTCGTCGGCGAGGAGGACCGGCTGACGCCGCCGTCCGACTCCGAGGCGATGGTCGCCGCACTCCCGAATGCGCGTTTTTCGCGCATCGCGGCTGCGGGCCACCTGATCCCGCTCGAGCGCCCGGACGCCGTTGCGGGACTCCTAGTCGATTTTCTCGAGGAGGTAGCGCGCTGACCGGCGACGAGCTGGCGGATCTCCTCGCGAAGGAGGAGGTGGCTCTCCTCGACGTCCGCTCGGCGGAGGAGTTCGAAGGCATCGGAGGGTACCCGTGCGACCCGTACCAGGGCCACATCCCGGGTGCCGTGCACCTCGACCTGAACGAGCTCTACGCGGTCGGCGGCGAGGGGGCAGCGATCCGGCGCCTGCTCGAAGAGCGCGGTATCCACGAGGGCCGGCGCATCGTCGCCTACTGTCACTCGGGACAGCGCTCGGAGCTGGCTGCGGCGCTCCTTCGTGCCGCCGGTGTCGACGCGGTCAACTACGCAGGCTCGTGGCACGAATGGTCGCGCCGCGGCCCGAACTCTTAGCCTCGGCCACCTCGAGGAAGCGCGCGCACAGGTCGCGTCCGAACGCGTTCCAGGCGCCGATCAACTCCTCGGTCTCGTCCAGGAGGCAAGGGATGTCGAGAACGCCGTCCTCCGCGGGATCCGACGAGCGGATCCAGTCGAGAAGGCTCTCGTGCGTGACCTCCGCGTGGAACTGAACCGCCCATGCAGCCTCTCCGGCCCGAAAGGCCTGCAGGCAGCGCTCGTTTCGCGCGAGCGGGACGGCCCCCTGCGGGAGCTCGAAGTGGTACAGGTGCCACTGAAACGTGGGAAAGCGGCCCGGCCGGCCTGCGAAGAGCGGGTCCGATCCCGCTTCCGGAGTGAGCTCGACCACCGGCCACCCGATCTCGGGACTGGGCATGCGGCGGACGTGCCCGTGGAGCGCCTTGGCAAGGAGCTGCCCGCCGAGGCACACACCCAGGAGCGGTACCTCGTCGGCCAGCAGGCCCTGGAAGAGCAGGCGCTCGCCGTGAAGCCACCCGTGCCGGTCTTCCTGGTCGACGTGCATGGCGCCGCCGAAGACGAGCACGGCCCCGTAGTCCTCGATGCGGGCAGGCGGCTCCGGCGCGGTCGAGATCGCCCACTCGTCGAGCGCGTGCCCGCGCCCGGTGACGACGTCGGCGAAGACGCCCGGCGGGGCGTCGGCCTGATGGACGATCGCGAGGACGCGCACGACGTCAGCGTACGGGGTGGCGGACCCACACGTTCGGCTCCCAGTAGTCGCCGAGGTCGGCAGCCCGGTCGATCTCGAGCGTGGCGAGGCAGCGCGGGAAGACGTAGGTGCCGCTCTCCGGAAACGCGGTCTCCGTCCACTGCTCCCACTCGGCCACGCTGCCGGTGATGTGCAGCGAACGCTCCACCGGCTGCAGGATCTCGGCGCCCAGGCGCACGTGCAGTCGGATCCACGGGTCGAACGGGAGGCCGTCCTCGCGAGTCCACCGTGCGTACCGCTCGATCGGGGTGAGCGGATAACGCTCCTTCCACGTCGGCCGAAGGGGCGCGATCAGGTTGCGGAAGCCGTGCTTGGCCGCGATCTCGCGCATGGCGGCGATCATCGTCCCGGACAACCCGCCGCCCTGGTGCTCGGGCGGGATCTCGATCGCGAGCGCCGAGAGCGTGTTCGGCTCGCCGCCTTCGTCGAACAGACGGACCGCCCCGTCGATGGCTCCGTCGATCCCGACGGGCAAGCCGGCGACGGTTCCGTCCCACGAGCAGGGGATCGAATGGCCCTGCGCGAGCGCCAGATCGCGTGGCTCGTCGTAGAGGATGAACTGAAAGTCGCGGAAGTCCTCGTCGAGCCGGCTCCAGTGCAGGCCGAGGATGTCGCCCTGCTCGTTGTACTTCGGCCAGACGCCCGCGATCTGGTCATAGGAGCGCTCCCAGAGGCCGGGTCGCTCGGCGGAGGTGTAGACGCGCGCCCTCACGCCCCCGCCGCTTGCCGGAGCGCGGCCTGGAGGCGCGTTGTCGCCGGGCCAGGCCGGCCGTTCCCGATCGGCCTCTCGTCCAGCTCGATGGCCGGCATGACCTCGCGGATCGAGGACGATGTGAACGCCTCCTCGGCGCCCGCCAGGTCCTCGACCGGAAAGACGCCCTCGGTGACGGCGTAGCCGAGCTCGGCGGCGCACGTGAGCAGCGTGGCACGGGTGACGCCGGCGAGGATCCCGAGCTCGAGGGAGGGCGTGAAGAGCTCTTCACCGTTTCGCCACCAGACGTTGGTCACCGGGCCTTCCAGGACGATACGCCCGTTCGCGAGGAAGACGGCGTCGTCGGCGTTGCGGCGGCGTGCCTCCGCTTCGGCGGCCATGTTGACCGCGTAGCTCGTCGACTTGACGCCGCCCAGAAGCCAGGGAGCGTCGGCGCGCACGGCCGGCTCGATGCCGAGCTGGATCGTGATCATGCGCTGGCCGCGGGCGCGGCGCTCCTCGAGATCGGGCGGCAGCGTCGAGACCATCGCGAGCGCGGTCGGATAGCCGGCTCCCTCGCGCCCGGGCGTGACGTAGAGGCGAAGGATCGCGGCTCCTTCGCCGGATGCCTCGACGACCTCGCGAACGAGCCCGCGGAAGGCGACCAGCTCGACCGGCGGGAGGCCGAGCCGCTCCGCGGAGGCGGCGAGCCGCTCAAGGTGGTCCTCCAGCCGGAACGGCCTCCCGTCGTACACGCGAATCGTCTCGAAGGCGGCCCGGCCGCGCAGGAACGCCTCGTCGTCCGCGTGGAGCACCGGCTCGCTCGGATCGACGAGCCCGCGTCCGCCGACGGCCAGCGCCAAGAGCGTCACGAGACGACCGCTTCCGGGACCGGGCTGCCGACCGCGGCGAGGAGTGGGCGTGCTTTGACCCAGGACTCCTCGATCTCTGCCTGCGGGTCCGAATCCCAAACAATGCCGCCCCCGACCCACAGGTGGATCTCCCCGTCCGCGACCGCAAGCGTCCGGATCGTCAGCGCGAGCTCGAGGTCGCCGTTCGGATAGATGCGGCCGAGCGCGCCCATGGAGGCGCCGCGCCCGACGGGCTCGAGCGCGGCGATGTGGTCGACGGCGGAGATCTTCGGAGCCCCGGTCACCGAGCCGCCGGGGAAGAAGGCGCCCAGGAGGTCGGCGAGCCCGACGCCGTCGCGCAGCCGTCCTTCGACCGTCGTCACCATGTGCGTGACGCCGGCGAGCTCGCGCTCGGCCATCAGGTCGGGCCAGCGCACGGAGCCGGGCTCGCAGACGCGCGAGAGGTCGTTGCGCTCGAGGTCGACGATCATCACGTGCTCGGCGACGTCCTTCTCGGACCCGCGCAGCTCGCCGTGCACGCCGGCGGGCCGGGTGCCCTTGATCGGCTTCGTCCAGACCCGGTCGCCGCGGCGCTCGAGGAAGAGCTCCGGCGAGCCGGAGACGACCGTCCAGCCGTCGCCGCTCAGCGGCTCCGGATGGAGCGGCCGCAGGGGCGCCAACCTGGGCGCGAGCCCGGCCGGATCGCCCTCGAACGGGGCGTGCAGATGTTGGACGAGGTTGACCTGGTAGACGTCGCCGCGCCCGATCGCCCCGCGGACGGCCTCGATCGCTCCCGCGTAGCCCTCGTCGTCCCAGGAGCGGCGCCACTCGCCGATCGTGAACGGGCCGGGCGCGCGCGGCCTCTCGTCCCGCGGGTGGATCCGGGCGGCGAGAAGCGGCAGCCGGCAGGGCTCGGGCGGCTCGGGCCACGGGGCGCGGCGCAGGGAGTGGGAGATCCGGTAGCCGAGCAAGACGTCGGCGACGAGGTCGTCGCGCGCGTGGAAGCTCGCGTCGTCGAGGTAGCCCTCGAGCTCGGCGAGCGGGTCGTCCCCGCTCCAGACCTCCAGCACGCGGATAACGCTAGCGCGTGCCGGTTCGCCCGCCGGTCGGGCGTCAGCAGGCGAGCGACATCGCGACGGGCAGCCGAAGCGACGTTTCCCGCTCGAAGAAGCGCGCATAGCTGTGCCGGAGCGTGACGCTTTCCCACACTATGCCGGTGCCTGGCGAGTTGCCCTCGCACGGGGTTCTGTCGACTACCTCGAGCCCCAGGAAGGCTGTCTCGCCGCGATCCAGCGTGAGTGGCCGAAATCCCGGAAAGCGATTCGCTCCCGGCTGGACGCCGCCGTGGAGCCGTAGGCGGGGAGAGAGGGAGTTGCGCTGATCGGCGTGAACCGGCGGTTCAGACTCCGGCGGGTGTCGCCCGCCCCCGCGCCTAGAATCGGGCGCGTGGACGCACGGCCGATTGGGATCTTCGACTCGGGCGCCGGCGGGCTCACCGTCCTGCACGAGTGCCTCGTCACGCTTCCTCACGAGGACTTCCTCTATCTGGGAGACGGCGCCCGCTGTCCGTACGGGCCGCGGCCGCACGCGGAGATCCGGCGCTTTGCCTACGAGATCGCCTCGTACCTCGAACAGGAGGGAGTGAAGCTGATCGTCGCGGCCTGCAACGCGGCCACCTCGGCGGCGCTGCCGGCGCTGCAGGAGGCGCTGCGGGTGCCGATCGTCGGCGTGCTCGTCCCGGAGGCGCATGCGGCCGTGCAGGCGACGCGGACCCGGCGGATCGGCCTGCTCGCCACCGAGGCGACCGTGGCGAGCGGCCGCTACGAGGAGATCGTCCATGCGCTCGACGCGGGTGCCCGCGTCGTCTCGGTCGCGTGCCCGAAGCTCGTCCCGCTGATCGAGGGCGGCGTCGTGGGGGAGGAGCTCGACGCGGCCGTGCGCGAGTACGCGGCGCCGCTCAAGGAGGAGGGCGTCGATACGGTCATCCTCGGCTGCACGCACTACCCGATGATCCGGCGCGTGTTCGAGCGGGCCTTCGGGCGCGGGACGACGCTGGTCTTCTCGGCGGACGAGACCGCCCGGGAGGTGGCCGAGACGCTGGCCCGCAAGGGGGTCGAGAACGAGCCCACCCGATCCGGCGCGGCGCGCTTCCTCACGACCGGGTCTCCCGAGGAGTTCAAGGAGCTCGGGGAGCGCTTCCTCCAACTGCCGATCTCCCACGTGGAGGGAGTCACGGTCCGCGAGCTCGAGCTCGCCTCGGCGTGAGCTTCGCGGCCGCCGTTAACTTCTCCGGGGCACCCCAGCCCACCACCCGCTTTCGAGCGTACAGGCGAAATCCGCACGCGTGGCGCGCGGAGTGTGGCGAAAGCGTGCCGAGATGAGTCGCGAGGGCCGTCGCACCGACGAGCTGCGCCCGGTGGAGATCGTCACCGGTTACGTCGAGCAGGCGACCGGCTCTGCGCTCATCTCCTTCGGGGCGACGCGCGTCCTCTGCACCGCGAGCGTGGAGGAGGGGGTGCCGCGCTGGCTCGCCGGCAGCGGTCGCGGGTGGCTGACGGCCGAGTACGGAATGCTCCCTGCCTCGACCGGCCGGCGAACGCAGCGGGAGGCGAGCGCGGGCAAGCAGAAGGGTCGAACCGTCGAGATCCAGCGGCTGCTCGGCCGCTCGCTGCGGGCGGTGTACAACCTGGAGACGCTCGGCGAGCACACGGTCTGGATCGACTGCGACGTGATCCAGGCGGACGGAGGCACTCGTACGGCCGCGATCTCGGGAGCCTGGGTCGCGCTCACCCTGGCCGCGCGCACATCAGGGCTGCCCGAGCCGGCCGATCTCGTCGGGGCGGTTTCGGTCGGCATCGTCGCCGGAGAGCCACGGCTCGACCTCGACTACGTCGAAGACTCGGCGGCCGACGTGGACATGAACGTCGTCATGACCGGGGACGGCCGGTTGATCGAGGTGCAGGCGACGGCCGAGCGCGTGCCCTTCAGCCGCGCGGAGCTCGACGCTCTGGTCGATCTCGCCGCCGGGGGCATTCGCGAGATCGGCGTCGAGCAGAAGGAGGCCGTGGCGTGATTCCAGAGGTGGAATGGTGGGACGTCCTCATCCGGCTGCTCGTCGCGGCGGGCCTGACCGGCGCGATCGGGCTCGAGCGGGAGCTGCGCGAGCGGGCGGCCGGCCTGCGCACGCACATGCTCGTCGGCGTCGGCGCGGCGCTCTTCACGATCGTCTCCGCCTACGGCTGGAGCGACTTCGGCTTCTCGACGCCCTCCGGGGTCGTGTTCGATCCCACCCGGATCGCTGCCCAGATCGTCACCGGGATCGGGTTCCTGGGCGCGGGCGCGATCATCCGGCAGGGGCTGACCGTACGCGGGCTCACCACCGCAGCGAGTCTCTGGATCGTCGCCGCGATCGGCATGGCGGCCGGCGCCGGATATTACTCGGCCGCGCTGATCGCCACGGGCATCGTCCTGGTCGGCCTGGGGCCGTTCCGCTGGCTGGAGGGGGCGGCCACCCTCGGCCGTTGGCGACGTGCGGGCCGCCAGCTCGAGATCGATCTCACCCGCGAGCACTCGATCGCCGAGCCGCTGGCGGTGATCGACGAACGGCGCGTGCGCGTGAGCCGCGTGCAGTTCGAAGACGAGCGTGACGCCCGGCGCCTCGTTGTCGAGCTCGACCTCCCGCTCGGGCCCGCCGAGGAACGGCTCGTCGAGGACCTCGCCGCGCTCGAAGGCGTGCTCGCCGTCCGTTGGACAGAGTGATCAGAGCGAGCTTCGTCTCGACGAATCGCCACAAGGCGCGCGAGCTCGCCGTGCTCTTGCCGGGCTGGGAGATCGAGCCGACCGTCGCCGCGGAGCTCCCCGAGGAGACCGGCGCGAGCTTCTACGATAACGCCCGCGCCAAGGCCGCGTTCGGCAGGACCGTCGATCCGCCCGACCGGTGGACGATCGGCGAGGACTCGGGGCTCGAGGTGGACGGCCTCGGCGGTCGCCCGGGCATCTACTCGGCGCGTTACGCGGGCCCGGGCGCAGCCGCCGAGGAGAACGTTGCGAAGCTGCTCGAGGAGCTGGCCGGCGTCACGGGCGACGGCCGTCGCGGACGCTACGTCTCGGAGCTGGTCGCCTTGTCGCCCGAGCTGGAGGAGGTCCGAGGCACGGGAGCTCTCGCCGGCACCATCGCGGCGGAGCCGAGTGGATCCGAAGGGTTCGGCTACGACCCCGTTTTCATCCCGGACGGCGAGCAGCGGACCGTGGCCGAGCTCGGCAACGACTGGAAGGCACTGCACAGCCATCGCGCCGCCGCGGCGAGGAACCTACTGGAGGCAGTAGGCACGAGCGCGGCGGGGCTGTAGATTCCTCCCATGCAGCTCTTCTCGCACGACGACAAGGCGACCGCACTCGGTCGCACGCCGCTCTTCAAGGGCCTCTCGCGGGCCGAGCTCGTGGAGCTTGCGAAGGTGACCGAGGACCTCGAGTTCGGCGAAGGCAAGGTGCTCGCGCGCGAGGGGGAGATCGGCCGCGAGTTCTTCGTCATCGTGGACGGGGACGTCACGGTCACGAAGGACGGGCAGGAGATCAACAGGCTCTCGTCCGGGGACTTCTTCGGCGAGATCGCGCTCGTCTGGGAGTCGCCCCGGCGCACCGCGACCGTGACTGCGGCGACCCCCGTCCGCTTCTTCGTCCTCACGCGGCAGGCCTTCCGCGGCCTCATCGACCACCATCCCGACATCGAGGCGAAGGTGCTGGAGCAGCTCGAGGAGCGCGTGCAGGCCACCGAGGCGGGCGGGGCCTAGCTCCTAGATCGGCGGCGGCTGCGGGGCAGCTTCGGGGCGCCCCCGGCTGAGCCACCAGTTCACCTCGGCGCCGAGCACGAGGATGTTCGCCATCACGTACAGCCAGACGAGCAGGAGCACCAGCCCGCCGTAGGCCTGGAGGGCGATCAGCTCGGTGGAGAGGCGGACGAAGCTCGGCAGGATCTGAAAGCTCGCCTGCAGGAGCACCGAGGCGACCAGCGCTCCCGGCAGCGTCTCCCGCCACGTGAGCGGCGTGTTCGTGAGCAGCCGGTAGAGGCTCCAGGTGAAGCCGACCAGGAGCAGCGTCGAGACGAGGAGCGCGTAGACGTAGGAGAGCGCGCCCTCGACGACCCCGGCGCGGTTCGCGAGCTCGACTCCCACCGAGGAGATCACCAGCGCGACGAAGAGGACGACGAGGGAGGCAGCGGTCAGCAGGAGGACCAGCGTCTTCTGGCGGATGAACGGCCGATTGGGGAGGCCGTAGACGATGTTGAAGGCGGACTCGAGCACGCTGAAGAAGCCGAGCGCCGCCCAGAGCAGGCCGATGCCGCCGATGACGGAGAGCTCCGTTGCCTGCTCCTGGATCTCGGTGACGGCGTCGAGGATGTTCTCGACGGAGTTCTCCGGGAAGGCCCGCCGCAGCTCCTCGACCAGGTAGCTGGACTCGTCCTGCTCGCCGAGGAACGCCAGCAGGGAGAGCGCGAGGAACAGAAGCGGGACGAACGCGAGAATCGCGAAGTACGCGATCATCGCCGCCAGATGGGTGCCCCGGTCGGCGAGGTACTTGCTGACGATCGGGTGCACGGCGAGAGAGTCTACGGAGGTGTGTTAGGTTTGCCGGCTGTGGATGCCGCGCTAGCTCTCGCCGATCTCGTCGAGATCTCGTCGCAGATCGAGTCGGCCGTCCTCGCGGACGCAAGCGGAACCGTTCTCGCCTCGACGTTCGGGGACGACGCGCACGCTCAGGCGATTGCGACCGAGGCCCGCGAGCTCCTCCAGGGAGCGGCGGGGGCGGCCGGCGAGCCGACGCAGGTCGAGGTCGCGTTCCACGAGGGCTGCGTCTTCGTCGTCACCGACGGCGACCGGCTCGTCACCGCCGTCACGGGGCGAGACCCGACCGCCGGCCTCGTCTTCTACGACCTGAAGACGTGTTTGCGACTGAGCGGCGAGGAGGAGCCTGCGAAGAAAAAGAAGGCCGCGTCGAGCACGCGCAGTCGGCGAAAGAAGGCGCCGGAGCCGGAGGTGGTCGATGAAGCGTAGGGTCGCCGCGGCCCTCGTTGCGCTCGGCTCGGTCGTCGGCGCGGCAGCCATCTGGCGGAAGCGCTCGGGCACGGGCAAGGAGCGCGCGGACGTGTACTTCGCGGACGGCTCGATGGTGAGCTTTGCCGGGGGCAGCGACGAGGCCGCTCGGCTGTTCCCGGTGGCGCGCCGGATCCTCGCGCAGGCGCGAAGCTGATCGCGTCCATGACCGACGCCGAGCTCGCGCGGGCGATCCGCGAGCACGCCTACCTGGAGGGCGACTTCGTGCTCCGATCCGGCAGGCGCTCACGCTACTACCTCGACAAGTACCGCTTCGAGACACGCCCCGACATCCTCGCCGCGCTCGGCGAGCGCCTCGCGGCCCGGGTGGGCGA
>JBOHAB010000090.1:0-10248 GCA_050697655.1 Gaiellaceae bacterium
CCTCCTAGGACCGCGTGTGCTGGCCGCGCACTGCGTCCACGTCGACGACGAGGAGATTGCGCTCCTGGCGGAGCACGGCACGGCCATCGCCCACTGCCCGCGCTCGAACGCGATCCTCGGCTGTGGAGCGGCGCCGCTCGCCGCCCTGTTGGCCGCGCGCGGCCGCGTCGGTCTCGGGACCGACAGCCCTGCCTCGACGCCGTCGTTCGACATGTTCGAGGAGATGCGAACCGCCGTCTACACGGCGCGCGCGCGGGAGCGGCGCCCCGACGCGCTCTCGGCGAGCGCGACTCTCGAACTCGCTACTCTTGGCGCAGCGCGCGCGCTCGGGCTCGACGACGAGACGGGCTCGCTCGCCGCCGGAAAGCGGGCCGACCTCGCGGTCGTCTCACTTGCCGGCTCACCGTTCCTCCCCTGGGAGGAGCCAAACACCGCCGTGGTCTTCGGCGGCTCGCCCGACAGGGTCGTTCTCACTCTCGTCGCCGGCGAGGTTCGGTACGAGGAAGGAGGATTCGAATGGCACGAGCTTCGACGCAGCGCAAACGCCGCCCGCGCCCGCCTGCTCAGCAACGTGCCGCCCAAGCCGAAGACCTGATGTTCTTCCCGAAGCTGCGGCGGCGGGCAAAGTGGGTCTTCCTCTTCCTCGCCATCGCCTTCGGCGGAAGCTTCATCTTCTTCGGCGTAGGCGCCGGCGGCTCCGGCATCGGCGACTACATCTCGGACCTCCTCAACCGCCCGGTGTCCAGTGACACGCCGGCGCTCGACGACGCCCAAGCGGCGGTGGCGGAGCGGCCGAACGATCCCGAGGCGCAGCTCGACCTCGCCCGCGCCGCCCAGGCCGAGGGCAACCTCGAGCTCGCAGTCACCGCGTACGAGAAGTACCGGACGTTGCGGCCCGAGGACACCGACGCCCTGCGCACGTTGGCCGCGCTCTACGGCACCCAGATCGCCGAGGCCCAGCAGCGCGCCGCGATCGCCTCGAACGAGGCGGCGGAGGCGTCGCTCCCGAACACGCTCGCGCCCGAGGACAGCGAGTTTCTGCAGGAGCTGACGACGAACCCGCTGACGGCCTCCCTCAGCGCGCAGGCGGAAGCCCGCGCCAACGCCGCGAACGCCGAGGTGCAGAGCCTCTCTCTGACCCAGCTCGGAGTCTTCAGCGAGCTCACCGAGCGCGTGACAGACGATCCGCTCCTCTACCTCCAGTACGCCAACGCGGCCCAGACCGCCCAGGACTTCGAGACGGCGATCACGGCGTACGAGCGGTATCTCGAGCTCCAGCCAAACGCCGCGAACGCCGAGCAGGTCCAGGGGCTGATCGACCAGCTCAAGACGCTCACCGAGGCCACCCCGGGCACCGCGCCCGAGGGCGGGTCGGACGGTGGGTCGGACGGCGAGTAGAGCCGTTAACGTAGACCCTCGACTCGGGCAGAAAGGGGCTCATGAACTTCGAGACCAAGGCAGAGCGGGCTGCGGGCGACGTCTGGGTGATCGCCCTCGCCGGTGAGGTGGACCTCTATACCGCGCCGGAGTTCAAGCAACAGCTCCTCGACGTGATCGGCGAAGGCGCAAACCACGTCATCGTCGACCTGACCGACACCACCTTCATCGACTCGACGACGCTCGGCGTGCTCGTCGGCGGGGTCAAGCGGCTGCGCCCGAACGGCGGCCAGCTGTCGATCGTCTGCAGCGACAGGAACATCACGAAGATCTTCGAGATCACCGGGCTCAACCGCGTGTTCTCCATCCACGCCGACCGGGCCGAGGCGCTCGCAGGCGCCGGCGTACCGGAGACGCAGCCGTCCTAGAGGGGAATTGAGTGGGCAGGGCGATCGCCGTCATCCTCCTCGTCGCCGGAGCGCTGCTGGCGGCGAGCTGCGGGGGTGACAACGACGCAACCGGCCAGGCGGACGCGAACCGCACGAACGGCAAGGCGCTCTTCGCCTCGACCTGCGGCTCCTGCCACACGCTGCTGGATGCCGGCACGGCGGGGACGACCGGCCCCAACCTCGACCAGGCGCTCGGCTACAGCTGCGCCCAGGGCTTCGACGAGACCACGATCTATTCAAACGTCCGCGGGCAGATCGACCTCGCCGCCGGCGTGATGCCCCCGGACCTGGTCACGGGCCAGGACGCGGTGGACGTGGCCGCCTACGTGGCCAGCGTCGCCGGCAAGGACGTCCCGGGTTGCGACCCGAGCGGCGACCAGGGAGGCGGATCGACCGGCGCCACCGAGACGACGGACTAGAGGCCTAGCGGGTCGGCGAGCCCTGGCGCTCGCGCTCGAGATCCACCACCACGTGGGTGATCGGGACCGGGTAGCGCTCTCGTGCCCGCCCGATCACCTCCTTCTCGAGCCAGTTCGAGCGGCCGGGCGGGTGTGTGGAGATGACGATCTCGTCCGCGCCGAATGTCCGCAGGGCGTCGTCCATGGCCTGCACCGGATCGGCGTCGCCGACTTCGCCGCGCGCCTCGACCCCCTCGGCGGCGAGACAGCTGAGCGACTCGGCCAGGCGCTGCTCGGCTTCCGCCCTGGCTCCGTCCTCGTCGGAGGCCCAGTGCCTGAGCGGCGAGTTCAGGGCCGGGCAGACTACGAGCACGTCAGCTTCGGCGCCGGCGCGGCGGACGACCTCGCCACGAAGCGCGCGGCCGGCGACCGTCTCGTTCGCAACGACGAGGATGCGGCGGCGGCCGCCTCCCTCGCGTGACAGCACCGGCTCGTCGGGCGGCTTTGGCTCGCCTTTGACGTAGAGCGCCACACCGGCTGCGAGGGCGAGGAAGACGGCAAGCGCGACCCAGCCGCCCGCGAGGATCCCGGCCAGAGCGACCGCGGCGAAGAGCGCGACGCATACCAGGACGAAGCCGAATGCCTCAGCTTCGGACCGGAACGGGTTGCGCATTCCCCCTCCTGGGCTAGATCAGATCACGTAGACAGTGGTGTACACCACGATCCACATCACGTCCACGAAGTGCCAATAGATCCCCGGCAGCTCGACGCCGAGGTGGTCCTCCGCCTTCGGTCCGTAGTGGCCGCGGGTCGAGCGAATCAATGCGTAGAGCAGCAGGTTGAGGCCGACGAACACGTGCGCCCCGTGCAGGCCGGTCAGCCCGAAGAAGGTCGAGGCGAAGGCGTTGTCTGACGGGCCGAAGCCGATGCGCGTGTACTCCCGCGCCTGGATCAGCAGGAAGGTGAGACCCAGGAGAAAGGTGAGCGTCAGCCCAGCGATCAGGCCCGAGCGGTTGCTGCGCTTGATCGACTGGAGCGCCCAGTGCATCGAGAAGCTCGACGTGACGAGGATGATCGTGTTGACGAGCGCGAGGTAGACCGGCAGCTCGTACCCTTCGGGTGGCCAGGTGCCGTCGCCCGCGACCACCCGGGCGAAGAAGTAGGCGCTGAAGAACGACCCGAAGAGCATCGTCTCCGAGGCGATGAAGAGGTACATGCCGAGCAGGCGCGAGTCGACCCGCGAGCTCTTGTGCGCCTCGGGCGGGTGCTCGTGGTGCTCTTCGGCGTGGGCGACCGACGCCACGGCTACGTCGGAACCTCCGCTTCGACGGGCTCGACGACCACGTGACGGACCGGGAGGCCGGCGCCGCTCTCGATCCGGCCCACCACGTTCCGGCGGAGCCACCCCGAGGTCGCGGCCGGAAACGTCGAGACGATGATCTCGTCCACCTGCTCGTCGTGGACGGTGTTGAGGGCGGCGGTGACCGGGTCGGCGTCGCCGATGTGCCCCGTCGCCTCGATCCCTTCGCGCGCGAGCTCGGCCAACGCGGCGTCCAGGCGCTCCTGCACGCCCTCCTGGTCGGCGGGCGCGACCAGCGTGAACTCGGTGGGGCCGGCTCGCACTCGCTCGCGAATCGCCTCGAGGAGCGGCCCGCCGACGATCGTCTGGTTCGCGATCACGAGCACGTGCATCCGCTCGCGAGGCGAGGCGAGGTCGACCTCCACGTGGGTCACCGGGATGTCCCCGGCGGCCTTCTGCGCCCGCTCGATCAGCCCGCCGCGAAGCCAGCTCGAGCGCACGGCGCCGGGATGCGTCGAGATGATCACCTCGTCTACCGGCGCGTACTGGTGCAGAGCGTCGCGGAGCGCCTGGAGCGGGTCGGGGTCGACGATCGTCCCGCGCGCGGCGATCCCGGCCTCGTGCAGGAGGTCGAGCGTCCGACGTAGGCGCCGCTCGGCGCTCGAGCGGCGGCTGTCCTCGTAGACCACGTAGCCGGCCGGGGGGTCGTTTTGCGGCGAGACGACCGTGACCCGGATCGGGCCCGCGGAGGCGCGCTGCTGGATCGCGTCCAGAAGCGTCTTCCCGGCAACCGTCTCGTTGGCGAGGACGAGGACCTGGCGCGGCTTCGGAACTGAGACTGCCGGTGTCTGCTCGTAGGGGTTGTCGCTCACGAGTGGATCGCCTCTACCGGCTCGGGTGCCTTACCGGTCTCGGTCGGCTTGCCGTTCAGCACCGCGTGGCGCGCCCCGCGCGTGCCGTACTCGTACGGGCTGCCGACGACCTGCGGGATCTCGTCGAAGTTGAAGACCGGCGGCGGCGAGGACACCTGCCACTCGAGGGTGAGCGCCCGCCAGGGGTTCGAGGGCGCAATCGGGCCGCGGCGCCAGCTGACGACCATGTTGTAGAGGAAGACGATCGTGGAGGCGCCCAGGCCGAACGAGGCGATCGAGATGACGAGGTTCCAGTTCCCGAACTCGGGCGCGTAGTCGGCCACGCGGCGCGGCATCCCCTGCAGGCCCACCCAGTGCATCGGGAAGAACGTGACGTTGAAGCCGACGAACGTCAGCCAGAAGTGGATCTGCCCAAGCCGCTCGTTGTACATGCGGCCGGTCATCTTCGGGAACCAGTAGTAGATGCCGGCGAAGATCGTGAAGAGCGATCCGCCGAAGAGAACGTAGTGGATGTGGGCGACGACGAAGTACGTGTCGCTCGCGTGGATGTCGACCGGCACGGAGCCGAGATAGATGCCGGAGAGGCCGCCGATCACGAACATCGAAACGAAGCCCGAGGCGAAGAGCATGGGCGTCTTGAAGTGGAGACGCCCCTCCCACAGCGTCGCCAGCCAGCTGAAGACCTTGATCCCGGTCGGGACCGCGATGACGAGGGTGGTCACCATCATCGGGATGCGGATCCACGGCTGCATTCCGGACACGAACATGTGGTGCGCCCAGACGGAGAAGCCGAGGATGAGGATCGCCATCAGCGAGAGCGCCATCAGGCGGTAGCCGAATATCGGCTTCCGCGCGAAGACGGAGATCACCTCCGAGGCGATCCCGAAGCCGGGCAGCATCATGATGTAGACGGCCGGGTGCGAGTAGAACCAGAAGATGTGCTGGTAGGCGACGATGTCGCCGCCGAGCTGCGGGTTGAAGAAGTTCGTGTGCAGGACCCGGTCGAACATGATGAAGAACTGCGAGCCGGCCACGAACGGCGTCGCGAGGACGACGAGGGTCGAGGTGGCGAAGTTCGCCCACACGAGCAGCGGCATGCGCCAGAAGGACATCCCGGGCGCCCGCATCGTGATGATGGTGACCAGGAAGTTGAGGGCGGTCATGATCGAGGACGCACCCGCCCACTGGACGCCCATCTGGAACATGAGGTTCCCGTCCGCCTGGTTGACCGCCAGCGGCACGTAGTTCGTCCAGCCGGCTGCGAAGGCACCTCCGTCGGGCACCAGGTAGCTCGACATCATGATCAGGCCGGCGATCGGGAGCAGCCAGAACGAGAGCGCGTTCAGACGCGGGAACGCCATGTCCGGAGCGCCGATCATCAGGGGGATGACGTAGTTCCCGAGCCCCGCGAACGCCGGGATGATGAAGAGGAAGATCATCAGCGAGGCGTGCACCGAGAAGAGCCCGTTGAACGTGTTCGTGTCCACATACTGCATCCCGGGCCGCGCGAGCTCCGCGCGCATGAACATCGCCATCATCCCGGCCGCGACGAAGAAGAAGACGGTCGTGACCACGTACTGGATCCCGATCACCTTGTGGTCGGTGTTGACGCGGAAGTAGTCCTTCCAGGTGCGGGCGCCGTGGCTGGAGTGGTCCTCGGGCCGCGTCGGGCGTCCCGAGATCCAGTAGAGCCAGTAGTCGAAGCCGCCGAGGGCGGCGAGGAACGCGAGCGGGACGATGATCGTCCAGGCGACGATCAGGACCTGGAGCTCCCAGAGCGGCTCGTAGCCGAGCGCCGCGCGGGCGCCGATCACGAGCAGCGTCGCGAGCGACCAGCTCACAGGGATGGCCCAGAGCACCCGGAGCCAGCCCGGGCCGGTCAGGCGGCGGAGGCCCTGCCGCGGCGGCGGCGCGTGCGCCGGGCCGTGCTCGGCCTCGTGAGCTTCGTGGACCTCGACAGCCACTACCGCCCTCCTCCCGCCGCTTGCTGCAGGTACTCGACGAGCCCATCGAGCTGCGGTTCCGTGAACATCTCGCCGTAGTTCGTCGGCATGACGCCGTCCTCGAAGCCCTCCGCGATCTCTGCGCCCGGATTCACGATCGACTCCATGATGAACTCCGCGTCAGCGCCTTGCAGCGCTTCGTCGAGATTGGGCCCGACTGCGCCTTCCGTGCCGGCGTCGGCGAGGGTATGGCAGTTCCCGCACTGCTGCGCGAAGAGCTCCGCGCCCTGAACGGCGCCGCCTTCGCGCGCCAGGCGCCGTTGCTCCTCCACCCAGGCCTCGAAGTCGCCGGCAGAGAGCACGCGCGCCTGCGAGCGCATGAGCGCGTGACCGAGGCCGCAGAGCTCCGTGCAGACCACCGGGAAGGTGCCGAGCTGGGTCGGCGTCACCGTCGTGTGAGTCGTGATCCCCTGGACGGCGTCCTGCTTCATGCGCCACTCGGGTACCCAGAACGAATGGATCACGTCCTTGGACGTGACCTCGAAACGAATCGTCTGGTCGATCGGGACGACGAGCTCGCCCGTGGTGAGCGGGCGGTCGCCCGAGACCTCGACGTCGGGGTACGTGAACGTCCACGCGAACTGCTGCCCGGTCACCTGGATGATGCTGTGGTCGTCCGGCAGCTCCTCCGCCTGCGCGAGCGCGACTCCCGAGTAGACGGCGATGCCGGTGACGAGAATCGTCGGAATCAACGTCCAGACGATCTCCAGGCCGGTGTGCCCGTGAATCGGGCTGCCGTCGTCGGTGTCCCCCGGCGGCGCTCTGAACTTGTAGACGGCGTAGGCCGAGACGCCCGCGACGACGGCGAAGACGACCACGCAAATGATCGTCACCACCCAGTAGACGTTGTCGACGATGTCCGCCTGCTCGGAGGCGGCATCCGGAAGCCAGGGGATGAACACCGCGACGACCGCCAGCACTGCGCCGACGGCCACCCCGACCAGCGTCATTTGGATGATCGAGCGTTTCCGCACGGGGAGAGCGGGGAATCACGGCCCCGAGGCGAAACCCTAACGCAACAGTCTTCGGGCCCGAGGTCCGACCGACGTGGCCGAAATCGAAGGAGGAACCGTTCACATGGGTATCGGTGCCAGCATCTTCCTGATGGTCGTGGGCGCCATCCTCGCGTTCGCCGTCACGGCCGAGGTGGCCGGGGTCGACATCGCGACCGTCGGCTGGATCCTCTTGATCGCCGGCGCTGTGGGCTTCCTGCTTTCGCTCGTTTTCTGGTCGAGCTGGGGCGGGGCCGGCACCTGGCGCCGCGAGACCGTCGTCCGGCACGACCCGTACGACAGGCCTCCGTACTAAGGGCTCGCTTGGTTCTCCGCGAGGGCGGCCTCCGAGCCGCCCTCGCGGTTTAGGGTCCGCAGATGGATCTCGGGTTCGCAGAAGCGCTCCTCATCCTCGGCCTGCTCCTCGCGGTTGCGGCCGCCTTCTCCGGGTGGCTGCACGGCACGGTGCTCTCCATCTCCGTGCTCTCGGTTGGCGCCGGGCTCGTGCTCGCGCTCCTAGGGGTGGTCGAGGCGACTCCAAGCGCTGCGATCGTCGTCCTACTGGTCGAGCTCGCGCTCATCCTCACGCTCTTCTCGGACGGGCTCCTCGTCGAATCCGAGCTCCTGCGCGAGCACTGGGGCCCGACGGCTCGAGCGCTCGTGATCGCGATGCCGATCACACTCGTGATCCTTGCGGTCGTCGGCAAGGCGCTCTTCCCGGAGATCACTTGGGCGGAGGCGTTCCTGCTCGGGGCCGTGCTCTCGCCGACGGACCCGGTCGTCACGTCCGCGGTGGTGGCATCCAAACGGGTGCCGCGGATCGTCAGGCACACGCTTAACCTCGAGTCGGGCCTGAACGATGGGCTCGCCCTCCCGTTCGTGCTCTTCTTCCTGGCGCTTTCGACCGCGGACGGGAACGCAGGCGGCGAGGCCGCGCGGCTCGCGGGCGAGGCTCTCACCGGCGCGGCGATCGGCATCGCACTCGCCGTCGTCGCAGGCCGGCTCCTCCCGCTGCTGCCGGGCGGGAGCATGGAGCCGAAGTACGAAGGTGCCTACGCACTCGGGCTCGGGCTGGCCGCCTTTGGGCTCGCCGACGTCACCTGGGGTAACGGCCTCATCGCCGCGTTCGTCGCGGGAATCGCGCTCGCGGCTACCCGCCACGAGATTCCGCGGACGTTCCAGGAGTTCAACGAGAGCGTGAGCGCGGTCTTCCAGATCGCGACCTTCTTCGTTTTCGGGGCTCTGATCGTCGCCACCGGCTGGGACGGCTCCGTCTGGCCGATCCTCGCGTTCATCGCCGCAGCCCTGCTCGTCGCCCGCCCGGTGGCCATCCTCGTCTCGTTCGTCGGCGTGCAGATGCCGAGGCCGCACAAGCTCTTCATTGCCTGGTTCGGGCCAAAAGGGGTCGCTTCCATGCTGTTCGCCCTCTTCGTTCTCGGCTCGGGCGCTCCCGATCGCACCCTCGTCTTCGACGTCGCCTCCTTCGTGATCCTCGCCTCTATCATCGCGCACGGGCTCACGGACACCGTGGGAGCGCGCTGGATCGAGCGTCGGCTCCGCGTGGATCACTCGGCCGAGAGCAGCACCACGTAGGCCAGGAAGTAGAGGATGAGGAGCACGACCATGCTGAGACGGTCGTGCCGGCGGCGACCGCCGAGAAGGGCGCCGACGATCGCAACGGCGCCGAGCGTGTAGAGGGCGCCGGTCAGCGCGAGGCGGGCGGTGACCGGCGCGGGGGCGACGAGGGGCCCCGCGCCAATCGAGAGGGTGGCGTCTACGAGCGAGCTGCCGAGCGCGTCCCCGAGCGCGATCGCGGGCGCACCCCGCAGGAGCGCGGTGAAGTCCACGACGATTTCGGGAGCGGAGGTTCCGAAGGAGGCCCCGAAGAAGGCGATCACGAACTCGGGCACGCCCGCGATCTCGGCGATGCGGACGAGCGCGCGCACGGCCACCGTGGCGCCGAGCCCGACGAGCGCCAGGGTGCCGAGCACGACCCCCGCCTGGGCCCAGCGGCTCGAGAACGCCACCTTGGGCGCGTCTTCCGGCTTGCCGGAAGGAATCACGCGGACGACGATCCACGTCGCAAGGGCCCAGGCGGCGATCAGCACTAGGCCCTCCCAGCGGCCGAGCCAGCCGTCAGCGACGAAGGCTGCGGTGAGAACCAGGCCCGCCATGGTCAGAACCGTGACCAGGCCGACCTGCAGCCGGTCGATCAGCATCGCGCCAGCGACAAGCGGGAAGAGGCCGAGGACGAGCGTGTACTGCGTGAGCGTCGAGCCGACCGAGTCTCCCACGTTCACGTCGCCCTCGCCTTGAAGGTGCGCGGCGATCGAGTTCGCGATCTCGGGGAGGTCGGTCCCGACCGAGACGAGCACGACGCCGACGATGAAGGGCGGCGCCCCGAGCGCGGTCGCCAACGCCCTCGTGTAGGCGACGGCACGGTCGCTGGCCACGAGCGCCAGGCCGAGGCCGGCGACGAACAGCGGGAGCTGAACGACGATCTCCATCGACGGTCACACAGCCGCCGGCAGCCCGCCCGGCTCTGCGACCTTCGAGGAAGCGCGATTCTACTTTCGACGCGCGCGGGCGCCGTCGGCTACTGATGTCGCCTACGGCCGGTGGACACCGTCGCAGTCCTCATCTTCCTCGGCGCGCTCGCGGTGATCGCCTTCGAGTGGGTGCACCGCACGAAGGCGGCGCTCGTCGGCGCGGGGCTCGTCGTGCTCATCGGGGTCATCGAGCTCGACACGGCGATCGACGCGGTGGACTGGGGCACGCTCGGGCTGCTGGTGGGGATGATGGTGCTGGTCGGCCTCACCGAGCGAACGGGAGTCTTCACCTACCTGGCGCTCAAGAC
>JBOHAB010000091.1:0-10242 GCA_050697655.1 Gaiellaceae bacterium
CGCAGGGCGACGACGCGATCGACACCGCGCTCGCCTACGTCGGGAAGAACGCCGCCGAGCTCGGCGTGACGCGCGCGGACGTGGCCGGCCTGGCCGTCACGAGCGCGTACACGAGCCGTCACAACGCCGTCACGCACGTCAACCTGAACCAGCGCTACCGGGACCTCGAGGTGTTCGAAGGGCACGCGACCGTCAACGTCGCCGCCGACGGCAGCGTCGTCTTCGCCGGCTCGAGCTTCGTCGACGACTTGAGCGCCGCGGGATCCGACGACGAGAAGATCGGTGCGGTTGGAGCCGTCGAGGCGGCCGCGGCCGAGCTCGAGCTCGAGGAGCCGACCGACCTCCGCGTCCTGAGCCAGAGCGACGGTCGCGCGCAGAAGACCGTCGTCTCCGCCGGGGGCATCTCCAACGAGCCGATCCCTGCGCGTCTTGGGTGGCAGCCGACGAAGCGCGGCCTGCGCCTCGCCTGGCAGCTCACGATTGACGACTCGTCCGCCGCGCACCTCTGGAATGCGACGATCGACGCCGCGAGCGGGGAGCTGCTCGAGGTCCACGACTGGACGAGCCAGGACAGTCTCGGCGATCTCAGAAGCACCCTCCAGCGCGAGGACAACGCCGTCGCGTCGGCCCTCGGGCCCTTGCCGCCCGACCCGGTGCTCGACGGCTCGAGCTACCGCGTCTTCGACATCCCCAAGGAGAGCCCGAACGACGGGGCGCGGGGCCTTGTCACCAATCCGGCCGACGCGCTGGCGACGCCTTTCGGCTGGCACGACACGGACGGCGCGGCCGGCGCCGAGTTCACGATCACCCGCGGGAGCAACGTCCACGCCTACCTCGACCAGGACGACAACGACTCGGCGGACTTTGGCGACACCGACGGCGGGCCGGGCCTGACGTTCGACTTCCCGGCCGACCTGAACGAGCACGCCCAGGACTACCGCGATGCCGTCGTCACGAACCTCTTCTACGTGAACAACGTCTTCCACGACGTCATGTGGCGGTACGGGTTCGACGAGGCGGCGGGCAACTTCCAGGCGAACAACTATGGCCGGGGCGGCACCCAGGGCGACTACGTGCGGGCAGAAGCGGCCGACGGGGGCGGCACGAACAACGCGAACTTCGGGACGCCGATCGAGACGCCCACGTCCGGCGGTACGCCGCGTATGCAGATGTTCCTCTGGCCCGGGAACCAGTTCGGCGCCCAGAACCAGGTTGTGGCCGACGGCGTCGGCTCGTTTGACGCGAGCTGGTCGAGGTTCGGCCCGGCGCCGACGACCGGAGGCACGTCGGGCACGTTCGTCTACGCCGGCACAGGGTGCGACGCCGGCCTCTACCCGCCGACCTTACCGACGCCGCCCTGGATCGCAGTCGTCGACGGCGGCACCGCCGCCTGCAGCTACCTCCTCCGGGTGCAGGTCGCCGAGTCGCTGGGCGCGAGCGGCGTCGTCGTCGCGCACTCGACGAGCGCATCTCCGCCTGTCCTTTCTGCCTCGATGACGACCCCGCCGGTCGGCATTCCCGCCGTTGCCGTTTCGCAGGCTGATGGCAACGCCATCAAGGCCGCGATCGCCGCAGGGCCCACGACGGGAAGCATGCGGAAGCACCCGAACCATCCAGGGATCCGCGACGGGGACTTCGACAACGGGATCATCGTCCACGAGTACGGGCACGGCGTCTCCAACCGCCTGACCGGTGGCCCGGCGGTCAACTGCCTGACCGGGAACGAGCAGGCCGGCGAGGGGTGGAGCGACTACCTCGCGATCACGCTCCTGCTCGACCCGGCGCTGGACGATCCCGACGAGCCGCGCGGGATGGGCCCCTACGCGCTCTTCGAGGACGATCGCCACGGCGACGGCATCCGACCGCGGCCCTACTCGCGGGACATGGCGATTCAGCCGTTCACCTACGACAGCATCAAGACGGACGGATGGCTGAACGGGACAACCCTGGCGCTCCCGCACGGGCTCGGCCACGGCTGGGCCTCCGTCCTCTGGGACCTGAACTGGGACCTGATCGACAAGCACGGCTTCAACCCGAACGTCTACGAGGCGTGGAACACCGGCGGGAACAACCGGGCGCTCCAGTACGTGGTGGACGGCCTCAAGTTCCAGGGCTGCGGCCCCGGCTTCGTGGTCGCGCGGGGCGCCATCATCGCCGCCGCCGACCTCCTCAGCGAGGGTGAGGACACCTGCACGGTGTGGGCGACGTTCGCCCGCCGCGGGCTCGGCTTCAGCGCCGTCCAGGGCACGACCAACCGCGACGACAACAGCGAGGCTTTCGACACCCACCCGGACTGCCTGCGCGGGTTCTCGAGCCCGTGGGCCGACGAGCCGACAATCAACAAGGTCAACGCGGGCCGAACCATCAACATGAAGTTCACCGCCCCCGAGGACCTGGAGCCGGACATTTTGGCCGCGGGCGCGCCGTACTCGCGGCAGGTGGACTGCACGACGCTTCGGACGCTCGACCCGCAGGCGGAGTTCCTAACGCCGCGGCCGATTCCCGTCCCGGCGAACGGAAGGTTGCACGGGAGAGACGGGAGCTACCGGTTCCAGTGGAAGACGCTCGACGAGTGGGACGGCAACTGCCGCGAGTTCGTCCTCACCCGGACGGACGGCGTCCAGCACCGTTCGTACTTCCGCTTCAGCACCGACCCGTCGTTCACTGTCTCCGGCCACGTCCGCGACGCCGACGGTCAGCCGGTCCCGGGCGCGACGGTCTCGCTCGACGGGACGCAGCTCCCGCACATCACCACGACCGAGGCGACCGGCTTCTACTCGTTCGCGGAGATCATTCGCGGGGAGTACACCGCGACGGCGACGGGCGGGGGATGCAACGGTGTGCAGACCCTGGAGGTCGAGATCCGCGGGCCGACGACGCTGGATTTCACGCTCCCCAAGCTCAGCGACGAGTTCGGGTACACGTGCGGGAACGAGTCCGCTCCCTTCGAGGAGGCGGAGACCGTCGTCCCGCTCACCGGAGACGACGTCGCCCGCACGATCGACCTTCCGTTCCCGTTCACGTTCTATGGGTTCCCCCACACGCGGGCGCACGTCTGCACCAACGGGTTCATCGAGTTCGTCGGCCCGGCGACCACCAACTGCTCTGCCAGCAACGTCGGGATCCCGACCACGGGGCGCCCCAACGGCGCGATCTACTCGTTCTGGGACGACACGTTTGTCGACGAGCAGGCTTCGATTCGGACGGAGACAAAGGGCACAGCGCCGAACCGACGCTTCGTGATCGAGTTCCGCAACCTCCATTTCTTCGACGACACGAGCCGGCGCGTCGACTTCAACATCGTTCTCTTCGAGAACGGCGAGTTCCTCGTCCAGCATCGCAACCTCGCCGACGACGAGCGCGAGACCGGCGGTCAAGCGACGATCGGGATCGAGAGCCACACGGGGACGGACGCGCTTCGGTTCTCCTTCAACGAGCCGCTTCTCGCTCCCGAGCCTGCTGTCACCTCGATCCGCTACCGACCGCCGCCGCTGCCGCCCTCGCACACGGTGTCCGGGCACGTCCGCGACGGGGAGGGCGAGCCGATCGCGAACGCGATGGTGACGATCGAGGGGACGCCGATCACGCCGGCCGCGACCGACCCGAGCGGCTTCTACTCGATCGGGCGGGTGCCCGAGGGCACGTACGAGGCGACCGCCTCGGCGACGGGGTGCAGCAGCACGGAGACGAAGGGGCTCGTCGTGTCCGGCCCGACGACGCTCGACTTCACGCTCGTTCCGGAGAGCGACGAGTTCGGGTACACGTGCGGGCTCGAGGCCGCCGCCTTCGAGGAGGCCGACACTGTCCTCCCGATCACCGGTGATGCCTCCGTCGGCACCATCGATATCCCGTTCCCCTTCACGTTCTACGGGTTCCCGTACACCCGGGCGCACGTCTGCACGAACGGGTTCATCGAGCTCGTCGGCCCGGCGACCACCACCTGCTCGTCGGTCAACGCGGCGATTCCGACCACGGGGCGGCCCAACGGCGCGATCTACCCGTTCTGGGACAACCTGTCCGTCGACGCCGAGGCCTCGATTCGGGCAGACGAGCGGGGCATCGCGCCCAACCGGCGGTTCGTGATCGAGTTTCGCAACGTCCTCATGCCGCCAGGCGCGGGTCAACGCATCGACTTCAACGTCGTGCTCTTCGAGAACGGCCAGATCCTGACGCAGTACCGCAACCTGGCCGACGACGGGCGCGAGCAGGGCGACTCGGCGACGATCGGGATCGAGGGCCACACGGGGGCGGATGCGCTTCGGTTCTCCTTCAACGAGCCGCTGCTTGCTGCCGAGCCTGCGGTCACGTCGATCCGCTACACGCCGCCGCCGCTGCCTCCCTCGCACACGGTGTCGGGTCACGTCCGCGACGGGGAGGGAGAGCCTCTCGCCAACGCGATGGTGACGATCGAGGGGACGCCGATCACGCCGGCCGCTACCGACGCCACCGGCTTCTACTCTTTCGAGGGGGTGCCCGAGGGCACCTACGACGCGACTGCCTCGGCGACGGGGTGCTTCGGCACGGAGACGAAGGCGCTGGTCGTGTCCGGCCCGACGACGCTGGACTTCACGCTCGTGCCGCGCAGCGACGAGTTCGGGTACTCGTGCGAGCTCGAGGAGGCCCTGTTCCAGGAGGCGGCCGACCCCTTGGCGCTGACCGGCGACGACGCGGCAGAGGCGGTCCCGCTGCCGTTCCCGTTCCGGTTCTACGGCCAGGAGTACTCGACGGCCTTCGTGGCCACGAACGGCCACCTGAACTTCCTCGCCCTGAACACGAGTCTCGCGAACCTCTCCATTCCGCGCACGACCGCTCCGAACGCGGCGATCTACGCGTTCTGGGACGACCTCTTCGTGGACGCCGAGTCGAGCGTGCGGACCGAGCTGCTCGGCGCTGCGTCGGACCGCCGGTTCGTGGTCGAATGGCGGAACGTCCGCTTCTTCGGCGACACGACGAGGCGCTTCGACTTCAACATCGTCCTCCACGAGAACGGCGAGATCCTGACGCAGCACCGCAACCGCTTCGACGAAGGGCGGGAGCTGGGCAACTCGGCCACCCTCGGGATCGAGAACGCGACGGGGACGGTCGCGCTCCAGTTCTCGTTCAACGAGCCGGCGCTCGAGGTCGAGCCGGCAGTCACCTCGATCCGGTACCTGCCGCCGGCTTAGAACTCGTGAGACGAGTTCTTAGGCCGACTCGTCGCTGCGAGGGCCCCGCACGGAGCGGGGCCCTCGTGGGCCTGGCGAGTGTTCCGGTCGTCACCCAGGTGGGTAGGACTGGGCCAAGAAGACCCCGAGGGGGAGGACGTCATGCACCGTTCCCGGTTTCGCTCGTTCATTGCGCTGACGGCAGTCGCGGCCGCCCTGGCCGTCCCCGCTGCGACGACGGCACAGTCGCCGCCGCTCACCAAGGCTCCGACCGCGGTCGGCACCGGCGGCGCCGCCGCGACCGTCGACCTCCTCGCCACCGAGGCTGCCGTGGAGGCCCTGCGAGACGGCGCGAACGCTGTCGATGCGGCTGTCGTTGCCGCCGCCGTGCTCGGTGTCACGGAGCCCTTCTCGTGCGGGATCGGCGGTGGCGGCTTCATGGTCATCCGCACGGCCGGCGGCGACGTGACGACGATCGACGGCCGCGAGACCGCGCCGCGAAGGATGCAGCCCGACTCGTTCTGGGAGGGCGGAGCGCCGCTCCCGTTCACCTCGGCTCGCTGGAGCGGGCTCTCGGCCGGCGTGCCGGGAACCGTGCGCTCGTGGGACGAGGCGCTGCGCCGCTACGGGACGCTGAAGCTGCGCGATGCGCTTCGACCCGCGATCGAGGTGGCGCGCACAGGCTTCGTCGTCGACCAGACCTTCTTCGACCAGACCCTTCCGAACGTGGACTTCTTCGACGATGTCCCCTCCACCGCGGCGATCTACCTCGACCCGGACGGCACGCCCCGCGATGTCGGCTCCCTGCTTCGCAATCCCGACCTTGCCCGAGCGTACGAGCGGATCGCCCATCTCGGCACCAGGGGCTTCTACCGTGGCGCCATTGCCTCCGCGATGGTCGAGGCCGTCCAGGACCCGCCGATCGCGGCCGACGCGAACCACGTCTGGCGCCCGGGCCTGATGAAGATGCCCGACGTCAAGGGGTACGCCGCCCCCGAGCGGCCGGCGGCGCGGGTGAGCTACCGCGGCCTCGACGTCTACGGGATGGGCCCGCCGTCGAGCGGGGGCCCGACCGTCGGCGAGGCGCTCAACATCCTCGAGGGCTTCTCTCTCGGCCCGGCCGATCACACGCGGGCGCTCCACCTCTTCCTCGAGGCCTCGCGCTTCTCCTTCGCCGACCGGAATGCCTACCTGGCCGACTCCGACTTCTTCGACGTGCCGCTGGACGGCCTGCTCTCGGATGGATTCGCCGCCGAGCGGCGGGCGCTGATCGACCCTACGCGGGCGGCCGTCAGTCCGGTGGCGCCCGGCAATCCCCATCCCTTCGACACCGGCGGCCAGGCCTCCGTCACCGTCTTGCAGTCCGAGACGACGACCCACCTGACCGTGGCCGACCGGTTCGGGAACGTCGTCTCGTACACGTTCACGATCGAGTCGACGGGCGGGAACGGCGTCGTCGTCCCCGGCTGGGGGTTCCTGCTGAACAACGAGCTGACCGACTTCAACTACGACTCGCTCACGCACCCGAATCGGGTCGAGGGCGGAAAGCGGCCTCGCAGCTCGATGGGCCCGACGATCGTGCTCGACGACGGGCAGCCGTTCCTCGCGCTCGGCTCGCCCGGCGGCTCGACGATCATCACGACCGTCCTCCAGCTCCTCGTCGACCGGCTCGACCTGGACGCGACGCTGCCTGAGGCAATCGCCGCTCCACGGGCGACGCAGCGCAACACGGCCGCGACGCTCGCCGAGGCGGCGTTCCTGAGCTCCCCCGAGGCACTGGAGCTCGCAGCGAGCTACGACCACGTGCTCGCGCCGACGGGTGAGATCGGCGCGGCGACGGGGATCGAGTTCCTCGGTGGCGGGCGCATGCTCGCCGCGGCGGAGCCCGTACGCCGCGGCGGCGGCAGCGCGGCGGTGGTGCTCCCGGAGTAGGCCGCAGGCGCTCGCCGCGAGAGGTGATCAGTTGGAGTTCCGAGCGGTCCCGTCGGGCCAGCCGCCGGACATGGCGGGCAGCGAGCCAAGCGAGTTTGGATACAGATGGCGGTCGTGTGGGCCGGCTTCCACCGATCCGGCCACGACCGCTGCCGTGGCCAGCATGGCCGCGATGGTTCCGAGAGCTCTGCGCATCGCGTTTCCTCCGTTCGTGGAGCCGCTCCACCCGGCGCTACCGGGCCGGACGGCGTGTACAGAAGCGATTCGAAGCCGCCCGGCCCGCGGTTCAAACGGCTCGAGCTCCTAGACGTCCACCTGCACCAGCCGGTCCCCGTCGACCACGAAGCGGAAGGTGGCCGAAGGCCCGATCGAAGGCGAGATCAGGAGCCGGAGCGCGATGCGGGTGGGATACCTGCCTCCCGGCTGGGCAAGAGTCAGCGACCGCACCCCGTAGGGGCGGGTGACCACGTTCCAGAACCAGCCCGAGCGCTGACCGACCCTGAGCGCCCGGCCGAGGCGATCCCATTTACCGCCGGTGCGCTCGAAGGCGGCGATCCTGACCGTGGCGGTGTCTTGTGTGGAACGAACTGCCGTCACCTGGACGCGGACCCCGTTCGAGACCGCGGTGCCGATGACTCGCTTCTGGGTGCCCGCCGTTCCCGCCTGCGCGCTGCCCATGAGCAGGAACGCGAGCGCGAGGGCGAGGCCGGCGGCGAGCACGGACGGGACAAGAAGCCGCCCATGCCTGCGAGCGAACGATTTCACCATGAGGAAACCCCTCCTCTTTCGTCTGTTGCTTGTAGAGCGTCAGACGAAGGTGGAAGTCGATTCCTTCACGATCCGTCCTTGCGCGCCCGGCTGGGCGCGACCCGCGGCGGCTCGTCGGGCTGTTTCGGGTAGACGGGCGGCCACGGTGCGTCCATGAGACCTGCGGTCCGGTCCTGCTCGTGGAGGGCGAGAAGCGGCTCGAGCGACTGCGGCTGCTCGTTGATCCCCTGCCACGGATCACCGTGCGCCGCGAGCCGGTCGGGGACGCTCGCGATCGTCAGCTCGTCGGGGTGCAGCGTCTCGATCTCGTCCCACGTCAGCGGCGCCGACACCTGGGCGCCGGGACGCGCGCGCACCGACCACGCTCCGAACACGGTCTTGTGCGGCGCGTTCTGGTTGTAGTCGACGAAGACGCGGCGGCCGCGCTCCTCCTTCCACCATGCCGCGGTGATCAGCTCGGGGCGGCGACGTTCGAGCTCGCGGGCGGCCGCGACGGCAGCGGCCCGCACCTGGTACGAGTCCCATCGCGGCTCGAGCCGGACGTAGACGTGGAGGCCGCGGTTGCCCGTGGTCTTCGGGTAGCCCGCGATCCCGAGCTCGTCCAGCAGCCGCCGAACCTCGGCTGCGGCGGCCCGCACCTCCTCGAAGCCGATCCCGGGCTGCGGGTCGAGGTCGAGACGTAGCTCGTCTGCGACGTCGGCGTGGTCATGGAGATGGGGCCACACGTGAAACCCGAGACAGGCCAGGTTCACCGCCCAGGCTACGTGCGCCATGTCGGCGAGAACGAGCGCGCGCGAGGTCGTCCCGTTCGGCGTGCTCACGATCGTCGTCTGCAACCACTCCGGCGCGCCCTTGGGGACGCGCTTCTGGAAGAACGACTTGCCCTGCGCGCCTCCGGGGAAGCGCTGCATGAGGGTAGGCCGCCCGCCCGAGGCGCGGAGGAACGGCTCGGAGATCGCGAGGTAGTAGCGCACCAGGTCGAGCTTGGTCTCCCCGCGCTCCGAGAAGAAGACCTTGGCCGGGCTCGTAACCGTGATCTCGCGCCCGGCGATCTCGAGCATCTGCTCGTCCGGCACCAGGCCGAACCGTACCGAGAGCTTAGGAGTCGCGCCGATTCTGAGCGATCGGTGCGCGGGGTCAACGGTCCAGGCTCGTCCAGAGCTGGATGGCGGCATATGCACGCCAGGGCCGCCATCGCTGTTGCATGACGGCGAGGGGGCGGAGGTCGTCCGGGCGACCCAACGCCTTGAGCGCGCGGTGAAGGCCCGCGTCGCCAGCGGGGAACGCATCGGGGTCGTGAAAGCCTCGCATGGCCACGTACCCCGCAGTCCAGGTTCCGATTCCCGGAATCGCGAGTAGCTTCGTGAGAGCTTCCGACGGGTCAGAGCCGACGTCAATTCGGACGTCGCCATTTGCCAGCCGAGCGGCCAGAGCCTGTAACGCTTCGCGGCGTAGGGCCGTCCCCGCAAGCGCCTCGGAGTTGGCCTCGGCAAGAACTGCCGAGGAAGGGAACACATGTGTCACCGTCCCGAACGGCTGCTCCAGCGGCTTACCGAACGTTCCGACGAGACGCGCTGTTCGTGCCCGTGCTGCCCGCAGCGATGTTGCCTGCCCGATCACTGCGCGCAGCGCAAGCTCGTCGCCGTCAACGCAGCCGGGCACCCGCAACCCGGGCCCCGCGCGGACGAGGTCGCCGATCACCTCGTCGGGGCCGAGTGCCTCGGCAATAGCCATCGGGTCGGCATCGAGGTCGAGCAGGCGCCGGCACCGAGCAACTGCCGTGGTGAGGTCGCGAAGATCGTCGAGCCGGAGTACGCAGCGCACTGCACTCGCTTCCGGGGTCAGCTCGACAACCCCGGTGCCGTGGGCGAGTGCGAGCGCTCGCCGATAGGTATCGCCGGTGACCTCTTCAAGGCCGGGCACGGCGCGCACTGCGAGGAACCGAAGCAGGGCGGCCCCGTCGAAGGGCTCCCGGCAGCTCAGGCGAAGCTCGATGACTCCCAACGGCCCAGGGCTGCCTCCGGTCGACCGGCGTCGCATCTCGCGCGGGGTCGAGGCAAAGACGTGTCTGATCGTGTCGTTGAACTGGCGGACGCTGTGGAACCCGGCCGCGAACGAGACGTCGGCGAAGGGCATGGCGGTCGACTCGATCAGGAGCCGTGCCGTGTTGGCGCGCTGGGCGCGCGCGAGTGCGATCGGGCTGGCGCCAACCTCGTCGGCGAGGAGCCGCCGAAGATGGCGTTTGCTGAAGCCCAGTCGCCTGGCGAGCCCGGGGACGCCTTCGCGGTCGACCGTGCCGTCTGCGATCAGGCGCATGGCGCGCGCCACATGGTCGGCGCGCCAGTTCCAATCCGGCGAGCCGGGCGCCGCATCGGGTCGGCAGCGCTTGCAGGCGCGG
>JBOHAB010000092.1:0-10027 GCA_050697655.1 Gaiellaceae bacterium
GTGGCAACTCTTCTTCACTGAGCCAGGAGCGCCCAGGCACCCTCGCCGGTGCCACGGCTCTCCCCAGCGCCTCTCAGACGAGAGGCGTTTTCATATCGGAGCCCGATGGAGCGATACGACCCGGAGACGACCGAGCTGAAGTGGCAGGACGTGTGGGAGCGCGAGCGCGCCTTCTACGTCCCCAATCCGTCCAGCCGCGAGGAGATGGACACGGAGCGCACCTACGTGCTCGAAATGCTCCCGTACCCCTCCGGCGAGCTGCACATGGGGCACGTGAAGAACTACACCCTCGGCGATGTCCTCGCCCACGTCCGCCGGCGCATGGGGCTGCGCGTGCTCAGGCCGATGGGCTACGACGCGTTCGGCCTCCCGGCCGAGAACGCCGCCATCCGGGAAGGCGCCCACCCGCGCCTGGTCACCGAGCGAAACATCGCCGCGATCCGGGAGCAGATGCGCCGTATGGGGTGGGCGATCGACTGGGACCGCGAGGTCTCGACCTCCGAGCCTTCCTACTACCGCTGGACGCAGTGGCTCTTCCTCACGTTCTTCGAGCAGGGCCTGGCGTACCGAAAGGAGGCGCCCGTCAACTGGTGCCCCAACGACCAGACCGTGCTGGCCAACGAGCAGGTGATCGACGGCCGCTGCGAGCGCTGTGGCGCCCAGGTCGAGCGTCGGAACCTGGAGCAGTGGTTCTTCCGCATCACCGACTACGCCGACCGCCTGCTCGACGAGATGAGCCTGCTCGAGTCCTGGCCGGAGCACGTCCTGACGATGCAGCGCAACTGGATCGGGCGCTCCGAGGGCGCCGAGGTCGTCTTCCGAATCGAGGAGCTGGACGTCGACATCCCCGTCTTCACGACCCGTCCCGACACCCTATTCGGCGCTACGTTCTTCGTGCTGGCGCCCGAGCACCCGCTCGTGGCCGAGCTCGCCGCTGGGACGCCGCACGAGGAGGAGGTCTTGGAGTACGTTCGCGGAGCGGCCTCCCGCTCGGCGATCGAGCGCGCTGACCCCGAGAAGGAGAAGACGGGAGTCTTCACGGGCGCGTTCGTCACCAACCCGGTAAACGAGCAGCGTCTCCCGATCTGGGTCGCCGACTACGTCCTCATGGAGTACGGCACGGGCGCGATCATGGCCGTGCCCGCCCACGACGAGCGCGACTTCGAGTTCGCGCGTCGCTTCGAGCTGCCGGTGAAGGTCGTCGTCGCTCCCGAGGGCGAGGAGTACGAGGAGGGGACGTACGTCCCGCACGCAGAGGACGAGCGTCTCGTCGACTCGGCGCAGTTCTCGGGCCTGCCTGCCGAGGAGGGGAAGCAGGCGATCGTCGCCTGGCTCGAGTCCAGGGGTCTCGGCAAGCCCGAGGTCGGCTATCGCCTGCGCGATTGGCTCCTCTCGCGCCAGCGCTACTGGGGCTGCCCGATCCCGATTCTCTACTGCGAGACCTGCGGGATGCTGCCGGTGCCGAAGGAGGAGCTCCCCGTTCTGCTCCCCGAGGTGGAGGAGTACCTGCCCAAGGGCCGGTCACCGCTGGCCGCGGCGGAGGACTGGGTGCGCACGACCTGCCCCCGCTGCGAGTGCGAGGCGCGCCGCGAGACGGACACGATGGACACGTTCGTCGACTCCTCGTGGTACTTCATCCGCTACTGCGACGCGCGCAACGACTCGGAGGCCTGGAGCCGGGAGATCGCCGACTACTGGCTGCCCGTCAACCAGTACGTCGGCGGCGTCGAGCACGCCATCCTCCACCTGCTCTACGCGCGCTTCTTCGTGAAGGTGCTGAACGACCTGGGCCTGCTGGGGTTCCGCGAGCCCTTCCTGCGGCTCTTCACGCAGGGGATGATCCACTACCTCGGCGCGAAGATGGCGAAGTCGAAGGGCAACGTCATCGCCCCCGACGAGATGGTGGCGGCCTACGGGGCAGACGCGGTGCGCCTCTATGTCCTCTACATGGGCCCGGCCGAGGACGACATCGAGTGGCAGGACACGGGCATCGACGGCATGGCCCGCTTCCTCGGCCGGCTGTGGCGGCTGGCGCTCGAGGTCGCGGAGTGCGGCGAGGTGGAGGTTCCACCGGACGGCGCTCTCGTCCGCCGCGCGCACGAGACCATCGCCAAGGTCTCCGACGACATCCTGCGCCGCTTCCAGTTCAACACCCCGATCGCCGCGGTGATCGAGCTCGTGAACGAGATCTACCACGCGAAGGACGACCCGGCCCGGGCCGGCGAGGTGCGATTCGCCACCGAGACAGCCGTCAGCCTCATCCAGCCCTACGCGCCGCACCTGGCGGAGGAGCTCTGGGAGCGGCTCGGCCACGAGCGCATGTGGGAGGAGCCCTGGCCGCAGGCCGATCCGGCACTCCTCGCGCGTGAGACCTTCGAGCTCGTCGTGCAGGTGAACGGGAGGGTGCGCGACAAGGTCGAGGTGCCGGTCGGCCTGTCGGAGCCCGAGCTGATCGCGCGCGCGAAGGAGCTCCCACGGGTGCGAGCCCACGTGGACGGCAAGGAGATCCGCAAGGAGATCGTCGTCCCGGGCAAGCTGGTCAACCTCGTCGTCTAAAGAAGAGCCTCGACCCAGACGAAGCCTTGTTGCCGCCGCGCCGCCAATCTACCGCGACGACCGCCACCCAGGCAGTAAGGACGAATCGCGAGAACTTGGTTTGGGAACCGGATCTCGCGCCGCCCTCAGCGGAGTACCATCAGAAGTAGTGCTTCGCTCCCTTATCGAGAGGGTTCGCTTGGCCCTGACACGGCGTCGGCGTCGGGACGAGGGAACGATTCAGCCTGACCCGGGCTGGAACGAGGTCTATCGTCGCTTAGGGCTCTGGCGGACTCCTTAGTAGAGGGTCGTCACCGCCGAATGCCGCGAGCCCAGGGGTGCTCGTCCTGGCCGCTCTTTACGTCTCGGGGCGCCTCATGGACGGGATTTGGACGGGTCAGGGAGAGCCGCAGGCCGAGCGCCGGTAGCCATGCGCCCTCGGCGCTGAATGCGTCCCCGGCTACGAACGCGCCTTGGGTCCTTGCAGCGCACTCACCCAGGGCGCCGCGCCGGAGAAGCGTCGTCTGCTTCGAGCTCTTGACAACTCTCCGTACTCTGTGCTCGTGAACGTCGTCGACGTTCTCCTGCTGCTCGGGGTCGCGGTCTTCTCCATTCTGGGAGCGCACCGAGGCCTCGCCGCCCAGGCGCTCTCCCTGGGCGGGCTCGCCCTGGGCGCCGTCCTCGGCTCGATCGTCGCTCCTCACCTCTTCCCGGAGAACTCCGCCTGGCTTCCCGTCGCCGGCTTGATGGGCGCGGTGGTGGGCGCCTTCCTCCTCAGCTTCGCAGCCAGGGCGCTGGGCGAGCCGGTGCGCGCATTCCTCGCCTCGCACCCGCCGCTCGGCACGCTCGACCGGATCGGCGGCATCGCGCTCGGCGGGCTCATCGCCCTCGCGATCGGCTGGCTCCTGGCGGTGTTCGCGCTCCACCAGCCTGCGTTGGGCCTGCGGGCCGAGGTCAGGGGCTCCGCGATCCTGCCGCGGCTCCTCAGCGCGGTGCCTCCGGACACGGTGCTGCAGGCCTTGAACCGCTTCGACCCGCTCCCGCTCCTTCCCGGGTTGGGGGAGAGGCTGCCGCCGCCCGACCCGAGCGTGCTTCAGAGCCCCGGAGCGCGGACGGCTGCCGAGTCGGTGGTCAAGCTGCACGGCACGGCCTGCGGTGTCGGCACCCAGGGCTCCGGCTGGGTCGTCCGGCCGGGGCTCGTCGCCACGAACGCGCACGTGGTCGCGGGCCACGACACGACCAGCGTTCTCGCTCCCAACGGTGAATCCCGCTCGGCGCGGGCGGTCTACGTGGACGCGACGAACGACATCGCACTTCTCAGGGTTGGCGGCCTCGCGACCGGAAGCCTCAGGACCAGCAGCCGGGACGATCGCTCGCAGCCGGTAGCGCTGCTCGGGTACCCGAGGAACGGCCCGCTGACCGCCACGGCCGGGACCGCAGGGGTCCCACGGACCGTCTTCTCGCCTGACGCCTACGGCCGCGGGACACGACCACGCGTCGTCGTCCCGCTGCGAGGTGGGGTGCGGCCGGGAGAGAGTGGAGGCCCGGTCGTCGACCGCCGTGGACGCGTCGTCGCGATGATCTTCGGCGGCACGCGGAATCGGAAGGGCGGGTACGCCGTGCCGGTGAGCCTCGTGCTGGCGGCGGCAGAGGAACGGCTTCGGCCTGTCCCGTCCGGGCCCTGCATCGTCAGCTAGGTTCGCGTTTCCATGAAGGATCCCGGCTCCGAGCCAGGGCCGCAGCGCGGCGTGCTCGTCACCGGCGCCACCAGGCGCGCCGGCATCGCCGCGGCCGTCGCCCGCGCCCTCGCTCAAGACGGCTGGAACGTGGCGACCACGGGCTGGCGTCCGTTCGACGCTACCGAGCCGTGGGGCTCGCGGCCGGAAGAGGCCGAGGAGCTTGTAGAAGAGCTGCGCGGGCATGGCGTGCGGGCGGCGTTTCGGGAGGACGACCTGGCCGACCCCGCCGCCGCGGAGCGGATCGTGACCTGGGCGGAGGGAGAGATCGAGTCTCTCGCGGCGCTGGTCGCCGCTCACACTCACTCGCGTGTCGGCGGCGTGCTCGAGACGGATCTCGACGAGTGGGATCGACATCTGGAGGTAAACGCCCGTGGCACCTTCGCCCTCTGTGCGGCGTTTGCCCGGCGCTGGTCGGGCACGCCCGGGAGCGGGCGTATCGTCGTCTACGTCAGCGGTCCGCCGCTTGCCGGCGAGGTCGCCTACGCCGCGAGCAAGGGCGCGCTCGAGTGGCTGGTGTTCAGCCTCGGCGCGGAGCTCGCGCCGCGCGGGATCACCGTCAACGCAGTCGATCCGGGCCCGACCGACACCGGCTGGCTCGACGAGAGCCCGGAGCTCCGGGAGCAGCTGCTGAGGGAGCATCCACTCGGGCGCCTCGGCCGGCCGGAAGACTCGGCCTCGCTCGTCGCCTTCCTCTGTTCAGCCCGGGGCGGCTGGGTGAACGGCCAGGTGCTCGCTTGCGATGGAGGTTTCGGGACGCTGCGAACGGGCAGGCACGGCCGCGAGCGTTTGTAGACAGAGCCGTTTCTCTTTCGACACGGTCCGCGCGCCACTCGCGCGCTTTTTCGCGCGACCATCGTGGGCGTGCGACGACTCGTCCTCATCCTCGCGCTCGGTGCCGCCGCGCTCGCGGGAGCGCCGCCGGCGACGACCTCGACGCTCGCCATCCCCGCGACCGACGACATCGGATTTCCGTTCTGGTGCGACTGGAGCTACGACTGGGAGTCCCGCTGCTTTCGCGACGACGGGTCCCGCCTCCCGATTGGAGGCGTCGACGACAAGGTCTGGCGCTCCGGCCTCCGCTTTTCCCTCTCCGGGATTCCCTCGACGGCGACGATCACCGCCGCGGAGCTGCGCGTCTACCACGACGGGCTCTGCGTCGCCCCGGGAGCGGCGAGCGCGCCCTGTACCGCCCCGGGCGCCGTGATCGACGCGCACCGGATTCTGTCGCGCAGCTGGTTCCGCGAGCGCGAGCCGGACATCGACGACCGCGTGCTCGATACCGCAGTGGTCTTCTCTGCGCCCGACCCGCAATGGCTCGTGTGGGACGTAACCACCCTCGCCCGCTCCTGGCTCGAGCGGCTCGTCCCGAACAACGGGCTCCTCTTGAAGCTGCAGGACGGGGACGAGGGATACGGCGTTCCCGGCCCACATGGCCCATCATCGAGCTACCCCGACGCGACGCTGCGCCCGCGGCTGGTCGTCACGTACGAGGCAGCCGGCACGCGCTGATCGGTGCGCATGCCTACGATCTCTCGCGCGCAGGCGCTGGCCTATGGTCTCGGGCTGCTCGTGCTCCTGATGATCGCCGGGCGGGTCGCGTTCGGTGCGGGTGAGGGCGAGCCGGCCCGTGGAGTCCAGTCGGTCGCCCTGGACGTGGACGAGGAGCCTCCCCCGGAAGTCATCGTCCACGTCGCCGGCGCGGTTCTACAACCCGGCCTCTACCGGCTTCCCGACGGGAGCAGAATCGACGACGCGATCGCCGAGGCAGGCGGTGCGAAGCCGAAGGCCGCCCTCGAGCTCGTCAACCTGGCGGCGCCACTCGCCGACGGCCAGCAGGTCCTGGTTCCGCTGCGGGGAGGGGAAGGAGTCCCGGGCGCCGGGGGCTCCGAGGCGGCGGCCGGAGCGGCGCCGGGCGGCAAGGTTCACTTGAACTCGGCGACCCTCGACCAGCTCGACGAGCTCCCGGGCGTCGGGCCGGTCACGGCGCAGCAGATCCTCGACTACCGCTCCGCCAACGGGGCGTTTCGATCCGTCGACGAGCTCGACGCAGTGCCCGGGATCGGGCCCGCGACCCTCGAGCAGCTTCGTCCGCTGGTCGACCTGTGACGCGCGCCCGGCGTGCTCGCGACAGCGCTCGAGCGCATCCCGGCGGCGCACGTGCTCGCCGCCGCCCTCTGCGTGGGCCTCACGCTCGCCCTCCTCCTCCGCGAGGCGCACCCGACGCTCCTGCTCGCGGCGGCCGCGGCAGTGCTTGGAGGGCTGGCCTCCGACGGCGCTCGAGCCCTTTTCCTCGCGTGCGCGCTCCTCCTCGCTGGTCTCTGGTGGGGAGCCGTGCGCCTGGAGATGCTCGACCGGAGCCTGCTCGAAGCCGAGGTCGACCGCGCGGCTCTCGCGCAGGTGGTGGTGACCGGCCCGGCTCGGCGGAGCGAGTTCGGGGTGCGGGTGCCCATTCGGGTGAAGCGCTTCGGCGTCCTCGCGCCGGACGAGCGTTCCCGCCTCGATCTCCCCCCGGGCGAGGCGCCGCCGCAGGGAGCGATTCTGGAGGTGATCGCCACCATCGCGGAGCCGAGAGCGCCCGAGGAAGGGGGCGACTTCGACGAGGCCGGCTACCTCCGTCGTCAAGGAATCCACGTGGTCCTGCGGGCTGCCGACTTTCGCGTGATCGGTCGTCGTGGGGGCATCGGCGGCTTCGCCGACGGCCTCAGGCGCAGCGTTTCGCGGTCGCTCGCATCGGTCCCGACGGGAGAGCGTCGCGCGGTGCTCGCCGGGGTCGTGCTCGGCGAGGACGAAGGGCTAGACCCGGACCTTCGCGACAGCTTTCGCGCCTCCGGCCTGTACCACCTTCTCGCCGTTTCGGGCCAGAACGTCGCGTACGTGGTCGCGGGGACGATCCTGCTCGTCTGGGCGCTCGGGCTGCCGCGGTGGCTCGGCGAGCTGGGTGCGCTCGGAACGGTCGCCGCATACGTGCTCGCGGTCGGCTGGCAGCCGTCCGTCGTCCGCGCCGGAATCGCAGGCGGGCTGGCGTCCCTCGCGTGGCTCACGTCACGTCCGCGCGACCGGTGGTATTTCCTCCTCGTCGGCGCTGCGGTCCTGCTCGCGTGGAACCCCTACAGCGTCCTCGAGCCGGGCTTTCAGCTTTCGTTCAGCGCTGTCGCCGCGATCTTCGTGCTCGTCCCCTGGATCGGACGTCGGCTCGAGGGGTACCCGTTCCCGAAGCCCTTGGTCGGAGTGATCGCGGTCTCGGCTGCCTGCGGGCTCGTGACGGCGCCGGTCCTCTGGCTCCACTTCGAGGAGATCCCCGTCTACTCCGTGCTCGCCAATGCGCTCGCGGCGCCTGTGGTCGCGCCGCTTCTCGGCCTGGCGCTCGCCGCGGCGGCGCTCCATCCCGTCCTGCCCGAGCCCGCCGCCGCGCTCGTCTGGCTTGACGCCTGGCTGGCGGCGTATCTCGCTTTCTGCGCAAGGCTGGTCGGCGGGCTCCCCTACGCGCAAGCGAGCTCCCTGGCGGCGCTCGGGCTCCTTGCCGGCGTGGCCTTCTGCGCGGTTCTCTTCGCCCGCATGCGCGGGCCCGCGCTCAGGCGGGCGGTAGCCGTCGGCAGCCTCGTGCTGGCGCTCACCTTCGCCTGGCTGGCCCGGCCCGGCGGCGACCGCCCGCCGCCGCCGGACGGCCTGCGGATCACGGTGCTTGACGTCGGACAGGGCGACGCGATCCTCCTTGAGGTCGCCGAGGGCGCGGTGCTCGTCGACCAGGGGCCGCCGGAGGCGGACGTCGCCGGGCAGCTCGACGCGCTCGGGGTGGAGCGGCTCGAAGCGCTCGTCCTGACTCACCCTCAGCGCGATCACGTCGGCGGCGCCGCCGACGTGCTCGAGGACGTCGAGGTGGCCGCGGTCGTGGATCCATTGCTTCCGGTCGTGAGCGAGGACGAGGAGGCCGCCCTGGCCTCGGCGCGGGAGCGTCAGGTTCCGGTGATGAAAGCCCGTGCGGGACGGAGCTTCGGCGTCGGAGCGCTGCGAGTACGGATCCTCTGGCCCGAGGGTGACGCTCCCCCGAGCGACGATCCGAACAACCACGCGGTCGTGCTTCTTGCCTCCTACGGCGAGATCGATGCGCTCCTGACCGCCGACGCAGAGGGGAACGTGACGATGCCCATCCGCCCGCCGCCCGTGGAGATCCTCAAGGTGGCACACCACGGCTCTGCGGACCCGTTCCTGCCCCAGCTCCTCGAGCTCGTCCGGCCGCGCATCGCAGTCGTCTCGGTGGGGGCGGGGAACGAGTACGGGCACCCGACGCCGTCGACATTGGCAGCGCTCGAGAGCCGTTCCGGGCTCAGGGTGTACCGCACGGACCGCGATGGTCCCGTGACGATCGAGACGGACGGCGAAGGTCTCTCGGTCGTCGCAGAGGGCTGACTATGCTTGGCCGCGGTGGCCGAGAGCCAGCTTCGCCCCATCTACCTCCTCGCCGGCGGCGACCGTCCCAAGATCCGGCGGGCCCTCGAGCGCCTGCGCTCGCGGTTCGGCGCCGAGTCGGTCGAGACGTTGTCGGCGGAAGGCGCCAGTGGGGAGGAGGCGGTGGCCGCGCTAAACTCCCTCGGGCTCTTTGCAGGCGAGAGCGGGCGGCTCGTGATCGTCGAAGACGTCGAGCGCTGGAAGAAGCAGGACGAGGACGTCGTCGCCGCCTACGTCGTCGATCCCGCCCCGGGGGCAGTTCTCGCGCTCGTCGCCACGGCGCTGAAGGGCTCGTCTCTGCCTGCACTTTGTGCGAAGGCGGGTGAGGTTCTGACGTATGACGTGCCGAAGCCGCGCGACCTTCCCGGCTGGGTTCGGGCCCAGTTCGAGCGCCTCGACGCGCAGGCTGACGTCGACGCCGCGCGCGCCCTGGTCGAGATCGTCGGCGACGACGCGACCGCGCTCGCGACGGAGGTCGAGAAGCTGGCCACCTGGGCGGACGGAGAGCCGATCGGCCGCCGGGAGGTCGAGCTCGTCGCCGCGCCCGCCCACGAGGCGACGGCCTGGGCGATCATGGACGCTTGGGGCGCACGCGATCTTCCGGCGGCGCTCGTTGCCTGCCAGTCGGATCTCGAGCGCGGCGCCGACCCCTTTGCCATCGCGATGCGGCTTTCCTCCCAGGTGGCGCTCGTCCGGCAGTCACAGGTGCTGAGCGAGGAAGGGCTCGGCCTCAAGGACATCGCCAAGCGACTCCGCAAGCACGAGTTCCGAGTGCGCAAGGCGCTCGGCCATGCCGAGAACTACACGCGTGACGAGCTGGACGACGCGGTGATCAGGCTCGCCGAGCTCGACGCCGCCCTCAAGGGCGCGGGCCGCCTGGCCGGAGAGCTCGACCTCGAGCGTTCCATCGTCGAGCTCGTGCGTGCACCCGAGCCCGCCGGCCGGTAGCCAACCTTCGACCCTTACGTCTTCGGGGCACCCCGGCCCACCACCCACTTTCGAGCCTAACGCCAAAAAGCGCACACGTGGCGCGCAGATCGTGACGAGACCGTTACGGCTGGTACCGGTTCTCGCGCGGCGGGTCTACGAGGCGCCCGCGACCAGGCGCGCCGCCTGAGACTTCTTGCGGGCCGCCTGGTTGGGGTGGATCGCCCGGTTCGCCGCAGCTCGGTCGAGACAACGAACGAGCTCGCGGTGCGCCGCGGCAGTGGCATTCTCGTCGCTTTCCGCGACCGCGGCCTCGAGGCGCCTGTAGAGCGTCTTCGCCGTCGAGCGATAGTGGAGGTTCTCGAGTCGCTGCCGAGCAG
>JBOHAB010000093.1:0-10026 GCA_050697655.1 Gaiellaceae bacterium
CTCGCAGCTCGCCGAGCGCTTCGGAATGGCCGTCGACCCGTGGGCCGCTCCCACCGTCGGCGAGCTCGCACCGCTCCCGCCCGGCGGCGAGGTTTCCTGGGCGCAGCCGGACCCCGAGGCGGCGACCGTGAAGCCGGCGGGGCCCGGCCTCGAGCTCGTTCGGTACCGCGCCCTCTTCAGCGGCCCGGCCGTGGAGCGCGTCCCCCAGCTCGAGTTCCAGCGACCGGCGGCGGAGGTCGAGCTCGCATACGAGGACGCCGCGACGCGCGAGATCGCCGCGGGCGAGACGGTGGAGGTCTCCTCGAATGGGACCACGAAGCAGCTACGGGCGCGGCTCAGTCGCAAGCTGAGGGCGGGCGTGGCTCGTGTCGCCGCCGAGCACGCAGAGGGGCTGACGGACCGCGTGCAGGTGTCGCGGGTCTCGGACGGAGGACCGCGATGAACGAGCCCTGGTGGATCGACGCGATCAAGGCGCTGATCGTGGTCAACCTCGTCATGGTCGGCTTCGCCTACGCGACGTGGCTCGAGCGGAAGCTACTCGGCCGCATGCAGCTGCGCTACGGACCGAACCGGGCCGGCCCGTACGGGCTCGGCCAACCGATCGCCGACCTCGTCAAGCTGATCCGCAAGGAGAGCTTCTCACCGACCGGCGCGGTCAGCCTTCTCTACTTCGCGGCACCCGTCGTCGCCGCCTTCACGGCGCTCGCGTCCTTCAGCGTGATCCCTTTCGGAGGCACGTGGGAGATCGCGGGCTACGACGTCACCGGACGGGTCGCCGACGTCTCCATCGGCGTCCTCCTCATCTTCGCGCTGGGCGCCGTCGGCGTCTACGCCTTCCTCGTCGGCGGCTGGGCGAGCGACTCGAAGTACTCGCTGCTCGGCTCGATGCGGACGGCCGCGCAGCTCGTCTCCTACGAGGTCTCGCTGGCCCTCTCCGTGCTCGGCGTCGTGATCATGGCCGAGAGCCTCTCGCTCGTGAGTATCGTCGAGGCCCAACAGGAGTCGATCTGGTACGCGGCGCCGCAGGTCGTCGGCCTCCTGGTCTTCTTCGTCGCCGGAGTCGCCGAAACGAACCGGCCGCCCTTCGACCTGCCGGAGGCCGAGACGGAGCTCGTTGCCGGCTACCAGACCGAGTACAGCGGCATGCGCTACGGCCTCTTCGCCATGGCCGAGTACGTCAACATGATCACGCTCTCGGGCCTTGCCGTCACCCTCTTCTTCGGCGGCTGGGGAGGTCCTGTCCTTCCCGGCCCGCTCTGGTTCGTGCTCAAGCTCGCGCTCGTCGTCTTCATCTTCATGTGGCTGCGCGCGACTCTCCCGCGCCTGCGCTACGACCAGCTGATGAAGGTCGGCTGGAAGGTGCTCTTGCCGATCGCCACGCTCAACGCCGTCGTCACCGCCGTCCTCGTGGTCGCGATCGACTGATGCCGCAGCCGTTCTCGAGCTTCAAGGGGTTCGCCGTCACGTTCCGGCAGATGTTCAAGCGGCCGATCACGCAGCAGTACCCCGACTACAAGCGGCCGGTCTATCCGCGCTTTCGCGGGCGCCACCGGCTCTGGCGCCACGAGAACGGGCTGGAGAAGTGCGTCGGCTGCTCCCTCTGCGCGGCCGCCTGCCCGGCGGACTGCATCCGTGTCGTCGCCGCCGAGAACACGCCCGAGAACAGGGTCAGCGCCGGCGAGCGCTATGCACGCATCTACGAGATCAACCTCTCGCGCTGCATCTTCTGCGGCTACTGCGAGCTCGCCTGCCCGTTCGACGCGATCACGCTCGAGGCGGAGTACGAGATCTCCGAGTACTCGCGCGACGACCTCATCTACACGAAGGACATGCTGCTGGCCGAGCCCGTCAAGCGGATGCCGGTCGCCGACCGCGACCTCTACGACACGCCCATCCCCGTCTGGAAGTCGGGGTCGTGACCGAGCTCGTTCTGGCTGCGTCAGCCGGAAACGTGCTCGTCTGGATCGTCTGGATCGCAGCCGCGCTTGCTCTCCTCGCCTCCGGGATCGCCGTCGTCCTCTTCGCCAATCCGTTCTTCAGCGCGCTCGCCCTGATCGGCAACCTCGCCTCGCTCGCGGTCCTCTACCTGCTCCTCGCCGGGGAGTTCGTCGCCGGCGCGCAGGTGATCGTCTACGCGGGCGCGATCGTGATCATGTTCGTCTTCGTGCTCGCCTATCTCGGCGGCCGCGCCGACGCGCCGTGGGCGGGCGGGCCGACGCTCCTGAACGTCGCCGCGGTCGTCGCAGCGGCCGCGATCGCGCTCGAGGTGATCGTCGTGATCGCGCTCGAGGCCGGCGACAGCCTGAGCGAAACGGCGGAGGTCTCGGGCTCCTTCGGCTCCCCGGAGCAGATCGGAGAGCTCTTCCTCTCCGACCACCTGCTCGCCTTCGAGGTGACCTCGATCGTGCTGCTCGTCGCGGCCGTGGGGGGCGTCGTCCTCGGCGGCGCGATGCCGACCTCAGAGGACGAGGCCGAGGGCTGATGGCCGGGCCGGGGATCGCCGCCTACCTGATCCTCTCGGTGGTCCTCTTCGCCACCGGTGCCTTCGGCGTCCTCATCCGCCGCAGCCCGCTGATCATCTTGCTCGCGCTCGAGCTGATGCTGAACGCGGGGAACCTGGCGCTGATCGCCTTCGCGCGGCAGCTGGGGAGCGCGGACGGGCAGATCTTCGCGCTCACCGTCATGGTCGTCGCCGCCGCCGAGGCCGTCCTCGGCCTCGGCCTCATCGTCGCGGTCTCGCGTAAGCGCGTGGAGCTCGACGTCGACCGGCTGACGTCGCTCAAGGGCTAGCGGATGGAAGTCCTCGCCTGGACCGCCCTCTTCTCGCCCGCCGTGGCCGTGGTCGCGATCGCGCTCCTCGGCGAGAGGATCGACCGCTATGCCGCGGGCCTGATCGCGTCCGGCGCCACACTCTTCTCCTTCATCTGCACGCTAGGGGTTTTCCTCGACCTGCTCGGCCGTGAGCCGGAGGAGCGCTCCGAGCTCTCTACCGCCTGGACGTGGCTGACAGCCGGCGACCTTCGCGTGGGCGCGGAGATCCTGATCGACCCGCTCTCCGTCTTCATGATGCTCGTCGTCAGCGGCGTCGGCTTCCTCATCCTCACGTACGCGATCGGCTACATGCACGGGGACGAGGAGGAGCGGCGCTACCACGCGTACAAGGCGCTCTTCGTCTTCTCCATGCTCCTGCTTGTGATGGCGGGGAACCTGCTCCTGCTCCTCGCCGGCTGGGGGCTCGTCGGCCTCTCCTCCTACCTGCTCATCAACTACTGGCACCAGCGGCGGGCGCCCGTCGAGGCGGGAAAGAAGGCGTTCGTCCTGAACGCCGTCGGGGACGCGACCTTCGTCCTCGCCCTCTTCATCCTCGTCCAGCAAGTCGGCTCGCTCGACTTCCCCACCGTCTTCGCGGAGGCGCCCGAGGCCCTCGGCGAGGGCTCGACGCTCGCGGTCCTCGTCGCGCTCGGCCTGCTGGGAGGAGCGGTCGCCAAGTCCGCACAGGTGCCGCTGCACACGTGGCTGCCGGATGCGATGGAGGGCCCGACGCCGGTCAGCGCGCTCATCCACGCGGCGACCATGGTGACGGCCGGCGTCTACCTGATCGCGCGCACGAGCCCGCTCTTCGAGCTGGCCGTCGACGTGCAGGAGCTCGCCGGCGTCCTGGGCGCGGTGACGCTGCTCATGGCAGGACTGATCGCCCTCGTCCAGACCGACATCAAGCGGGTGATCGCCTACTCGACGATGAGCCAGATCGGCTACATGTTCGTGGCCGTCGGGCTTGGCGCCTACGGCGCCGGGATGTTCCACCTGATGACGCACGCCTTCTTCAAGGCGCTGCTCTTCATGGCGGCCGGCGTCGTCATCCACGCCCTCTCGGGCGAGCAGGACATCCGCAGGATGGGCGGCCTCGCCCGAGAGCTGCCGAGGACCTGGCGAGCGTTCCTGATCGGCGCGCTCGCGCTCGCCGCGATCCCGCCCTTCGCCGGCTTCTTCTCCAAGGACGCGATCCTGGCGAGCCTCGTCGAGCAGGGCTCGCTCGGCTGGATCCTCTGGGCGGCGGGCATCGCCGGCGCCTTCCTGACCGGCCTCTACACCTTCCGGTTGGTTTTCGTCGTCTTCTTCGGCGAGGTCTCGCCGTACGCGCGCGAGCACCTGCACAAGGAGCGCTTCGAGGGTCCTGTACCGATGATGTGGCCGGTGGCCGTGCTGGCCGTGCTCTCCGTGGTCGGCGGCCTGCTCCAGGTTCCCGGCCTCTGGCACGCGGTCGACACCTGGCTCGAGCCGGTCGTCGAGTCCGTCGAGGAGGCGACCGGCGGGCTCGCGATCTTCTCCATCCTCGCCTCGCTGGCCGCAGCCCTCGGCGGCATCGCCGTCGCCTGGGCCCTCTACCGCAAGCCGAGCGAGCGACCGGCCGAGATCCGCCACCGCTACCCCTGGGCCGCGCGGACGCTGGAGCGCAAGCTGTACTTCGACGAGGCCTACGACCTCGCGTTCTACGAGCCCGCCTCCCGCCTGGCCACGTGGCTTCTCGGCCGGATCGAGGGCCCGCTCGTCCTCCGCTCCCTCGGCGGGCTGGGCACAGGCGTCAAGGACGTCTCCGACCGGGTCGCCGCCGCGCAGACCGGCCGCGTGCGCGCCTACGCGCTCGCGGTCGCCGTCGGCCTCGCGGTCATCGCCGTCGTCTTCCTGGTGGTGGCGTGACGTGATCACAACCATCCTCATCCTGCTCCCGATCGCCGCCGCCGTGGCGATCTGGGTGACGCCGTGGAGCTCGCCCCGCTCGGCAGGAGGCTTCGCGCTCCTCGTCGCCCTGGCGGAGCTGGCGCTCTGGGTGGGGACCGCCCTCAATTTCGACTTCGGCGCGACGGCCTTGCAGGACGAGGCCGACGTGACCTGGTTCGCCGACCTCGACGTCGCCTACAAGGTGGGCCTGTACGACTACTCGCTCTGGCTCGTCGGCCTCACGGCCGTCGTCACCGCCGCCGCGGTCGGCTACGGGCTCTGGGCGGGGCGCGAGCGCCTGGGCGTCTACCTGAGCCTCCTGCTCTTCCTCGAGGGTGCCACGATCGGCGTCTTCGCCGCCCAGGACCTCGTCCTTTTCTACGTCTTCTGGGAGGCCATGCTCATCCCGCTCTATGTCCTCATCGGCGTCTGGGGCGGCCCGGGACGGCTCGGTGCGACCTACAAGTTCGTCGCCTACACCGTCGCCGGCTCCCTGCTCATGCTGGTGTCGATCATCGCCGCGGGGCTGGGCGAGGGCACGTTCGACATCGGCGAGCTCGCGGGCCAGGGCGCGAGCACGTGGATCTTCCTCGGCTTCGCCGCTGCCTTCGCCGTCAAGGCGCCGCTCTGGCCCTTCCACGGCTGGCTTCCTGACGCGTATCGGGAGTCGCCGCCGGAGGTGGCCGGAGTGCTCTCCGGCGTCATCTCCAAGACCGCCGCGTACGGCTTCCTGGCGATCGCCGTTCCGCTCTACCCTGGCCCGGCGGAGGACTGGCGCACTCCCATCCTCGTGCTCGCGTCGATCGGCCTCGTCTACGGGTCGCTGCTCGCCTTCCGCGCGCCCGACGTGCGCGGCGTGATCGCCTACTCGAGCCTCGCGCAGATGAACCTGATCGTGATCGGCGTCTTCGCGGTAAACGCCTCGGGCTACACGGGCGCGCTCCTGCAGATGGTCAACCACGGGCTCATCTCGGCGGCGCTCTTCCTGCTCGCCGGCGCGATCGAGCGGCGGACGAGCACCGGCGAGCTGCGTCTCCTGGGCGGGATGGCGCGCGGCCGGCCGGCCCTGGCCACGATCCTGATCACGACCGGAGTGATCGCGCTCGCCGTGCCCGGCTCGAGCGCATTTGCCGCCGAGTTCCTCGTCCTCAACGGGATCTTCGAGATCGGCTGGGGCTGGGCGGTGGTCGGTGCGGTCGCGATCGTGCTCGCCGCCATGTACATGCTGCGGTTGATCTCCGCAGTCCTGCACGAGGATCCGGGCAGCGCCGTGCCCGCGGAGGCGCTCGACCTCCGGCCGGCCGAGATCGGCGTCATTGCCCCGCTGGTCGTCGTCCTGCTCGTCCTCTCCTTCTGGCCCGCGGCGATCACCGAGCGCGTCTTCGGGGGCATCTTCTAGGTGGAAAGCTTCACCGCCCCCGCGATCGACTGGTACGCGCTCTCGCCGGTGCTCGTCACGCTCGGCGGCGCCGTCGTCGTCTTGCTGGTCGCGCTCTTCCTGCCCACCGGCGTCAGGCGAGTCTTCAGCGCGTCGGTCGCCGGGCTCTGCTTCCTCGCCGCGGGAGCCCTCGCGGTCGCGCTCTTCGTCGCCGACGGCGCCGGGACGGGCATCGTCGCCGACGCGATCCGCCGCGACCGCCTGGCCGAGCTCGCCCAGGTGCTCGTGATGGCCGCCGGGCTCCTCACCGTCCTCGTCTCCTACCGCGAGCCGGACAGGGACGACCGCGCCGGGGAGTACCACGCGCTCCTGCTCACAGCCGCCGGCGGCATGGCCTTCTTCGTGGCCGCGAACAACCTGATGACGCTCTTCCTCGGGCTCGAGTGGTTCTCGATCTGCCTCTACATCCTCACCGCCGTCGCCGTGGAGCGCCTGGACGGGCTGGAGGCGAGCCTGAAGTACCTGATCGTCGGCAGCTTCGGCTCGGCGATCCTCCTCTTCGGGAGCGCGTTCGTCTACGGGGCCACGGGCGCGATCGGCTTCGAGGAGATCGCGGCCGGCACGGAGGACGCCGAGCGCCTCTTCGTCGTCGCCGGCCTGGCGATGATCATCGTCGGCCTCGCCTTCAAGGCGTCCGCGGCCCCGTTCCACATGTGGACGCCGGACGTCTACGAGGGCGCGCCGACGCCGGTCACCGGCTTCATGGCCGCGGCGACGAAGGTCGCCGCACTGGTCGTCACGCTCCGCCTGCTCGTCGTCGCGTTCCCGGGGGAGGAAGAGCTCTGGACAGTCGCGCTCGCGGTGATCGTCTGCTTCTCGCTCGCCTGGGGAAACCTCGCAGCGATCGTGCAGACGAACGTGAAGCGACTGCTCGCGTACTCGAGCATCTCCCACGCCGGCTTCCTGCTCATGCCGATCGCGGCCGGGAACGCGCTCGGCGGCCGCGCGCTCCTCTACTACCTGATCCCGTACGGCGCAATGAGCCTCGGCGCCTTCGCCGTCGTCGCCGTGCGGGAACGCGAGCTGCGCGCGCCGGTGACGCTCGCCAACCTCGCGGGCTTCGGCTGGGAGCGGCCGTTCCTGGGCGCCTCGATGGCGCTCTTCATGTTCGGCTTCATCGGCTTCCCGCCCGCCGGCATCTTCCTGGGGAAGTTCTACGTCTTCTCGGCGGTCGTCGACCGCGGGTGGGCGTGGCTCGCGATCGTCGGCGTCGTCGCCACAGCCGTCTCCGTCTACTACTACGCGAACGTGATCCGAGCGATGTACATGCAGCCGCGCGAGCTGGCGGTTGTCGCCGCGGGCGGCTCTCCGCCGGCCGACCGGCTGCTCGTCAGCGCAGTCGCGGCCGCCGGCGCCGTCGCGATCGGCAGCTTCGTCCTTGCCGACCCGCTCCTCGACATCGCCACTGACGCGGTCGCCTTCCTCCCCTTCCCCGTTGGCTAAGCGGGTCATCGTCCTCGGCGCCGGTGCCACGGGTGAAGCCTTCGTTGCCGAGCTCCGGAGACTCGACGCTGAGGCGGAGATGGTGGTCGTCGAGCGTGAGCTCGTGGGCGGCGAGTGCTCCTACTGGGCGTGCATGCCGTCGAAGACGTTGCTGCGTCCGCTCGAGGTGGTAGCTCGCGCGCGGGTCGCTCCCGGGGCGGCCGAAGCCGTCGGCGCCGTGGACGCTGAGAGAGTCTTCTGGTGGCGCGACCAGGTGGCGGGGAAGGACGACACGAGCCAGGCCGAGTGGCTGGCGAAGCAAGACGCCGAGCTCGTCAGGGGCAGCGGCGTCGTCACCGAGCCCGGCCTCGTCACCGTCGACGGACGGGAGCTTCCCTATGACGCGCTCCTCGTCGCGACCGGCTCGGTGCCCGTGGTCCCGCCGATCGAGGGGCTCGCCGACGTTCCGCACTGGGGAAGCCGAGAGGCAACGAGTGCGACCTCCGTCCCAAGCAGCCTCGTGATCGTCGGCGGCGGCGCCGTCGGCTGCGAGCTTGCCCAGTGCTACGGCCGCCTCGGCGCACAGGTGACGCTGGTCCAGAGCGGCGACCGCCTGCTGCCGAGGATGGATCCCGAAGCCGCCGGCATCCTGGCCGAGATCTTCGTCGAGGAAGGCATCGAGCTCCGCTTCGACGCCAAGGCGACGCGGGTCGAAGGGGGCGACGAGGCGCCCTTACGGCTCCAGCTCGAGGGCCAGGGCCCGGTGGAAGCCGAACGGCTGCTGGTCGCGACGGGCCGCAAGCCGAACGTCGAGGGGTTCGGTCTCGACAAGCTCGACGTCACGATCGGGAAGAAGGGCATCGCCGTGGACGACCGGCTCGCGGCCGGCGAGGGCATCTGGGCCGCCGGCGACGTGACCGGGCGCGCTCTCTTCACGCACGTCGGCAAGTACCAGGGTCGCGTCGCCGCCGCGAACGTGGCAGGAGAGGACATGCGCGCCGACTACCGAGCCGTCCCTGCCTCGGTCTTCACCGACCCGCAAGTGGCCTCCGCAGGCGACACGAGCGGTGAAGGCTCGGTCGCCTCGTCATGGCCGCTCGAGTCCGTCTCGCGCACCTCCACCTTCGAGCGGCCGAAGAAGCCGGGGCTCGTGAAGCTCTTCGCCGACCCGAAGCGCCGGGTGCTCGTGGGCGCGGTCGCGGTGGGCCCGGAGGCGGGCGAGTGGATCGGGCAGCTAACGCTGGCGATCCGCGCCGAGGTCCCGGTCGACGTCCTCCGCGACACGATCCAGCCCTTCCCGACGTTCTCCGAAGCCGTCTACTTCGCGGCGCGGGACCTGGAGCTGTAGCCTCGCCCTCGATGGCTGTCAGCGAGAAAGACGAGCTCGTCCGCAGCCTCCGCGGCCTCGCGCTCTTCGCCGACCTTCGCGACGCGGATCTGGAGGCAATCGCCGATCCCGAGCAGGAGCGGCGCTTCGCCGCCGGCGAGCGCATCTTGCGGCGCGGCCTTTCAGGAGGCGGATTCTTCGTCATCCTCGACGGGGAGGCAGGCGTCGAGATCCGTGACGACGCGCCGCGTCGTCTCCTGCGCGGCGACTTCTTCGGCGAGGTCTCGACGCTGCTCGACTGCAAGCCGACCGCCGATGTCGTCGCGCGGAGCAACCTCCACTGCCTGGAGATCCCGGCGCCAAGACTGGAGGCGTTCCTCCTCCAGTACCCGCAGGTGACCTACCGAATGCTGCAGACCGTCGCGCGCCGGCTCCGCGACCTCCTCGAGTAGTGTCTCTCCAGCGGCCCTTTCCGCCCGGGGACTATCCCGTGGTCGTCGTCGGCAGCGGGCCGGGAGGCTTGCAGGCGAGCTACTGCCTGTCGCGCCTCGGCGTCGAGCATGCGGTCATCTCCAGGGACCAGTCGCCCGGCGGCATGTTCTGTGCCTGCCCGATCTTCGAGCGGCTTCTCTCGTGGTCGAAGCCGGACGCGCCCGCGACGCCGGGCACCCGCGCGTACGAATGGTATGACCACAACAGCCTCGTCGCGGACGAGCCGGAGAATCAGGCTCTCGTACCGCCTCTGATGGACCGCGAATTCGTGGTTCCCTCCCGCAAGGAGATGGAGCGCGGGCTCGCCGCCTTCGTCGACCGGGTGCCGGTCACGGTTCGGTACGGCTGCCGCTGGGCTGGAACCCGGCGGGACGACCAGGGCCGGCTCGTTCTCGAGACCTCCGACGGTGAGTATCGCGCGCAGGCCGTCGTCTTCGCGATCGGGGTGACGACTCCGTGGCTCTCGCCGATCCCGGGTATCGAGGCCGTTCCGCACTACGTTGCCACGCGGCAGCCCCAGGAGTACCGCGGGCGGCGCGTGTTCGTGATCGGCAAGCGGAACTCGGGCTTCGAGATCGCGGACGGCCTGCTTCCGTGGGCGCGCCAGGTGATCCTCGGCTCGCCGAGG
>JBOHAB010000094.1:0-9971 GCA_050697655.1 Gaiellaceae bacterium
ATCTCGTACGGCCGAGGGGCATAGCGGCGCGCGCGGTCAATCCGCCCGAACTGATCGTCGAGCTTGCGCAGTGCTTCGAGCGTGTCCGCGCGCTCGAGGCCGGAGTGGTGCGCGACCTCGTCGTAGCTCGAGAACGTCGCGTAGACGGCAGGGCGCCCTTTCATCATGTCGCTGAGGACGCCGTACACGATCAGGTCGCGCACGACGACGCACATCGCCGCCCTCATGAACGGGTAGAGGCCGCCGCGGTGGCCGCGGGGCAGAACGTCGCGCCGCCGTTGGCGCGCCGACGCCGTCAGCTCCAGGATCACCTCCCAGATGAAGAGGACCAGGGAACGAGTGACGTTGAACCCGTTGGCGAGGAACGCGCGGTAGCCGGGGTTCGACTTCTTCTCCTCCTCGAGCTTCGAGACGGTGAGGATCATGTGGTCGGCCTCGCCCGAGAGGAGGTTGCCGCGGCTGGCGCCGCCGTTCGCGAGCAGGCCGACGCCGGACGAGTGCCGGCGCTCGATCTCGGCGCAGTCGGGTGGCGCCGAGCAGGTCATCATCGTCGCGGTCTCTTTCTCCACCCACCGGAAGGCCGAGATGTCCTCGTTCGAGCCGAGCAGGATGCCGGCCTGGCTGGCTCCGGTCTGCGACGAGAGGTCGGTTTCCCATTCGGAGATTGCGTGCGTGTCCTCGGCGAGCCAGCGCGCCATCGTCGGCGCGTTGCCGACACGCATGGCCCGCCGGAGGACTGGGAGAGCCAGGCCGTCGATCTCCAGGAAGATGATCCCGGGCGCGTCGGTCTCGACTCGTTCCCCGGAGCGGCGCGCCAGACGCTGGGTCACGGCGAGCGTGTAGGTGTCGTCGTCGTTCGCGCCGACGATCACCTGGAGGACGACGCTCGCCGCGGAGGCGACGAACGCGACTGCGAGGGCGGCCCAGAACGAGTTCAGGTGAATCGTGCCTTCGGTCAGCGCGTCCGCGATCAACAGGATGGCCGCGTTGACCAAGAGGACGAGGAGGAAGCCGAACACGAGGGTGAACGGAAGACGAAGGGCGGCGATCAGCGGCGGGAGGAGGGCGTTGAGCACGGCAACCATCGCTGCGACGAGCAGCGCACCCCAGAAGCCCTCGATCGATGCCCCGGGAAGGATCGCCGCCGCTGCGAGGAGGGCCAGCGCCGCGATGATCCAGGAGACGAGCAGGGATCCGAGCCGAAACCGGGGCTTCGCCGGCTCCCACTTCACCGGCTCGCCGTACCTCGCCGGAGCTCCGTCAGCGGCCACCGCGCTTCGCCTCCTTCTTGGCCTGCTTCTTCGCCGCGCGCTGCGCCTTCTGCTCGGCCACCTTGCCCTTGGCGTCGGCATACGAGTCCGCAATCAGCAGCTTTCCGCCGCTCCACCCGAAGACCCACACGACGAGCGCAGTCGCGAAGAGGATGTTCCACGCAGTCACGATCAGCTGCTGCGCCGTCGAGTAGTCGACCGCGGTGCTCCTGGCGACGTCGCAGCAGGTGTCGAGGGCGAGCGCGTTCGTCGCCTGAGTGATGCCGACCGAGCCGGGCGTGAAGGAGACGACGTTGGCGAGCGAGCCGGAGCCGGTGACCCACATGATCGACTCGAAGGTGACCGGGATCGCGAAGGCGGCGAGGAAGATCCCGATCACGGCCAGCTTGCAGAGCCACGACAGGAAGGACGGCAGAAAGGCGCGGGTCAGGTAGCGCTTCGGCTGCGAGAGGATCACCCCACCCTGCTTCGCCTGCGCCCAGAGCTTCTTCAGCTGGCGCCAGAAGATCCGGCCGAGCAGGACGATCAGCGCTGCGCCGCCTGCGACGATCGCGATCGTCACCACCGGATGGTTGGTGATGTTGCCGAAGCTCTCGTGGAACGAGCCGGGAACCGAGAGGAAGAGGTAGAGGTAGACGAAGGTCCCGGCGACGGTGAAGAAGATCTTCTGCACGAGGTAGGCGGCGAAGGCGCCCGCGAACGTGCAGGGCGGGATGATCGCCACGAACAGGAAGAGCGTGACGAACGTGCCGATGTTCGCGGGGAGGAAGTTGTTCATGGCCACGCCGACCGCGTAGGCCGTCACGATCGGAGCGAGCGTGACCTGACCCGGATAGGCGGCGCTGAGGATCCCGTAGTACGAGACCCCGGCCAGGACGGTCTGGCCGGTCTGAACGAGCAGCGCGGCGACGACGTAGCCGGCCGGGACCCCCTTGATCTCGTCCCAGAGGTCCTCCAGCCAGCCGATCACGTCGACGCCCGCGAGGTGGAGGAGCACGGCCGCGGCTACGGCTGCGAGCAGCCAGCCTGCCACCTTGGCGAGTCGGCTACGGCGGGACGGATCGCGGAAGGGGAGGAGGCGCGAGGGCTTCTCGGCGGCTACCCCGGCGGTCACCGGCTCATCCCGGCGCGGCGGCTGGTCCAGCTGCGGCTGCTGCCGCCGCCGCCTCCGCGGCCGCCTCGGTCTTGGCGCGGGCGAGATCGGCGCTGATGTGCACCGCGGCCGACGTCAGCGGAGCCGCGAGGACGAGGCCGATCATTCCGAAGAGGGCGCCGGCGCCGACCGTGACGATGAGCACGACCAGAGGGTTCAGGCCGAGGGTCGCTCCGAACGCGATCGGCTGCAGGATGTTCTGGAGCAGGCCGTTCGCGAGCAGGACGATCACGAGCATGATGATCGCGTCCGTCGTCCCTTCGGAGCCGAGGGTGAGGACGACCGCGAAGGCGCCGGCCACGAACGCCCCGATGTAGGGGACGTACGCAGTCACGAAGGAGACGAGCGCGATCGTCAACACGAGGGGCACGCCCAGAGCGAACGCGCCGAGGCCGACGACGACGGCGTTGAAGGCGGCGACGATCGTGACCCCTCCGAAATATCGCCTGAGCGAGAGGATCACGTTGCCGGTGATCGTCCGCGCTACAGGCTCCTCGACTCCCATGTGCTGGTTCACCCAGGCGCGCATCCCGGGCCCGTCTTTGAGCAGGAAGAAGATGCTCAGCATGGCGAACGAGAGGCCGAGCGCGAGCGACGCGATCCCGGTGATCCCGCTTATGACGCCGTGGATGAAGGTCGATACGCTCGTGGAGACGCTCTCCTTGGTCGTCTCGCTGGCGCTCGAGGCCCCTTCCGAGTCGACGCCCACGTCCGTCAGCCAGCTCTCGACCCGTTCGGCCGCCTGGCCCGAGTACGACCCGATTGCGCCGAGCTGGGAGGTGATGCCGCCGATCACGAGGACGACGATGAGGAGCGCGACCACGATGAGCGCGAGCAGGACGAGCGCGGCGCCGGCCGCCCGAGGCACGCCGTGCCGCCTGAGCCAGTGAACGAGCGGCGAGGCGACGCAGGCGACGACGAATGCTGCCAAGACCGGTTGGGTGATCGCTTCGGTCGCCCCGAGCAGGAGGACCAGGCCGGTGAGGAGGAAGGCGATCCCAACCAGGAACCATGCGAGTAGCCCGAGGTCGCGGACCCAGCGCGGCGCGGCGAAGACGGCCGAGAGCTGATCGGCGTCGATCCGGATGACGTGATGCTCTTCGACGGGCTCCCCAGGCGGGGTGTCCTCGTGCTGTCGGTGGAAGAACGGGATCTTCATCGGCGGCGCTCCCGGATGTCGGTAGGGCGACGCTGAGGCAAGCTGCCTCGCAAGTCAAGCTCCTTCGGCGTCGTCCAGTCGATTCCTACCGGCGCCTGGCGAGGATCGTCGTTCCGTGAGAAAGTCGCGCGATGGCGAGGGACGACACCGGATACGGCGAGACGTCGGCCTTCCGGCCCGCGAAGCCGGAGCCGGTGCTCGCGCGCATGATTCCGGTCTCGAACGAGCTGCCGCGCTACCGGGTGCCTCGCGCGCGTCGCGACCTGATCGCCGGACTGACCGTAGCCGCGCTGGCCCTGCCCTCCGCGATGGCCTACGCGGAGCTGGCCGGTCTCTCGCCCGTCAACGGGCTCTATGCGCTCTTGCTGCCGACGGTCGCGTACGTGCTCCTCGGCTCGTCCCGGCAGCTGATCGTGGGGCCGGAAGGCTCGATCTCGACGCTAGTCGCGGCGGGAGTGCTGGGCCTTGCCGTCGCCGGGAGCCCGGCTGCCGCCGAGCTCGCAGCCATGCTCGCCTTGCTCGTCGCAGCCTGCTTCCTGATCGCGCGTGTTCTCGACCTCGGCTGGATCGCCGACTACTTCTCGCGGCCCGTGCTGATCGGCTACATCCACGGGGTCGCCGTCGTGCTCGTCATCGGCCAGCTCGGGAAGCTGTTCGGGCTCTCGATCGAAGCGCGCGAGCCGCTGAAGCAGCTCTGGGAGGTGATCCGGGAGCTCGGCGACCTGAGTGGCGCAACGCTCGCAGTCGGCCTCGTCGCGCTGGCGGCCCTGCTCCTGCTCCGCCGTTTCGTCCCGCTCCTGCCCGGCGCGCTCCTGGTCGTGATCGCCGCGATCGGGCTCTCGTGGGCCTTCGACTTCGAGAGCAGCGGCGTCGCCATTGTCGGCGAGATCCCGGCCGGCCTGCCCAGCTTCACGGTGCCGACGCCTCCGCTCGAAGACGTCATCCGGCTCCTGCCTGCCGCAGTCGGGATCTTCCTCGTCTCGTTCGCCGACGAGATCCTCACCGCGCGGTCCTTCGCCGGCAAGCACCACCAGCACGTGCGCGCGTCCCAGGAGCTGCTCGCCATGGGAGCCGCCAGCGCTGCCGCCGGCTTCACGCAGGGATTCTCTATCGGAGCGAGCGGCTCGCGCACGGCGGTGAACGACGCTATGGGCGCGCGCACCCAGATCGCCGGCCTCTTCGCCGCGGGGACGATCGTCGTGATCCTTCTCTTCCTGACCGAGCCGGTCCAGTATCTGCCGACGGCGGTGCTGGGGGCGGTCATCGTCTCCGCCGCGATCGGGCTCGTCGACCCTGCCGCCTGGCGAGCCCTGGCGGCGATCGACCGCGTCGAGGTTGCCATCGCCGCGGTCACGGCCTCGTGTGTCGTCGTCTTCGGCGTGCTCGAGGCGCTCCTGGTCGCAGTGGGGCTCTCGATGATCGACACGGTGCGGCGGAGCGCCCGCCCCTACGACGCCGTCCTCGGGTGGGTCGACCGCCTCGGTCGCTACGGGGACGTCTCGCTGCACCCATCGGCGAAGGTGACGCCGGGCGTCGTCGTCTACCGGCTGGACGACCGGCTCTTCTTCGCGAACGCGCGCTACGTGCGAGGACGGGTGCTCGAGGCTATCCGCGCCGCGCCGACGCACACCTCGTGGCTCGTCTTCGACGCGGAAGCCGTGACTCACGTCGACTCGACGGGCCTCGACACATTCGCGGATCTGATCGCCGACCTCGGGCGCGACGGCGTCGAGCTCGCCGTCGCCAGACTCCGCAGCCGCATGCACGACCAGTTCCAGCTCGCCGGCCTCGTCGAGACGATCGGACGCGACCGCTTCTACCCCTCGGTCAGGGAGGCCGTCGCAGCTTTGAGGGCTGACTCGAGGTGAGCGAAGCGGTCGCAGCCCCGACGTCGGCGGCTCCGAAGCGGGCCGGGCTCGTCCTCGTCTCGCTCATCCTCGTCGCGGCGGTCGCCAACCTGAACTTGTCCGTCGCCAACGTCGCCCTGCCGTCGATCGGCGAGGCGTTCGACTCGTCCCAGACGACGCTCAACCTGATTGCGGTCGGCTACTCGCTCGGTCTCGCCGCTTCGGTGCTCTGGCTCGGCGCGATCGGGGACCGTTACGGACGGAAGCTCTTGCTCGTGCTGGGCATGGTCTTGTCCGTACCGGCGTCTCTCCTGGCGGCGTACGCGCCTTCGGACGAGGTGCTCTTCGCCGCCCGTCTTCTCGGCGGCCTCTCGGCCGGCATGGCCTATCCGACGACGCTGGCCTTGATCACAGCCCTGTGGTCCGGACAGGGCAGGACGAAGGCGATTGCGCTCTGGTCGGCGATCGGGGGCGGGATCGCCGCGCTCGGGCCGCTGGTCGCGGGCGCGCTGCTGGAGGAATTCTGGTGGGGGTCGGTCTTTCTCGTCACCCTACCGCTCGTCGGCGTCGCCCTGCTGATGGCGATCCTCTTCGTGCCAGGCCACGTCAACGAGACGAGCGAGCCCGTGGACAACCTGGGCGGCATCCTCTCGGTCGTCCTCGTGGGGACGCTGATCCTCGGGATCAACTTCGCCCCCGTGCCGAACCTGGGCGCGTTGGCCGTGGGGCTGCTGGCCGTCGCGGTCGCCGCGACCCTCGCGTTCCTCGTTCGGCAGCGCCGCGCAAAGAATCCGCTCTACGACCTCCAGGTCGCGCGCCGCCGAACCTTCTGGGTCGCTGCCTGCGCCGGGATCATCGTCTTCGGCTCGCTGATGGCCGCAGCGTTCGTCAGCCAGCAGTACCTGCAGAACGTCCTCGGCTACTCGACCGTCGAGGCCGGTGCAGCGATCCTGCCGGCGATCGTCTTCATGATCCTCGTCGCGCCGCGGTCGGCGAAGCTCGTGGGCACGAGAGGCGCCCGCTTCACGCTGCTCTGCGGCTACTTCTTCCTGCTCCTCGCCTTCCTCTGGATGCTTTTCCTCTGGAAGGAGGACATCTCGTACTGGCAGGTGGGGCTCGCCTACGTCTTCATCGGGATCGGCGTCGGGCTGGCAGGGACGCCGGCCTCGCATTCGCTCACCGGGTCGGTTCCGGTTCAGCGGGCCGGCATGGCGTCGGGGACGGCCGACCTCCAACGCGACCTCGGCGGGGCGCTCCTGACCTCGATCTTCGGTGCGCTCCTCGCCGCGGGCTACGCCTCGGCGATGGGCGCCGCAGTCGCGGCGTCTGCAACAGGCCAGAAGGTCACCGACAGCACTCAGAGCCAGCTACAGCTCTCGTTTGCGAGCGCTGAAGACCTGGCTGAGCAGAACCCGCAGTACGCGGGCGAGATCACGGCCGCGGCCAAGACGTCCTTCCTGCAAGGCGACCAGTGGGCCTACACGGCTGGGATCGGCGCCGTCCTGCTCGGCGCCGTCCTCGTCTTCTTCCTCTTCCCGAAGAAAGAAGAGGAAGAGCGCCTACTCGCTCGCTACCACGCCGAGGACACCGCTGATGGACAAGGAGGAAGGGAATGACATCCACCCGAACGGGCTCGATCGTGGTCGGCTACGACGACCACGACGCCGCGAAGCGCGCTCTCGAGCGCGCGCTCGCGGAGGCCAAGACCTCAGGGGCGGGGCTGGTCGTCGTCTCCGTGGTGGAGCTGCCGCTCGACCCGGAGGGGCCGCAGAACTTCGGGACGCTCGACGACAGCCCCGCGCGAATGATCCCGCTCGTCGTTCCCGACGAGCTCGAGCCCGTGCTCGCACACGCACGGGAGCGCGTGGCCGCCGAAGGCGTCGAGGCTGACTTCCTCTGGGCGGCCGGCGACCCCGCCAACGTGCTCGTCGACGTGGCCCGCGACCGCAAGGCTTCGCTCGTCGTCGTGGGCTCGCACCACCACGGCTTCCTCGCGAAGCTCGTCGGCGCCGACGTCGCCGAGGAGGTCAAGCGGCGCGCGGGGGCTGACGTCATCGCGGTCGAGTAGCAGGGATCGCGGCCCGGCGTAGTCCGACTCGAAGGGGGCGCCGCGATCCCGGTTTATTCGGTGATTCGGCCTGTGAAGGCTCCCACCGCGAACACCACCAAAGCCAAGATCAGAAGGAGCCACAGCAGCTTGCTCAACATGATGCCTCCCGCGATCGCGAAAGCCACGAGGAGGACAAGGAGAAGGATGAGAAGCCAGGACATCGTGTCGTACCTCCGTGAGGTTACGACATGATCGCTGACGCGAGCGGACGACTCAAGCCGGGTGCGGCGCCCGGGATCAGCGCTTAGAGTCCTAACGTAATGACCCGCCGACTGGGTGCGCTGGGTGGTTCGAGGCAAGGACGCAGGGAGCGCCCATACCCACAGCGGTATGGGCGCGACTGAGGACGCCGCCTCGGGCCGCCCAGCGCGGCCAGGCGGCATCGCTCCTCATTGCGTTAGGACTCTTAGAGTCCCTGGCCATGAAGCCTCGCGCAGAGTTCATGGCGATACCGATCGGCCCTCGGCTCGCGGCTGTCGCACTGGACCGGCGACGACCACGCGAGGGACGAGGCACAGGAGAACCTGGAGCAGACTGTGGAGACGCTCGCGGCGGCCGGGGTTGCCGCCAGCGGCCAGGTTTTCGACGCCGGATGATGCTCGGGCTCGTCGCCAGGGGGTGGCCCGCGGCCGGTCTTCGCCGTCAGGTTGAAGTAGCCGCGTGACTGGGTGGCGGTCGGGTTACGAATACTGTTCTTCGGGCTCGTGGCCGCGGCCAGCCCCGTTGCGATCGTCGCGACGCTCGCCGTCCTTACGAGCAGGCGCGGGCGCACGAACGGGATCGTCTTCGTCGCCGGGTTCCTGCTCGGGCAGTCGGCCGCCTTCCTGGCGGCTTTCCTGGTCGGCTCGGCGACGACGACGGAGCACGAGGGCAACGAGCAGGCTGCTGCCGTGCTCGAGCTCGTCTTCGGCCTCGCGCTTCTCGCGATCGCCTGGCCGCAGCGACGCCAAAGCGCGCCGGGCACGGGCGGCGGCCACGCCAGGACGAAAGCACTCCTGGCCCGCCTCAGAGGCTTGCGGCCCGGGACGGCGTTCGTGTTCGGCACGCTCCTCGGAGTGGGAGGCGTGAAGCGCCTGAGCATCACGATCGTGGCCGGAGCCACCGTGGGATTCGCCAGCCTCCTTGCCGTGGAAGAGCTCGCGCTCGGCGTCCTCTATGTCCTGGTTGCGGGCGTGCTCGTGTGGCTTCCAGTCGGGATCTACGTCGTCGCGGGGCGGCGCGCGGCCGGCTGGATGGAGCAAGCGGAGGACTGGCTCACGGCCAACCAGCGGCGGCTCACCTTCGCCTCGAGCCTCGTTTTCGGTTTCCTGCTCACCAGCGACGCCCTCGTCCGGCTCCTGTGACTACCGCATGTCGCGCATCGTGGTGCCGCCGTGGATGAGCTCGCGGCAATCCTCGCGATCCTCGCCGCGGCGTCCTTCGCCCTCGCCGCGACGCTCTGGCAGCGGGCGTCGATGTCCCGCGGGCTCGGCCCGGGCGACACGAAGGCGATGGTCGGGCTCCTGACTAGCGGCGTGTGGCTGCTCGGCCTTGGGGCCCAGATCCTCGGTGTGGCGCTACAGGCCGCAGCGCTCGACCGGGGGCGTGTCGCGATCATCCAGCCGCTGCTGGTGACCTCGATCGTCTGGGCGCTCCCGCTCGGCTACTTCCTGACCCAACAGGTGGTCAACCGGCGCCATGTCGCGGGGGCGGGGATCATCGTCGTCGGGCTGGCGACCTTCGCGAGCGTCGGCGATCCCGCGGCCGGCGTCGACAACGCGCCGACCTCGGACTGGATCTCTGCTCTGCTCGTGATCGGGGTGATCTGCCTCGCGCTGATGCTGTTCGCCGGGCGCGGCGGTCCGGGGGTGAGGGCGGCGGTGCTCGGCGCCACGGCTGGGATTCTGTACGGCGTCTCGGCCACGCTGATGAAGCCGGTGGTCGAGGAGTGGCACGCCAACGGCCTTGCGGAAGTGCTCGCAGGCTGGCAGCTCTGGGTCATGGCGCTCGGCGGGATCGTCGGCTTCTACTTCCAGCAGCTCTCGCTCGCCACCGGACGATTGGTGACATCGGTGGCGACGGTCTCCGTGGCCAACCCTGTCGTCAGCGTCATGCTCGGCGCGCTCGTCCTCCAGGAGCGGCTGGACAAGACACCGGAGTGGCACGCCGTGGTGGCTGTGGGCGCGCTTGCTGCCGCATTGCTCGGGGCGATCATCATCGCGTCGGCCTCGGAGAAGGATTGAGAGTTGCGCGATCCACCATTTCTTGGGAGGCTGGTCGGCGACAGCGTCGTGTCAGCGCGGCGCCGGAGAATCTCATGCCACGAACTTCTGAGCCCCCCGCTGCGGAAGCGCGGCGGTCGCGAATAGTCGTCCTCGGCGGCGGCTTCGCCGGGATCGGGGCCGCCCGCGCGCTGAAGGGTGTCGACGCGGAGGTCGTGCTCGTCGACGAG
>JBOHAB010000095.1:0-9919 GCA_050697655.1 Gaiellaceae bacterium
GCCTACCACCGACCAGCCGCGTTCACAACGTCCGTAGGCAGGACATCTAGGCGCTCGCCCAGCCGCAGGGCTCCAGTCCGCGGATGAGAGGTCTCGACGGCGACGACCTCGCCCTCGAGGACGCGCAGCCGCTCGGCGGCTCTGTGCAGCGCATCGCCCTCAGGCACCTCGCGCGCTTTCGGATGTCACACCCGAAGGACGGCCCGGCGCGGGCCGGCCACGAAGCCCGCCTCGACGAGGAGCGCCATTGCCTCGGTCTCGGCGACGGGCTCGCCGTCGAAGCGCTCGACGGCCAGTCGTTTCAGCCCGGCGCGCCGCACGTGCTCGACGAGCGCCGCGAGCGCCGTCCGCAGCCAGCCCTCCTCGGGATCCCGCAACGGCACGAGCGAACGCCCACCGCGCTCCGCGAAAAGCGCTGCCTCGCCGCCGAGGAGGACGACATGGGCGCCGGCGACCCGCGCTGCGCGCGCGCCTGAGCGTTTCGGCCACGGAAGCGCGGCGCCGTAGGGCTGGGCGGGATCGGCCGCCGCCAGCACGAGGGCGGCCTCCTCTTCCGGCTGCTCCCGCACTCGCTCGACCGCGCCGGGAAGCGCGAACTGCGCTCCGCCGAGCCCCTCCACGAAGTACCCGCGCCGGCAGACGCCGAGCGTCTCCAGCCGGCGCAGCTGGTGATAGACGGGCGCGTAGCCACCGGGAATGCCTTCCGCGCGAACCCCGTCCCGCGTGATCACTCCGTGCCGCTCGAGCAGGAGCTCGGCGAGCGCGCGGGGATCGGCCTCGCCCGCGAAGAGCCCGGCGGCGGACGACCAGCGCCCCTGCGTCGCCGTGATCGCGTCCGCACGGCTGCGCGAGAACCTCCGCGGACGCCTCTCCGGGCGCGGTGACTGGAAGCGGCGGGTCGCGCGGAGCGGCTGCCAGGCGTCGTTCGTCACCTCGCCGGCCCAGACGAGATCCCAGAGGGCAGGGAGAGCCACCTCGCCCTCCAGGTCGGTTGTGTTCAGGAGGTCGAACCAGAAGAGCGCCCCACCGGCCAGAGCGGCGCGCAGCGCCTCGGCGGCCTCTCCGTCGGGCGGCGGCAACGCGCCGGGACGTCCGAGCGCCGGCGCGTCCTCGCGGAAGTACAGGGCGACACGCTCGAGCCCGGCCCCTAGCCAGACGACCTCGCCCGAGGCGGTCAGCTGGTCGAGCCAGGCCGGCTGGTAGCCGGGCACGCGGCGCGGCAGAACGTCGCTCTCCCACAGCGCAACCGGTAGCGAGAGGCCCTGGAGCGGAACGAGCGCCTCGCGAAGCGTCGCCCTCCGGTCGACTCCCTGCCAGCCGGGCAGGAAGCGGCCCAGCGCGGTAGGCTCGACGGGCTCGACTTCCTTGCGCAAGCGCGCGAGGCTGGCGCGGCGAAGGCGGCGGAGCACGTCCGGGTCACACCACTCGCGCTCCGACCCGCCGGGACGCAGCTCGCCTCGGACGAGGTCGAGCCCGGCGAGAGTCTCCTCGACCCGCCCGGGCTCGAGGCCGAACCGGCTCGCAGCCTCCTCGGACGTGAACGGTCCTCGCCCGCGGGCGAAGCGCCGGAGGATCCAGCCCAGCGGCTCCTCGCCGCTCTCGAGATAGGCGTCCGGGAGGCCGGACGGCGGCATGGCGCCGAGCGCGTCGCGGTAGCGCCCGGCATCCTCGGCCGCGATCAGGCGCTCGGCGCCCGCCACTCGAATGCGCACGGCCCGTCGCTCGTCTTCGAGCGCGGCGGCGAGGCTCTCGTCGAACTCGCCGGAATCGAGGTCCCCGCGGCGGAGCAGAAGGTCGTGGAGCGTGTCGACCGAGCTCGGCGATCCCTGGAGCTCGTCCTCCACCTGCTCCAGCGCCGCCGGGTCGATGAGGTCGCGGAGCTCCTCCTGCCCGAGCAGCTCCTTCAGGAGGTCGCGATCGAGGGCGAGCGCCTGGGCGCGGCGCTCCGCGAGGGGCGTGTCGTCCTCATACATGTACGTGGCGACGTAGTCGAAGAGAAGCGAGGCGGCGAAGGGCGACGCGCTGGGCGTCTCCACGTCGACGAGATCGATCCGACGCTGCTGCAGCGCGCCCAGGAGCGCGCGGAGCGCCGGCAGGTCGAAAACGTCCTGGAGGACCTCCCGGTAGGTCTCGAGCACCACGGGGAAGTCGGGATAGCGCCGCGCCACCTGGAGCAGTCCCTGCGCCTTCAGCCGCTGCTGCCAAAGCGGAGTGCGCTGGCCGGGGCGGCGTCGTGGGATCAGGAGAGCCCGGGCGGCGTTTTCGCGGAAGCGCGCGCCGAAGAGCGCGGTGCTCCCGAGCTCGGCGACGACCAGGTTCTCGACCTCGTCCGGACCGACGAGCAGCTCGTCGAGGAGCGGCGGCACGTCGGCATCGGGAAGGTGGAGCGCAACCCCGTCGTCCGACCAGATGAAGTTGACCTCGAGCCCGAGCGACTCGCGGAGGCGGGCGGCGAGCGCGAGCGCCCAGGGCGCATGTACGCGGGCGCCGAAGGGTGTGAGGATGCAGAGGCGCCAGTCGCCGATCTCGTCTCGGAACCGCTCGACGACGACCGCGCGGTCGGAGGGGAGGACGCTCGTGGCCTGCTCCTGCTCGCGCAGGAACGTGAGCAAGTTCTCGGCCGCCCGCTCGTCGAGCTCGTGCTCGGCTACCAGCCGCCCTCGGGCACGGTCGTCGCCGAGCGCGACCAGCTCACGGCCGGCGCGCCCGATCGCCTCCCCCAGCTCGTAAGGGCGGCCGACGCCCTCGCCCTTCCAGAACGGAACCAGGCCGGGGACGCCAGGGGCGGGCGAGACGAGGACACGGTCGCGCGTGATCTCCTCGATCCGCCACGTCGAGGCGCCGAGCAGAAACGTCTGACCCGCACGGGCCTCGTAGACCATCTCCTCGTCGAGCTCCCCGACTCGGCCGCCGCCGTCCACAAGATGGACTCCGAAGAGGCCACGGTCGGGGATCGTGCCGGCGTTCGTCACCGCCAGACGCTGCGCTCCCTCGCGGCCGCGCAGGAGCCCGGCGACGCGATCCCAGGTGATGCGCGGCCTGAGGTCGCCGAACTCCTCCGACGGGTAGCGCCCGGCGAGCATGTCGAGGACGGTCTCGAGCTGCTGGCGGGAGAGGTCGCGGAAGGGCCAGGCGTGCCTGACGAGCTCGTGCAGCTCGTCGACGGAGATCTCCTCCTGCGCGCAGACGGCGACGACCTGCTGGGCGAGGACGTCGAGTGGGTTGCGCGGAATGCGCGTCTCCTCGATCAGGCCCTCCTTCATGCGCCGGACGACGACCGCCGACTCGAGCAGGTCCGCGCGGAACTTGGGGAAGATGCGGCCCTTCGAGGCCTCGTCGAGGCGGTGACCCGCGCGGCCGACCCGTTGGAGCCCGCGTGCTACCGACTTCGGCGACTCGACCTGGACGACCAGGTCGACGGCGCCCATGTCTATCCCCAGCTCGAGCGACGAGGTGGCCACGAGGCAGGGCACGTCGCCCTTCTTCAGAAGCTCCTCGACCTCGACCCGCTGCTCGCGCGCGAGCGAGCCGTGGTGCGCGCGCGCAATCTCCTTCTCGGCCAACTCGTTCAGGCGGAGGGCGAGCCGCTCGGCCAGGCGCCGGTTGTTGACGAAGACGATCGTGGAGCGGTGCTCCAGGACGAGCTCGAGCAGCGCCGGGTAGATGGACGGCCAGATCGAGTTGCCCTCACCCGGCTCGCGCATGTCCTCGAGCGGGACGACGACGCGGAGGTCGAGCTCCTTGCGCGTGCCTGCATCGACGAGCTCGATCGGGCGGCCTCCGGAGACGAAGCGGCCGATCTCCTCCAGCGGACGCTGGGTGGCGGAGAGCCCGACGCGTTGGACGGGCTCGCCGACGAGGCGTTCGAGGCGCTCCAGGCTGAGCGCCAGGTGCGCGCCGCGCTTGGAGCCGGCGACGGCGTGCACCTCGTCGACGATGACGACCCCGACGCCGCGGAGGGTCTCGCGGGCCCGCGAGGTGAGCATCAGGAAGAGCGACTCCGGCGTCGTGATCAGGATGTCGGGCGGGCTCTTGAGCATCCCCGCCCGCTCCTTTGGCGGCGTGTCCCCGGTGCGGACGGCCACCGACAGCTCGGATCCGATGCCGGCGAGGGGCCCGCGCAGGTTCCGCTCGACGTCGTAGTTGAGCGCCTTCAGCGGGCTCACGTAGAGGACCTGGGTGCCCGCTCCGGGCCGGGCGCGGTCGAGCGCCCACAGGAAGGCGGCAAGCGTCTTCCCGGAGCCCGTCGGAGCCTGGATGAGGACGTTGCCGCCGGAGGCGATCGCCGGCCAGCCCAGCTCCTGCGCGGGAGTCGGGCCGTCGAAGGTCCGCTCGAACCAGCCCTGGATCTCCGAGCTGAAGGGGGCGAGCGCGCTCACCCGTCCAGCGTACCGCCTACGGTTCGGGGTGCCGCCGGTGGGGCGAATCACCGGGGTTTCCCTGTGGGGCACCCCGGCCCACCACCCACTTCCGGCCTAGCGTCGGAAAGCGCGCGTGTGGTGCCCGGATCGCGCCGAGAGTGTCACGAGCCGTGCCGAAAGCGTGGCGGGCGCCCGAGCGCGGGTGACTAGAATCGAGGCATGGTCGTTACCGGGCCGACCCATCTCTACTTCACGGGTGACGACGAGGCTGACCGGTTCCTCGCCCAGGAGCCTCTTGCCCTGCTCGTCGGCTTCGTCCTCGATCAGCAGGTGACTGTCCAGAAAGCGTTCTCGGGGCCGCTCGAGATCCGGCGCCGGCTCGGGGGCTTCGACGCCGCCACGATCGCGGCGGCCGACCCCGGCGAGCTGGAGGCGCTGTTCCGCCAGCGGCCCGCGATCCACCGCTTCCCGCGGAACATGGCGAGGCGCGTGCAGGAGCTCTGCGCCGCGTTGGTCGAGGATTACGACGGGGCGGCGGAGCGCGTCTGGCTCGAGGCGGAGAGCGGCGAGGACCTCCAGCGCCGGCTGCTCGCCCTGCCGGGGATCGGGGAGATGAAGGCCCGATCCCTCCTGGCGATCCTCGGCAAGCGCTACGGCATCCGCCCGCCCGGCTGGGAGAACGTCGCACCGAAGCATCCGACCCTCGGGGACGTCGACTCCTACGAGGCGCTCGAGAGCTACCAGGAAATGAAGCGCGCGCACAAGGCCGCGCGCCGGGCCGCCAAGAGTTAGAGGGCCTCGGCGAGAACCGACGCGCGTTCCTCGCGCACCATCTCGCGGGCGATCACGATCCGCTGGATCTCCTGCGTGCCCTCGTAGATCTGCGTGATCTTCGCGTCGCGCATCATGCGCTCGACCGGGTACTCCTTCATGTAGCCGTAGCCGCCGAGGATCTGGACGGCCTCGGTAGTGACCTCCATGGCCGTGTCGCCGCAGAAGAGCTTCGCCATCGCCGAGAGCTTGGCGAGCGGCTCGACGCCCTCGTCGATCGCCATGCCGACCTTGTAGAGGAGCCCGCGAGCCGCCTCGCACTTCGTCTCCATCTCGGCGAGCTTCGCGGCGATCAGCTGATGCTCCGCGATCGGCTTGCCCATCGTCTCGCGCGACTTCGCATACTCGAGCGCATAGTCGGTGGCACCCTGCGCGATTCCGAGCGCCTGGGCGGCGATCCCGGGGCGGGAGCGGTCGAGGACGCGCATGGCAACCCTGAAGCCGTGACCCTCCTCGCCGATCCGGTTCGCCGCCGGGATCCGGCAGTCGGTGAAGAAGACCTCGCCCGTCGTGGAGCCCTTGATGCCCATCTTCGGCTCGATCCGGCCGACCTCGAAGCCCGGAGCGTCGGCCTCGACGATGAAGGCGGAGATGCCGCTGTGCCCGGCGCTCGGGTCGGTCTTGGCGAAGACGACGTAGACCCCCGCCACGCCGGCGTTGGTGATGAACCTCTTCGAGCCGTTGAGGACGTACTCGTCTCCCTCGCGCCTGGCCTCGGAGCGCATTGCCGCCGCGTCGGAGCCCGAGCCCGCCTCGGTGAGCGCGTACGCGGGAAGCCACTCGCCGCTCGCCAGGCGCGGGAGGTAGCGCTCCTTCTGCTCCTCGGTGCCGTCGTTCTTGATCGCGAGCGCGCCGAGCTCCTGGAGGGCCAGGATCAGCCCGGTCGTCGCGCAGGCCTTCGAGATCTCCTCGATGGCGACGAGGACCATGAGCGTGCCGGTCCCGGTGCCCCCGAAGCGCTCCTCGAAGGGAAGCCCGAGGATCTCGTGGTCGCGCAACAGCTCGACCATGTCCCACGGGAACTCGCCCGAGTCGTCGATCTCGGCGGCGCGCGGCGCGATGCGCTCGCGAGCAAGGGTCCGGACGAGGTCGCGGATCTCGCGCTGCTCGTCGGAGAGCGGCTCGTACCCCACGCGACGGATTCTAGGTCGCCTTCTGCCGCGGCCGCTGGCCGCCACGCGTTGGCCCTTGGGCGCGTTACAGAATCGGCACGATCCGCGCGCCACGCGTGCGGATTTCAGCTGTACGCTCGAAAGCGGGTGGTGGGATGGGGTGCCCCTGGGGAGTTAAGGCGAGCTCGACCCCTCCGCGGAAGCCCAGTCGAGATCGTGGACCGCGAGCGGAATGCGCACGACGGGCGTTCGTGCCTCACTGGGAAAGACGTAGACGCTGGCCTGGGCGGCCACGGCGGTCCAGCGGTCGTCTGGCGACCAGGCAACGGCCCGGGCCGGGGGCACGCCCGCCGGGAGGCCGACCTCGTGACCACCGCTCGTGAACACGGGCGGGTCTCGGCCCAGCAGGGCGTAGTAGCGGCCCGTCGAGCTCGGGCGAATCGCCTGGGCGTCTCCCACCCACCACCCGGGGTGGACGAAGAGCGCCCGCCGTCCCTGGAAGGCCGCGAGCACCCGCTCTCGCGGCTCGTCGCTCGAGTCCGCGAGCACGACGTAGCGACCGCGCTCGAGCCCGGTCGCTCGCACCGCCCGGAACCCGGCACGATCGTCGACCGGGAAGCCGTAGTCCCGCCTTACGGCGCGCGAGAGCGCCTCCCGGGAGAGCACGACGTCGGCGGTCCCGTAGCCGAGGCCGGCCCAGACCACTTCGCCGTCGATTGCCGTCAGCCCACCGGTGGACGTCGCCGGCCGGCACATCGCAAACGACGGCGCCCGCACGGGCTCCAGCTCGGGGAGCGACACGGCCCTCAGCCGGCAGTCATCGTCGGAGTACGTGAGCACGCCGCTGACGCCGGCCTCCCGCAGCTGGCGCATCGCCAGCTGCTGCTGCCTGGAGGGCCCCCCGGTGCTCGGCGACTCGCCGGCGCCGACGGGCTCGGGCTCCTGGCGGAACGCATCCACGGCCGCGGCGAGTCCGAGGGCGACGACGGCCGCGATCAGGAGCCAGGTGGCGGTTCGGCGCAAGAGGCGAAGCTCTTAGGACACCTCAGGCACTCTTACCCCTGATGCGTACGTGCAGGTGGTTGTCGTGGTTCCACAGCACGCGCACGATGCCCCGGCGGCCGGTGAACCCCGTGTTGGGGCCGACGTAGACGAGCTTCACCCCGGCGGCGACGAAGCGGTCGACGAGATCCTGCGCGAGCCGGCGGTCGATCTGCGAGACCAGCGTCGGCGGCCGCTCCTTCCGGTCGCGCCGGGGGTAGTACACGTCGACGTCCCGCCCGTTTCGATGGGTCATGTGCACCGGTCCAAACGGGCCCCCTCGCCGGAGGCTGACGTCGCCGATACCGACGCGCGGGGCCGCCGGGTGCGCCTCCGCGTACTCCCGGACGACCCTGAGGACGATGCGTAGAAGCCGGTCGGTGCCCCAGCGCCGAACGCCGCGGTTGGGCACATGGTGGAGGACGGGATCCCATGTGAAGAAGTGCTCGCCCTCGGCGGGGAACCTGACGCCTCGTTCGAGGCGGCCGTTGGCAGGCGTCCCAACCGCAACGGACTGCCGCCAGACGACCTCGGCCTCGGGCGTCGCCGGCTCCCAGGCGCGCGGCTCGCCCGTCCCGGGATCCGGGAAGGCTGCCGCACCCGCCGCGGCGACGAGCGCGAGTACCAACGTGGCGAGGGCGATTCGCACCAGCAGAACGACTACGACGCCAGATCGTGGCCGGGTCCCGGACCCCGGCCCGAGCCCATACCGTATCGATTGCCGTGAGCGCCGCCTGGCTAACCGCCGCCTTCCTCGCCGCGATCTCTCCCGGTCACGTCCCTCAGGAGTGGCACGGCGTCCTCGGGTACTCCGACCGAGGGCGGGCGATCCGCGCGCACCGCTACGGCGACTTCTCGAGCCCGCGGACGATCCTCGTCGTCGGCTGCATCCACGGCGACGAGTGCGAGGGCGTCACGATCACGAAGCGACTTGCACAAGGAGCGCCTCCGGCAGACCTCGACCTGTGGATCGTCCACACACTGAACCCGGACGGGCGGCGGCTCGGCTCCCGCGTGAACGGCCGCGGCGTCGACCTGAACCGAAACTTCGGCTCCCAGTGGAAGGCGAGCGGACGCTGGTGGGATCCTGAGCATTCGGGCCCTCGCCCCTGGTCCGAGCGGGAGACGCTGACGGCACGACGCCTCGTTCTCCGCGCCCGACCCGACGTGACGATCTGGTACCACCAGCCACAGGATGTCGTCCGGGCCTGGGGTGACAGCCGGGCGACGGCGCGGCGTTACGCTCGCCTCGCCGGCGAGCGGTTCCGCTCGATGCGCTGGCCGAACGGAACGGCGCCCAACTGGCAAAACCACAGGTTCCCGGACGCCGCATCCTTCGTCGTCGAACTCCCGGCGGGAAGCCTCACCGCCGGCAGGGCAGCACGACACGCCCGTGCCGTTCGTGGCCTTCTCAGCCCGCGGTCGGCTGTTCCGGGACCCTCGCCGTGTCTTCGAGGAAACGAGCCAGCCGCTCGGCCTCCTCCTCGGTGAGCGAGACGGCCGCCTCGGCCCGGGGCGTCATGCCGCTCCAGACGCTGAAGCGGACATGCCTGTTCTCCTCGAAGTCGCCCAGGTACCGCGAGACGCGGAGAGCCTTCTCCGGATCCTCCTCGACGAGCGGATGCGCGGCGAAGAACTCGACGATCTTCATCCGCTGCGCGGCGCCGCACCAGGGGCAGAAGCGAAAGCGCTCCACGACCTCGCCGCGGCAGCACGCGCACGCAGGCATCGCCTAGGAAGCGTACGACGGCGCCGGGACCTCCGCAAGGCCCGGGGCCGTATTCCCGGGCGATGGACCGGATGGCGGCGCGCCCTCGTATAGTCGGCACGCGATGGCGGGCGCGGGCCGTGACGAGCGCGCCTGGGTGCGCGGCGCTCAGGCTGGGTCGGCCTCCGATTTCGAGGCGCTCTTTCGCGCTCACTGGCCGCGCGCATATCGCGCCGCGTACCTCGTCGTGCACGACGCAGCCGCGGCCGAGGACATCGCGCAGGAAGGCTTCCTCGCCGCCGTGCGCGCACTCGACCGTTTCGACGCTGCGCGCCCGTTCGGCCCCTGGCTGCACCGCATCGTGGTCAACCGGGCGATCGACTGGGCACGGGCGCGCGCCTTGCGGCGCGAGGTGGGTGCGGGCGAGACCATCGAGGGGTTCGCGGCCGAGGAGCGGGGAGACCCCCCCGCCCCGCTCCCGGAGGACATCGTCACAGCGCTCGCCTCGCTCTCGCCCGACCATCGCGCCGTCGTCGTGCTCCGCTACGTGCTCGAGTACAGCCCCGGCGAGATCGCGCGGATGCTCGAGCTACCGCGGGGCACCGTGAACTCGCGCCTGCGCCGCGGGCTCGACGCGCTCCAAGGAGCCATCGGCCCTCCGGAGGAGCGATGAACGCGAGCTCCGTCCGCGATGGGCTCCTGGCCGTGCGCGTGCCCGACGAGCTCGAGGCACAGCGCCGAACCTGGTCGGTCGTGCGCGGCGCCTATGCCGAGCGGGAGCCGGCGCCGCGGCACGGGCCGCGGCTGCGGCTGTTGGTCGCCTTCGCCGTGCTCGCTGCGCTCGTGGCCGCCGCGCTGTCTCCGCC